>JAJZYH010000001.1 GCA_021798195.1 Thermoplasmata archaeon
CGTGGGGAAGGTCCGGGACCGGCCGTCCGACGAGCACCTGGAGCAGCTGGGGATGTATTGCGCCCTCCTGGGCGTGGACCACGGGCGTCTTCTCCTGGTGCACCGGGACGACGACACCGGCGCCTCGAAGATCCTCCCCCCTCTCCAGGTGACCTACCCGGACCTCCCCGGGATCCGGGCCGAGATGGCCCGGCGTCGGGACCTCCTGAGGAGCGCCGTGGAGCGAAGGGACCCCTCAGGGCTCCCCGCCTGCCCGTGGTGGCCCATGAAATGCAAGTACCGCGTGGCGAGGATCTGCGACTGCCCGGACCGTCCACGCCTGGAGCCGGTCATCGCCCGGCAGGCCGAGTGGACCGAGGACCCCGAGTTCCTGGAACTCCTCCAGGAGCGCGCCCGCCGGAGCGACGTCGACCGGAGGGTCCATCGCGCCCGTGCGGGGATTTCCCTGCATTCCCTGCTCCTCCCCCGAAAGCTCCTCTGGGAGCAGTGGGCCCTGGACGAGGAGGAGAACGCCCGGCAGAGCGGGGGGGGAGAGCCTCCTCCTCCCTCGACGTCCGACCTCGATCGGGCCGGGACGAAGGGCCTGGAGCGCCAGCTCTTCGGGGCACTCCTCTCCCTCCATGGACCTCGTCACCAGGAGGTCCCGGTCCGCGTCGGGCCGCGGACCGAGGTGGTCCATACCCTCAACGGGAGGCCCTTCCTGGTGAAGGTCCGCAAGGTCCGTGCCCCCATCCGCCCCACCGTGCCGGATATCCTGGGCAACTGGGGGATCCCCGACGAGGTCCGGAAGCTCGCCCTCCGGGCCGCCCTCGTGGGGGCCACCGAGGGACGTGCGTACGTCTGGAACTGGAAGCTCACCGAGGAGAGCCAGAAGCTCCAGGTCTTCGACCTCAAGTTCCACCCCGAGGCCCTCCAGGAGACGGCCCGGTACGCCCAGGACCTTCCTGGGCTCCTGGAAGAGGCCACCCGGGCCCGGAGCGTGGAGGCCTTGCCCGTCTGCCCGTCGTGGATGTGCCGGGATTGCCCGTACCGGGTCCCCTGCGCGCCGGAACGTACCGAGGGGTACGAACCTTCCCTCAGTACGTGAACGTCACGGCGATCCATTCCTGGCTGAACCCCACGAGGTGTCCCCCCCGGAGGATCTCGAGGTCCAGCACGAGGTCGAGGGTCATGGAGCTGGGGTTCGGGGTGGGCGTCCGCAGGGTCATCCGGATCCCCACCCCCAGGGTTCCCGCCGGCCCGGGACGCACGATGGCATAGCTCGTGGTGGGCCGGATCACCACCCCGTGCCGGATGGTGAGGTGGGACGTGACGATCTTCCCGGACCGGACATTCTGCAGGTAGAGCTGGACATTGGAGGCCATGGCCGTGTCCCCCGTGAACGCCACCTCGTGCAGGGAGGCTTTGAGGGAGGTGCCGGGGACGTTTGCGAGGCCGTTGGTGAATGTGAGCGCGGGTGCGAAGACAAGGCGCGTTCCGCTGGGGCAGCGGATCGCCTCCGCGATGGAGAGGCTTCCCCGGGCCGACCCGGGAGCCACGGACCCCACGGCCGTGGCGGTACACCGACCATGATGGGCGTTGACGTGGCGGCCCCCCAACGGCGCCAGGGGGGGATGCCCTCCCACCGAGGGGGCCGCGGAGTACGAGAGGATCACCTCGGCATGGGCCGGGGGCACGAGGGGGATCACGATCAGGAGGCTCACAGAGGCGATGGCGAACGCCCACCCCAGTCTCCGGTGGAAACCTCCGGATCCCCGAAGGATGGGTGACCCGCGTGGCATGGAAGGACCTGGCCGGAGGGATGCCCCCTCCCCTCACGACGTGGGTATGCGTATATATGCATGCTGGGAAGGTCCCACTCCAGGTCCCGGGGCAATGCCCCCCAGAGGGACCAACCGGTCCAGAGCCCGCGCCTCGCGCCGGCGCCGGACGGTGAGGACCCCCGCCCATGCCCCCAGGGCCACGAGGGCGGCGCCCGCGAAGACCGGGAGGTTCCCGGTGATGTAGGAGACGATGGCGGTCACCACCGGGGGAAGGAGGGAGATGGTGGGATCCTCGGAGACGTCCCGGAACTCGCCCCCGGCGGGGAGGACCTGAAGGAACCGGACGGTGTGGGCGGAGGAGACCGAGTAGAAGGCGCTCGCGAGGGAGACGCCCGCCACCCCTCCCAGGGAGGTGGTGACGTTGGCGGAGGGTTCCCAGGCCAGGGACGAGAGGGTGGAGGATCCCTGTACCAGGGCCAGGGCGGAGGTGGCGTTGCCCCACTGCGGGCTATCCGGGGCCAGGGAGGGAAGGCCGCCACAGGACCCTCCTCCCGTGGCGTGCCCGCCCCCGTGGAGCGCGGTGCAAAGGCCCGCGGACGAGGCGTTGGCGGGGAGAAGGTAGGCCCATTCCAGGGCCAGCTGGTCCGTGGGCGCGAGCCAGGGCCAGTGGGTCACGTTCAGGGAGACCCGGGCCCCCCCTCCGGAGGGGAACGGCTGCGTCTCCAGGACGAAGGTGATGGTCACCGTGACCGTTCCCGCCGAGGATCCAAGGGCGGCGGGGGGGATCTCCCCTCCGGGGAGGGACCACAGGGGAAGACCCGGGACCCCCGGACGCAGGAAGAGCCGGTCCACCGTTATGTTGGCCTCCATGACGATGGTCACTCCCGCGGGTCCGGACCCGTTCCTCTCCACGGTGACGTTGAAGGTCCGTAGGCTGGGAGGCTCCGCCACGGCGAACGCCACCAGCCCCAGGGGTCCTCCGGGAACCACCGGGGACGGGGCCACCTCCAGGATGTTCTCCAGGGCGAGACCCACGTCCAGGGACCGGTTGCGGTCCGAGGAGAGCAGGATCGATGGGACCGCCCGGGAGAAGCTCCACGTGACGTTCCCGGAATCCCAGAGGAGGTTCGATTGCGGGGGAGGGCCCCCCACCGAGAGGGGTCGTTCCAGGGGGAGCGTTCCCGACCCTGCGGAGGACGGGGCCGCCGTGCCCGGCAATGTCAGCGCCGCGATGAGGAAGAGAGCCAGGAGGAGCCCGAAGATCCCCGGGGGGGCGCCCCCGGTCCCGCGAGATGCCACCATGCGACGCGTCCCCCGGGAGTGCCTATACGGCCTCCCCTGTACGACGCTTTTGGTACACCATTGGAAGGGGGGGTCTCCGCCCGGGGGAGGGCTTCCCCGTCCGGGCGGGCTCAACGCAGACCCTCCCAGAGGCGGACCCAGCGGTCTCCCGCCCCTTCCGGAAGTGGGGGATAGGCCAGAAGGACCCTCCGGACGAGCTCCGGGTCCTTGAGGGTCACCCGGCGGGGTCCCCCCGGTGCCCCTTGTCGGGCGATGAGGCCCAGCCCCTCCAACCGGTCCATGTAGTAGCTCAGGGTCGATGCTGAGATTCCCGCCGAGCCCGCGAGATCCTTCGCGGAGGCGAACCCCTTCAGATAGAGATGGAGGAGGATCGTCCGGGGGGTGGGGAGGCGCAGGAGGGCGAGGACCGCCTTCTGGTCCTCGGGGATGGGGGGACCCTCCCCCACGGGCCGGTTGGGAAAGACGCACCGGTACCCCCCCACATCCCGCGTCTCCAAGAGTCCCTTCTGGCCCAGTCGGTACAGGTGGTAATCCAGCGTCCCGATGGGGATCTTGAGACGCCGGATGAGCTCCCGCACGTGGAGCCCGGGATACCTCTGGACGAAGCTCAGGAGCACCTCGGCCCACGGGGCCGAGGAACCCTCCGAAGGGGGGGCGGGGGCCTCTCCGGAGGGAGTTCCCGGTGGTTCCTCACTGGAGGGAGGATGCGACGAGGAAGGCAAGTGCCAGGACCTCCAGTCCCGACGAGATCAGGATGAACTCTGCGCTGGGCACCCCGCCCGAGATCGTCACCAAGAGCAGGTAGAGGCCCTGGAGGGCGAACAGCGTCATCCCCACGGCGAGCAGGGAGGAACGGACCCGGTGGGCAGGGTCCGGCCGGCTCCGCCGGCTCTTCAGGGCCAGGGCCGCGAGGGTGAGGGGAAGGACCAGGATGAGGGCATAGAGCACGGAAAGGGCATCCGGGGTGAGATCCACCATGGGAAGTCCTACAGCGGGGGGGTGGGGAAAAAGGTTGGGACGTCCCGGTTCGACATCCGTACCAGAATCGGGATGATGCCCTGGACCTGTGGTCTTCCGCATGGAGCAACGGAAACGCCGCCGAGTAGCCCTCGTCGCGGCGGTCGTCCTCGTGGCGGCCGTCCTGGCGGGGCTCTACGTCTTTGGAGAACTGGGCGGCACGGGCAGCGTGGAGGTGATGGTGCATGACGCCCCGTGCTCGGGGTGCGCCCATGTGTACGTCACCTTCAGCTCGGTGTCCGTGCACGAGGCCGACATCCACGGAAGCGGGTGGACCACCCTCAACGTCTCGGGATCGACGATCGATCTCGAGGCGCTGAACGGGACCGCCATGGCCAAGGTCCTGGGACTGGACCAGCTCTCCGCGGGCCAGTACACGCAGGTACGGCTTGCGGTAACCCACGTGGCCGTGGTGTTCACCAACGGGTCCAACGTGACCGCGATGCTCACCTCCGCGAACAGCGCGGATGTGAATGTTGCGTTCACGGTCCACCCGGGGATGACCACGGTGCTGGACATCGACGTCAACCTGGCCACCAGCGTGCATGTGACCGGGGGCGTCGTGATGTTCACGCCCAACATCGGCTCCGTGGTGGTCTCGGGATCGTAAGCGCCTGGAACCGAAGAGAGCCAACCCTTTCCCCCTCTCCTTTTGTCCTGTCCCCGGGCACCGACACCGTGCCTTGGGGACTTCTTCACTACCGGAAGAGAGATCCTTGGGGGACCGCCCGGATCCGTGCGTCCGGGAGATCCGGGCGCCGCGGGCTCATCGCGGCTGCGACGTGGCCACCTTGCCCAGGCTCCCCAGATACTCCACGAGGACATCGCGGATGAGGTCGAAGGCCCGCATGAGCCGCTCGTCCCGGAGACGATAGTAGACCTGCGTCCCGGCCCGTCGGTCCACGACGACGCCCCACTGGCGCATGGCGGCGAGATGTTTCGATACGCTGGGCTGGGACTGCCCGGTCGCCTTCACGAGGTCCCCCACGGAGCGTTCCCCCTTCCGGAGGAGGTCCAAGATGGCAAGGCGCGTCGGGTGCGTGAACGCCTGGCAGAAATCCGCATGGAGCTGCGCGAGACGCCGGACATCGGGCGTCCCAGAGGGGGATCCCCGGGGCACGGGTATCACCCTGTGACGGCCGATGGGGAAGGAACGTGCGTGGGGAGGGTAGGCCCCCCCGCGGCCTCATCCACCGCTTCCATGAGAAGCTGTTCCACCTCCCACGCGATGCCCCGCAATCCGGAGGGCGGGTTCAGCACGCCGATCAATTCCGTGGGACGCGGGAGATCGATCCGCGTCCGACCCTCATGATGCGAGAGCACGATCTTGCACGGGAGGAGCCAGGCGGCCTCCGGATGCACGGCGAGGATCCGGTGGGCATGGCGCGGAGAGCATACGTCCAGGATGACGAGGTCTTCCTGGGAGGTTCCCAGCTTTTCCCGGAGCTGCCGGGCGACGTCCAGGGTCGCGAGGATACCGAAACCCCGGATCTTGAGGGCGGGCTCCAGGCGGTGGAGGATCCCCGAGAGATCCTCCGGAACTTCTCGCCGGTAGACGAAGTCCCCCACGAGTATCACTCCGCACCCACAGGGCCCAGGGACCGCTGGATCTGCGCAAGGAGCGTGCCCTTGGGCTGGAGACCCACGGACCTGCCCGCGAGCTTCCCACCGCGGAAGAATAGGAGGGTGGGGATCCCTTGCACGCCGAACTGAGCGGAGAGGACCGGCTCGTCGTCCGCATTCACCTTGGCGAACCGGACCTTCCCCCGGAGCTCCCGCGCCAGGGAATCCAGGATCGGAGCGAGTTGCCGGCACGGGCCGCACCAGGGAGCCCAGACATCCACCACCACGCGCTCGTTCTGGCGCACGAACTCCGGGAACGTCGCCTGGGTCAGGTGCACCGTGAGAGGTTCCGGGGCCCCGCGGGGGGCACCGGACACGTCCCCGGGCCCCTTCTGGGTCCGGAGGATCTCCTTGACGACGCGCGCACGAGCCTCCATGAGCGCGTCCAGGTCCTCGGTAGGTGTCGAAGCTCCAGGGGTGGGGTCGGGGTTCGAAACGTCGGTGGGCATACCAATTCCTCCAGTGAGGAAGAAGAGGGGAACATGCGTATATAACTATAATGGAATAATGTGCCCCAGCGCCCGGGCTCAACCGATCCAGTTCCAGAAGTCGTCCTGCCAGAGATCCGGGGTCTCCCGGACATGGCGCAGGCGGACCGGGACAAGTCCGTTGCGTTGGGCCCGGTGGAACGCGGCCCGGAGTTCGTCCTGGCTCTGCTGTGAGAGGCGGTCCAGCATGTCCCGGAGGTCGTGGGCGAGGCCGAGGTCGAGGATCCGGTCCGGATGTCGGATCACCAGGCGGAAATGATGGCGGCCGGACTCTTCCACCCGCAGGACCTGCCACTGGAGCGTTTCCCCCCGTCGCGATTCCAGCTGGTAGGCGGCAAGGTTCCCCAGCGCTTCGGCCACGAAGTTCTCATCGGGGATACCGGGCGTCAGATGGATGTCGATGTCCACTCCCCGGGGCATGCGTGCGTGAACCTCCCACCTTTCCGGAACGCGCGCCATACCATAAGGCTCCCGGAGGGGTCTTCCGCGAAGCTACGGGAGAAGCGAGGGTACGGTGCCCACCGGCATTCGGGAGACGCGGGAGAGCCCGCCTCGGGTGGTCGGGGAGGCTCATTAAAAGGGATTCCTGCCATGCCTTTCACGGGCGGAGAGGGGGGCACGATGGTCGCGGCGTCCGTGATAGTCGGCGTCATCCTCCTCCTCGTGGGAGTCGTTCTGATCGTCACGATCGTGGGGGCCGTGCTGGGAGTCGTGCTCCTCATCGCCGGGATCACCGTGATCGTGCTGGGACTGTGGACCGCTCCGCACGCGTCCCCTCCCGCAATCTACATGGTCCCCCCCATGACCCACACCCCCCCTCCCCCCGTTGTCGTCAACGTCCACCAACCCGGGCCTCCCCATCCTGCGCCCCCTCCCCCTCAGGTAATGTTCCGTTGCCGGTACTGCCAATCGGTCTACCCGGAGACCCTGGGACGCTGCCCCCGATGTGGCGCGGGATTCTGAGGAGGGGAGACGAATCCCCCGGCAGTTTCTGCGACGTGGGCGACAAAGCTCAGCCAGGATGGGTTGCCGCACGCCTTCCAATGGACGCGTCGCATCGGATCCTTCCCGACTCTCCGGGGTCCTGATCACAGAGATGCACACGTGATCCGGCCCATTCCGGGATAGATTGCTATCACGGGATCGCATCCGCTTTCACCGAAATGCCAAGGCAACGCGATGAGTCCGTTCCCACCGGGATGTCCTTCTCCGGCGATCTTTCGCCGCTGTGGTGTTGCGGCTCCAATCCCTGAGGTAGGTTCCACTTGGCGCATTATATGGTTGGATAACGTAGGGGAAGTCATGGACGTTCCTCCGTCGGTGCGGAGGTGGCTGACCGGTGCCCGGGCGGATCCGAGCGTCCGTTTCCGTTATTGGACGGAGGTAGAAGGCCGTTCTCCGGGAGATGCGCGGGTGCGCCGGTCGCGGGAGGCGATCGGCCGCACCGGGTGGGCGGCGAAGCTCCTCGCATCGCAGTTCCGGGATGGGCACTGGGCCACCCCCGGGAACTCGGCCGAGGAACTCTACTACCCCAAGTACACCACGACCAACTGGATGGTCATCGTCCTGGCGGACCTGGGCATGACCCGCTCCGACCCGCGCGTCCGGCGCGCGGCGGAACTTCTCATGGACCGATGGAGCCGGCGCGGCCGAGACCTATCCGGTCGGACCGGCGAGATCTGTGCCACCGGGAACGCGGTGCGGTCCCTCATTCGGATCGGCTACCGGGACCACCCCGTGGTCCAGCGGGCGATCGACTGGATCCTCCGGACCCAGAAGCCCGATGGGGGCTGGCACTGCTTTCCCTCGAAGTCCGGGACCCTCGATGGTTGGGAAGGCCTGGCCGCCCTGGCAGAGATCCCCGTGGCGGACCGGGGCGAGGCGGTGCACACTGCCATCCAGCGAGGGGCCGAGTTCTACCTCTCCCGTCACCTCATGGAGGAGGGCCGGGTCCGCTACCCTCCCTGGTTCCGGATCCACTACCCCACCCACTACTACTATGACGTCCTGGTCGGGCTCCGGATCCTCACGCGGCTCGGGTACGGTTCGGATCCCCGCCTCCAGCCCGCTCTTCGCTGGTTACTGGGAAAGCGGCGCCCCGACGGGATATGGGCTCTCGACGCGGACCATCCCGATCTGGACCCGGAAAGGGGCGGGTACGCCTTCCGGGGTCCGGTGTTCCCCCTTCGTCTGGAGCCTCCGGGTCCACCCAGCCAATGGGCGACGGTGGAGGCGTTGAGCGTTCTTGCTCGGGTAGGCCGACCGGATATACCACCGGGTTGATGGGGAGATGCATCTCATCAGTCGTGCCATGAATGAATCACGCCGCGCACGAGATTCTGGCACATGGTCGAAGAAGAGCTGCAGCACTGTGGCGAGATGAACGCTCTCTTGTGGCACCGCGGATGGGAGGCACCGGGCGTGGGGTACCACGAATGGACCTGGGAGTGGGGGGCGACTAAGGAACGGGTGCGCGGCTCAGCTGTTACCTCTTTGCCTCAAGATAGAATGGGTACGGACCCTCAGGTCTCCGACCGTTCTCCACTGCGCTCGGACGAACTGAAGGATGGCCTCTCGCTGTGGTTGGGTCAGCCTTAGACTTCCACCCCGGGGGCTTGGGAGGCGATTTGCGCCTTGCGGCGCTCGGTGTAGCCCCGGACCCCGTGGGGGTAGGCGAAGGGGTACCTGGTGGTCTCCCTCCGGCGAGCCATCCCGCTGAGAGAAGGGAGTGCAAGGATAGGAACTGAAGTGAAGTGCAGGGGGAGGGATTTGAACCCACGAACTCCTACGAGACCAGACCCTGAATCTGGCGCCTTTGACCAAGCTAGGCTACCCCTGCGAGCGCCGCAGGCCACGAACCACTGCCGCATAAAAGGACTGGCCCGGAACCCCGGTCCATTCCCGCCTAGGAGAACAGGGAAGGGACCTCCGGGTCGATCTCGACGTTCAGGAGGCGGGGGCCGGGGGAATCCCGGAGCTCCCGGAGGGCCGGAGCGAGTTCTCCGGGCTCCTTCACGGTTTCCGCGGGGACCCCCATGGATCGCGATACGCCCACGACATCCAAGCCGGGAATCTGGAGGAAGGGGGCATCCGTGAGAGCCGGATGGAAGCTCTTGGAGTAGCTCCGCAGGATGGAGTACCCGTGGTTGTTGAGCACGAGAACCTTCGCGGGAATCCCCTCCCGGGCCAGTGTCCAGAGCGCCTGCGGAGAATAGAGCAAGGCGCCGTCGCCCACCACCGCAAGGGTCCGGGGCCGGGCCAGACCCGCCCCCACGGCGGCGGCGAGGGCCCAGCCCATCTGGCCGCTGCGCGATGCGAGGTAGCTATCCTTCCCCCGGTAAAAGCCAACCCGTTTCAGCACCGGGGTATTGGAGACCGCCTCGTCGAGCACCAGGTGCTCCTCGAAGAGGGATGCCACCGAATCCAGGACGAACTCGGCCCCCATGGTGGCCCGGGACCGGGCCACCCGACCGGCCCGTCCGAGGTCCCGGGGACGGCGGAAGGTCCCCGATCGCGGGGGCAGTTTGGCGAGAAGCGCGGCGAGACCCTCCCGGCAGGGGCCCACCAGGGATTCCCGGATCCCCAGCAGCCGCGGTACCTCCGCGTCCGTTCCCAGGTACAAGACCCGCTTCCCCTGGAGGAGGGGCGACGCCGTGTACGGGTAGAGCGTGAGCGCCCCTCCCACGAGGAGCACCACGTCATGGAGTGCGAGGGACGCATTGATCATGGCCGACGCGGGGAGGAGGTCTCCCATGAAGTGGGCGGAGTCCGCGGCCACGGGGGCCCGGGAAGCGAGAGGCTCCGCGTAGATGGGACACTGCAAACGGTCCGCGAGCGCTTCCAGCTCCCCGAATGCGTCGTCGATGTCCACCTCGTACCCGGCGACGATCACCGGATTCGTTGCCGACCTCAGTGCCTCCACCACCGGAGCCACATCACCGGACACTGCAATCGGAGGCTGCGAAGGTGGGAGCGGATCTCGTCCCTCATAAGGGGTTTCCATGAGGTCCATGGGTAGGCCCACCACGACGGGCCCCCAGGGACGCGACGAGGCGATCTCCCACGCACGGGTCAGGACCGGGACCACGTCCCGTCCCTCGTCCACGGTGAGATATCCCTTGGAGACCGGCCGCACCATGGCCCCGATGTCGCCGGAGAGCAGGGGGTGCAGGGCCCGATGCCTCCGATCCTGCTCTCCCACCGTGACCACCAGCGGGGACCGGTTCCGGAGCGCGGTATCCAGGAAGGCCATGGAGTTCCCCACCCCCGGGGCCGCGTGCAGGTTCACGAGCGCCGGTCGACGCAGGACCTGGGCGTACGCGTCCGCGGCCCCCACGGCGAGTCCGTCGTGAAGCGACAGCACGTACCGCTGAACGATGTCCGCAAGGAACGGGAGCTCGGTGTTCCCGGGGTTTCCGAAGATCAACTCCATTCCCATGGCGCGCAGCGCCCGGGAAATTTCTCCGGCCACTGTGGATGCCATGCCCCGTTCCTCCTGTCCCGAAGGGGGCTCACTGGGGGTCGGGGAGGTGGTCCACCCGATAGAGGGGATCCTTTCCCTGGAGGAAGCGCAGGACGTTCTTCACCGTCTCCGCCACGAAGCGTTCCTGGGCCTCCCGGGTGGCACCGGCCACGTGCGGCGTGTAGAAGGTGCCGGGCGCCTGGAAGAGGGAGTCGGAGAAATCCGGAGGTTCCTCCGGGTACACGTCCAGCGCGAGGTGGATCTTCCCCTCGGCCACCAGCGGTCGGACCGCGCCGAGATCCACCACCTCCGCCCGGGCGGTATTGACCAGGATGGCTCCCGGTTTCATCCGACCCAGGAGCGACGCGTTCACCATGCCCTGCGTGGCGGGGACGAGAGGCACGTGCAGGGAGACGATGTCGGCGCTCTCGAAGAGGGTCGGGAGGTCCACATAGGTGAGGCCCAGCCGCCGCTCCTCCTCCGGAGAAGGACGCACCGTGTCGTAGTAGATGGTGGAGGTCTCGAACGGGAGGAGGCGCGTGGCGAGGGCCCGGCCGATCCGTCCCATCCCCACGATCCCGAACACCTTCCCGCCCAGATCATGGGCGTCGGTGAGGAGGGGCCACTCACCCTTCCGGATCTGGCTGTCCAGCTGGTGGGCCCGCCGGAGGAGGATGAGAGCGCTCAGGATCACGTGCTCCGCCACCGAGGCCGAGTTCGCCACGGGGACGTTGGCGACGCGGATCCCCCGGGACCGGCACGCCGCGAGGTCCACGGCGTCATACCCCGTGCTGGCCACCTGGATGAACTTCAGGGCCGGCAGGCGCTCAATGACGTCGCCGGGTAAGAGCGTGAAGGTGGTGAGGATGAGGACGTCGATCTGGTCCAGGGGGAACTTCCCCGGGTCCAGGGGCTCCTCCACGATGTCCAGATCCGGAAGCACCGGGAGGACCCGCTGTCGGATCTCCTCGACGGGAAGGAAGGGGGGGGAGGACCGCCCGGACCGCCATGGCCTTCCCGAACATCGCCGGAGCCATAGCCCTTCTCCCCCACCGACCCACGCATCACCCAGATAATCCCCGATGGAGTTCCCTCCCGCAGCATGCCGGTGCACGTGGTGGGGGTGCCCTGGGACCAGAGCTCCCTGGGCCGGAGGGGGAGCCGGTTCGCCCCGGAGGCGATCCGCCGGGAGATGCTCTCCCTTTCCCCCTACGATCTCGCCCGGGGAGCCCCCCTGGAGTGGGTCCAGGCCCGGGAGCTCTCCCTGGGGGAGGACCGGTCCGACCTCCGTCGGACCCTGGGACGTACCCTGGACTCGCTCCGGACCAAGGAACCGCAGTGGCCCGTCTTCCTCGTGGGCGGGGACCAGGGGGTGACCCACGAGGCGGTCCGCCATCTGGGGAAGGAGCTGGATCTCGGGCTCGTCGTCCTCGACGGGCGATTGGACATGGCCGCCGAAGGGGGGGAACCGAACCACGGGAACTGGCTCCGGCTCCTCCTGGAGGAGCGCTTCCTTCCCACGGAAGTCCTCGGGATCGGGCGCTTCGCCACATCCCCCACCGCGGTGGCGGCGGCCCACCGGTTGGACGTGGATTGGGTTCCCGCGGAGTCCATCCATCGAGAGGGAAAGGGCTCCCCTCGTCGCCGGTCCGGCCGCCTTCGCGACCGGCCCCTCTACGTCTCGGTGGACATGTCCGTCTTCGCCAACCCATGGGTGCCCGGGATCCCCATCGCGGAACCGGGGGGCCTGAGCTTCCCCGAGGTGATTGCCCTCCTCACGGGGTGGCTCCGAACGGGACGGGTGGTGGCCCTGGACGTCACGGAGGTGAATCCGACCCTCGATCCCACGGGGACCTCGGTCCGGACCGCCACCCACACGCTCCTCTCCGCCCTGGCCGCTCTTCCGGGTCCCCCTGTCGGACCCTCCCGCCTCAAATACCCGTCCCCCGGTACGGACCGGGGATGACGCAGCGGGGACGCCGGCGGGCCACCCCCGCCGTCCGGAAGCGCCCCGCATCCCCGCGTCCTGCGCGCACCCCTGTGGACCCGGCCCGGGTCCCGCCCGCGATCCTGCGATACCTCAAGGAGTGCCACGGGCGCCGGACCGCGGCGGAGATCGCGGCGGGGATCGCCCCATCCTTCCCCGGGGCGAACCTCCCCGGATCCGTCGTGGCCCGGGCGCTGGGCCACCTCCTCGAGGCCGGTGCCATCGTGCAGATCCCCCACCCTTCGGGCCGCTCGTTCCAGTTGGGGGCGGACCTGGGAGAGCCTCCCACGGTCCACCTGATCTGCCAGCGGTGCGGGCGCCTGGGAAGGGCCCCCCTCACGTCGGAGTGGGAGAAGGACCTCACCGAACTCCCCTCGCTACGGACCGATGGATGGACGGTCTCGGGGGTCTCGGTGAGCCTGGTGGGCCGGTGCCCGTCCTGCTTGTCCCAGGAGCAAGAGGTCCCCTCCCAGGGTCCCCCCTAGGAAACCCCGCACCCGGGACTCCCATCCCCCCGATCCTGCCCTCGTCCCGGGAGACGGACCCCGGGGCGAGTTCAGGCGGAGGGGAGATGGCGGTCGAAGAACTCCACGAGGCGCTGGAACGCGTCCTCCTGGTTCTTCCGACGCACGATCCCATGCCCCTCATCTTCGTAGATGACGAGCTCCACCGGTATTCCCTGCTCCTGGAGGACCCGGGCGAGCGCTTCCGCCTCGGAGACGGGGACCCGAGGGTCGTTGCGCCCGTGGAGGACGAGGAGGGGGCTCCGGATGCGGCGGGCGTGGGTGAGCGGCGAGATCTCCCGGAGCATCTCCCGATCGGTGGCGAGGCTCCCGTACTCCACCTCCCGGATGTGACGGCGCCAGGGGCTCGTGTTCTCCAGGAAGGTCACCAGGTCCGCGATGCCCACCACGTCCACCGCGGCCTGGAAGAGCTCGGGGTCCCGGGTGATGCTGGCGAGGGTGAGGTACCCGCCGTAGCTCGCCCCGTAGACGCCCCAGGGCCCCCCGGTTCCCTTGTCCCGGCGGCGGATCGCTTCCACCACCTCCCGCACGTCGCGGGCCGCCCCGGGGCGGAGCGCCCCGTCGTCGAGGTGCAGATAGGTCTTCCCGTACCCCCGGCTCCCTCGGACATTGGGCTCGATGATCCGAAAGCCTTCCTCGAGGAGAATGGATCGGAGGCGGTCGAAGGCCGGACGGGCCTGCGACTCGGGCCCCCCGTGGAGCTCCACCAGGGTCCCGCGCATGGGCCGCCCCACGGGCCGGTACTCCCACCACGGGATCGTGGTCCCGTCGGAGGCCTTCATCTCGCCGCGCTTGGGAGGGAGGATGCGGGAGGGAGGCTCCCGGGACGTTCCCATGAGCCGGCGCTCCTTCCCGGACTCCACAGAACGCAGGTAGATCTCGTGCCCGTCGGTGGCCGAGGAGATGGCGAACGCGAAGGAGCTCCCGTCCGGGAACCATTGAAGTTCGGTCACCACGCCCCGGGGGCCCGAGGTGAAGGTCCGGTCCTCCCCGGTGTCGGGATCCACGAGATGGGTCTCGCTCCAGCCGTCCCGGTTCACCACCACCGCGAGACGCCCCTCCTTGGGATCGGCCCGGACCATCTCCACGTCCCCCGGATAGGCGCGGAGGATCTCGGGGCCGGCCCGTCCCGGCCGGTACCGGACGAGGGCCTGGAACTCCCGATGGGGGTTCGCCGCGGCGTACACCTCCCCCCGGCGCAGGGCGGCATCGTTCACGCCCTCCTCTTCGTCGTGGGGGTTGAGATGGAGGATCCGTTCCCCCTGGATGAGGTAAAGGTCCTGGTCCAGGTTGCTCCGGGAAGCCAGTACCAGGACGGAATCCGCATCGGCATCGACCACCTGGTTCCATCCGTCGTTGGCGAAGAGAGTCCGCGGAGGGTCCCTCCGGTCCACGTCGAGCTCCACGACGTCGAAGTACCGCGGATCCCGCATCGTCGAGGAGAAGGCGTAGCGTGTTCCGTCCCTCCATCGACCGGGGAGGTTCTTCGTGCGGGGCACACCGGGAAGGGGCGGGGGATCCCCATCCCCCGGGGAGCCCTCCCGGGCGAGGTCCACGAGGTGGAAGGTCCAGTTTTCGTCCCCACCCCGGTCCAGCGCGAGGAGGGCACGGGTCCCCTCGGGGGCGGCCTGGACCGCGCCGGTCCGCTGGAGCGTACCGACCAGGGGGATCACCCGCGGGGAACCGGGGCGCACCCCGTAGGCCCGCGGGATCCCGTCCCGGTTGGAGAGGAAGAGAACCCACCGGGCATCCGACGAGATCGACGGCGCGTCATCAAAGGGGAACGCGAGCCAGCGCCGGATGCGCTCCGTCCGGGAAGGTTCCTTGGTGGGCTCCATTCCCCCTTCCTGCGCCCCCCGAGGGCACCACGGGTCTGATATGCATTTGGGCCGACCCCGGGCGGACGCCTCAGGAGGTGGGCGCGGGTGGCTCCGCCCGGGCGGGCGGCGCAGTGGCCGCCATGGCCTGCGTGCTCACCGAGTGGTTGATGGCGATCTCCGCGAGGTCGCTGGCGTAGAGCCCCGTCCGTTCGAGGCTCTCCAGGACGTACGCGAGGGCCACGGCGACGCGACCGGGGCGGGCAAGGAACTCGTCGAGGAGCTTCCGGCGCTGGGCCACGAGACGCTCCATGGCGTCGAGGACCTCGTTGGCCCGCTGGGTATCCCCCGAGTAGAGGGTGTCCACCGCCGCCCGGAGGCCCTCGAGGGCGCTCGCGGAGAGGCGCGAGAACTCCGCGAGGGAATCCGGCGGGAGCTTGGACCCCTTGGTGAGCTCGGTCACCTCGGCGATGCGCACCGCGTGGTCCGCGATCCGCTCCAGGACGCGGGAGGCCAGGAGGAAGGTGGCGCACTCCGGGAAGGTGAGCCCCAGCGCGGTGAGGGCGCGCTGGTCCCGGAGCGCGGTGGTCACCTGCTTCTGGACGAACCAGTGGAGCCGGTCCACCTCCCAGTCCCTCTCCCGCACGTCCTCGGCGATGGCCATGTCCTGGTGCAGGAAGGCCGCCATGGCATCGGTCTGCATGGTCTCCACCATGTGATGCATGCGCCGGACCACCGAGGTGAGCGGGAGTGGATTGGCGCCCACCACGTCCTGGAGGATCACGGCGTCCCCCGATTCCTCCAGGATCTCGGGCCCGATGACGCGCTGGGCGAACTCCCGGATCACCTCCCGCGTCCGGGCGCTCATGCGCCCGTTGGTCCGGATCTCGAGGAGGGGACCCCCGGCGATGTACTCCGCCACGAGCTGCCGGAAGAGGTGGTCCTTGGGGAGGGAGTTGGTGACGGTCACCACGCGCCGATGCCGCTCGGATCGGGGCGTCTCCTCCGTGTAGATGGTGAGAGATCCATCCGCCCCGGGGGAGAACAGGAGGAGGTCGCCGGCCCGGAGCCCTCGCGACGTGGCCCACGTCTTGGGCAGCGAGACGATGAACGTGCTGCCGCCTGTGCGCTGGATCCTCCGACCCTCGAAGCCCCCCTGCGTCCGCATAGGACCCCATATTCATGGGGCCACCTATATAGCCACCCGGGGCAACAATGTAGGGGGCGCTCCGGCGGGGGGGAAAGCGTCTCCCACCCAACGGGTCGGGCGCCGCGAGGGAGTTCCCGAAGTGTGCTCCTCACTGGCTGACGGTGCCCTTCCCCGGGCGGATCGCCCACTGGACTCCCCGGGGCGAATGTAAGCTCGGGCAGGCGATCAAAGGGTGGGATCCTCCTCGTCCGGGGGGGCGTCCTCCCTGCGAGGGCGCCGGTGAGGCTCCTCCTCGTCCTCCTCCGGAGCCGATGCCTCTTCGCCCCCTGGCGCGTCCCGCCGGGTTCCGTTGGGGTGGAGAAGGCCGCTCCGTTCCGGATCCCCCCGGTGGGGGGGCCCCGTCACGCTCCGTGGAAGCGGATGGGGGGCATCGGGATCCTCGTCTTCCTTCCCCTCCAGGGATCTCAGAGGGATGCGGTGCAACCGTGGGAGGTCCTCCTCCTCCTCGCTCTCCCAGGGCGCTGGCGCCCCACGACCGGGAGGGACGGAGCGGTTCTCCCCCTTCCGGTGGGAGGCGACCGCCGAGGTCTCCTCCTCAGGACCCGGCTTCGTCCGGCGGCGGAGCCACCGCGAGCCGGCGGAGGGTCCCTTCCGCCCGCGCCCGCCCTTCTCCGGGTGCGGATGCGCCTTGCCCTCCGGACTTGCCGAGGGAGGAGCGGGGTCCCAGGGAACTGGCATCCCCTGGCGGCGGGGGTCCGAGGAGCGCTCCCGGACGTAAAGCCCCGCCATGAGGACGAGGAGGGCGGCCAGGGTGAGGAGCGTCAGCCAGAGCCAGACCGGTGCCGGACCCACCACGAATTGGTACCAGGGGACCGCGGGGGACGCCGGGGACGCTGTGAGGGTGCGCAGCACGGGAGGGGAAGCGAGGACGAACCCATTGGCCCCGTGCGCCACCACCTGGAAGGAGTAGGTCCCGACGGAGGGGAGGATGAGGACCGCGGAGGACCTGTTGAGCGGGAGGGGTCCGGTGCAATGGGGCGTGTTCCCTCCCAGGTAGGTCCAGCAAGCCACCACCGAGGAAAGGTCGGGGAGCACGATGGGGCTCCAGGAGAGGGTCACGTTGGTCCCGCTCCCGCTCACCTGGAGATCCGGCGGCTCCCAGGAAGGAGTGAAGGGAACCCACGGGCTGGTGGCGTTCCCGCCCGACATGAGCTGGACCTCCACCGCGAACTCCACGGTGGCCAGGTCCGTCACCACCGGGCTCAATGCGCTTCGGATGCTCCCGTTGGTGGAGAGGACGTACGACACGGGATACCCGCCTCCCGGTGCGAGGACCCGCAGGAGGAACTCCTCGAAGTGGTCCACCGGGGGAAGCGTCCAGTTCAACCAGGCCTGGCCGGGGAGCGCGGGGTCCGGTGTCACCGTGAGGAGGGGAGGTACCAACGGGACCGTGTACGGGACGGGGGCCGACGTGTTGGATCCGGCCGCGGCGATCACCGTCACGGCGAGGGAAAGGTGGGAATCCAGGGAGAGGTTCTCCACCGCCCAGGAGGTTTCCGACGCGTTGGTGATGTTGGCGATGACGTGGATCGGAGCTCCATCCACGCCCATGGAGACCTGGTACACCCCGAACCCCGGCCCCGTGAACGGGCTCCACTGGACCAGGACGGCCCCCGGGCCATCCGGGCCCACCGTGACGAACGGAGCGGGAGGGGAAGACACCGGATGTACCGCCCCCGAGGCGAACACGGCTCGCGGTGGCGCGGACCCGTGCGCGTAGAGGGCCCCCGCCGAAGGCATCAGGAAGGTCCCCACGACGACAAACAGGAGGATCCATCGCATCGCCGCGAACGCCCGGGGACGGTCCCTTTCCCCCTTCCTCCGGGTCCAGGGACAGGGGATCACGGACATCTCCCGAGAACCGGTCCTCCCTGGCTCATGAGCCTTCGGGTGGACGGGAAACCGGGGCGACGGCCCTCCGCGACCCCCCGGGAGGCCCGCCTCGCGCGTTCCCCGGGGACGGAGGCGCAACGCATATGGGCTTCCCGGGAAGAGGGAGAACGACGTCATGGCCCGCTCGAAGCTGCCTCCCCCGGTGCGCTTCCGCCTGGATGGCTCCCCGACGTCGGCCCTCCCGGGGGACACGCTCCTCCAGGCCATGTCCCGCCAGGAACGGGCCCCCCTCCTCACCCGTTCCGTGAGGTATCATCGGCCCCGGGGAGCGCTCTGCGGGCTGGGCCAGTGTACCGGCTGCCTCGTCCGGGTGAACGGGGTGCCCAATGTCCGAGCCTGCCGGTACGTCCCCACCGAGGGGGACGTGGTGTCCCGGGAGAATGCATGGCCCTCGGTGCGCTGGGACCTCTTCGCCCTCCTGGATACGCTCTTCCCCGGCCACGTGGACACCCTCCACGGGTTCCGCCGGCCCGGGTTCCTCCGCCCGCTCTACCACTCGGTGATCCGCCGCCTCGCGGGATACGGCCGGCTGCCGGATCGGGTTCCGGCCCCGCCCCATCTTCGGGAGTCCCCCCCGGACCTCGCGGAAATCTTCGACCTCCTCCTCGTGGGGGCCGGCCCCGTGGGGCAGGGCGTGATGGACGCGCTGTCCCGGGGCGATGTCCCCCCTCGAAAGGTCATCTGGGTGGGGCGCCGGCGACCGGGGGATCCCCCCGTTCCGGAGGGTAAGGGAGCCCGGGAGGGAGAGGTGATCCACCTCCCTCCCCCGGGAGCCGACGGGACCTTCTCCGCCCTGGTGACGTGGGCCTCGGGAGGGACATCCATCCTCCGGGCCCGTGGCGTGATCCTCGCGGTGGGGGGGTACGACGGCTCTCTCGTCTTCGGACAGAACGATCGGCCCGGCATCATGACCGGGGACGGCGCTCTGGCGTCAGTGGCTCCGGAGGGGACCCCCCCCTTCCGTCGTGCGCTCCTCTTCGGGGGAGGGGAACGGAGCCGCGAGCTCCTGGAGCGCTGGGGTTCCCGGGTGCACGCGGTGGCCGCCCCCGGAAAGATCTCCCCCGCCCTCACCCGGGCCGCGAGCGACCTGGGCGTGTCGCTCTGGCCGTTCCAGCTCCTGGTGGCGGCCCGAGGGCGCCGGAGGGTGCGCCGGGCGATCCTGCGGGACCGCACCCGGGACGTGGGGACGCACCTCGACGTGGACGCGATCATCCTGAGTCACCGGAGGCTCCCCAACGTCCCGCTCCTCTTCCAGGCGGGGGCAAAGATGCGGTGGGATTCCCGCGGCTCCTTCTACCTGCCGGAGGTCGGCCCCGACCAGACCACCTCGGTGCCGGGCCTCTTTGTGGTGGGCCGCGTGGCCGGCGAGGTGAGCCCGATCCGGATCCAGGAAGGCATCCAACGGATGGTCCGGGCCATCCCGGGGACGGAGGACGTTCCGGTGTGGGACGAGGACCTTCCGACATCCTCCGGAGAGGTTCCCGTCCCGGACGAAGGGGAGGACGAGGAGGTGGACTGGCGCCAGTATTACCTCGAGAGCCTCGCGCTCCCTCTCCTCGGGAAGAGGATGGTCTGCCCCTGCGAGGACGTGGTCATGGAGGAGCTCGACGAGGCGGTCCACGAGGGGTTCTCGGGGATGGAGGTGGTGAAGCGGGTGACGGGGACCGGGACCGGTCTCTGCCAGGGCCGCTACTGCCTGCCGGAGGCGCTCCTCCTCCTCTCCCTCTTCGAGGGTCGCCCCCCCGCGGAGCTGGGCTTCATCACCCAGAGGCCACCGGTGTGGCCCACTCCCTTGGGGGATCTGGCCCAGATCCCCCCCGCACCATCGGGCCCCCCCGGAGGAGGCTGATCCCATGGCCCCTCCGGTCCCCCGGCGGCGGGAATACGAAGTCATCATCGTGGGTGCCGGTGTGCTGGGCCTTTACACCGCGCACTACCTTTCCCAGCGGATGGACCCGGGGCGCATCCTGATCCTGGAGAAGGGGTACCTCTCCGCGGGGGCTTCGGGGCGGAACGGGGGCGGAGTGCGGCAGCAGTGGGAGACGGTCCCCACGATCCGCCTGGCGCAGGAGTCCGTGGCCTCCTACCGCAGGTTTCCCAGGGAGTTCGGGTACAACCCCTGGTTCCGCCAGGGGGGGTACCTCTTCCTCGCGCTCGACGAGAACGAGGAGGCGATCCTGGGGAGGACCCGCTCCGTGCTCCGCCGGGAAGGTCTCCCGGTGGAATGGCTGGAGCCCCGGGAGCTGGGCCGGCTGGTGCCGGCCCTGTCCCGGGAAGGGATCCGGGGCGGGAACTACCTACGCTCCGACGGGGTCATCTTCCCGTTCCCGGTCCTCTGGGGGCTCTACCAGGACCTCCGTCGGAGGGGGGTGGAGATCCTCCTGGGGACCGAGGCCCAGGAGATCCTTCGCTCGGGCGGGCACGTGGCGGGCGTCCGCCTGCCGCAGGGTCGCGTGGACGTCCCCACCGTGGTGAATGCGGCGGGGGGATGGTCCCGCGAGGTGAGCCTCCGGGCGGGGCTCACGGTGGTGAACCAACCCAGCCGGCACGAGATCCTGGCCACCGAACCCCTCAAGCCGTTCCTGGATCCCATGGTGGTGACCCTGCGCCGGGGGCTCTACTTCTCCCAGTCCATGCGGGGGGAGATCATCGGGGGGCTCACCCTCTCCGAGCCCGCGGGAGGGGATCACGGGATGCCCTCGAGCTCCCGCTTCCTGGGGGAGATGGCGCGGGAGCTGGTGCGCTACCTCCCCGCCCTCACGTCGGTGCGCGTGCTGCGCGCCTGGGCGGGGTTCTACGACGACACCCCGGACGGCCTCCCGGTGATGGGGGAAGACCCGCGCCTCGCCGGCTTCATCCAGGCCAACGGGTTCGGGGGGCACGGGTTCATGCTGGCTCCGGCGGCGGGGCGCCGCGTGGCGCAGATCGCCCTGGGGGAGCCCACGGACCTCGCGCCCGGGGTATTCTCTCCGGACCGCTTCCAGACCGGCGGCCCTCCGCCGGTCCGGGAAGGGCTCCAGCTGGGATAGACCGCTTCCGACCCTCCTGGCGATCCGGGATATGCCGGCCGCTCCATGCCACGGGGGGACCACGGGGGTCGGGTCCACTGGACCGGGGGCCCGTTCAATGGGGCGGTGGCGGGAGTTGAACGCGGAAGAGCATCTCGTGCCGGGCGCCCGAAGGATGGAGATGGCTCTCCATGAGGAGCACCGAACCCACCGGAGCCGAGGCGAAGGTGGTCTGGCCATGGCGCGAGAGGAGGTCCATCGCCCAGCGTTCGTCCCGAGGGCCCCGGACACGGCGCACCGTCACGTGGGGATGGAATGGCCGATCCTCCCGGGGGAATCCCAGCCCGGCGAGCGCGTCCTCCACGCGGCGCGCGAGCTGCTGGATCTCTTCGGCGCCCTGAGAAATGGCCACCCAGACGACCCGGGGTCGGCGGGAGGAGGGGAAGGCTCCCAGGCCCGCGTAGGTGACGGGGAATGCGAAGGCCCCCTGGAGGGCCCGCTCCAGGGCCCGGCCAATGTCCCCCACCCGGTCGGGAGGGACCTCCCCCAGGAACTTCAGGGTGAGGTGCCGGGGCGCTCCGGTGTCCGCGGGCAGGCCCGGGACCACGAAATCGGGGACCGGGGTCGCGATGAAGAGGCGCATGGTGCCCGAGGGATCCCTTACACTCAGCGCTTCCTCGCATTTCAATTCCCGGAGGCAACCCCTCTTTCCTCGGCAGGGGGTGATCCTTCCCGGGAGGCGAGGAAGGGGACCTCCCTCCTGGGACGCAGGACCCATACCGTGGCATCCCGGGGGGTGGCCCCCATGGTCCGCAGGAAGCGGCGGAGCCGCTTCCCTCCCGCGGAGGTCCCCGTGAGGAGGAGGAGGTGCGCACCGGCGCGCTGGGCCTTCTGCCAGGTCCGGGCGAGCCGCCGGGGATCCCGGAGGCTGGACACCTCGGCCTCCACGAAGATGGGTCGCCCGTGCCCCAACCGGAGGAGCCACCGGAGACCCTCTCCCGCGGAACCGCTGGACGGATCACCTCCTCCCTCCGGGGTGGGGGGCAGGGGGATCCAGGCATCGGGCTGGGTCCGTTCGAAACCCCCCTGCCGCGGCAGGATGAGCCGCAAGGCGTGACGGGCGAAGATCCGGAATGCGATCGCCACCAGTTGCCGGTGCTCCTCGGATTCCCGGGGAGCCCCCGAGTCCGGAGAGAGGCCCAGCCGGGCCCACCCCGCCTCGGTGAGGTCCCAGGAGCCGGTTTGCGTCCGGTGGATCCAACCGCGCCGGAGCGCCCCCTCGGCACCCGGGAGCTCCCTTCCATGGGGGTTCCCCCCGGATGCGGCGATCTTTAGGAGGAGAGATTCGGGTGAGGCGGTGCCTTCGCCGCGGGAGGGACAGAACTCCTGGGCGGAGCGATCCGAGAGCTCCTGCCATGACACCGAGGAGACGGGTTCCGGTGGAGGGAACATCCACAGCTGGGGCTGGGTCATCCCTTCTCCTCGCACCCATGCCATGTGGGTGGGGAGGATGGTGAGGTCCTCCTCCATTCTCATGGGGGGTATCGGACCCCCCCGCGCCACGAGACCCAGGAGGGTGGAGAGGCGGGGGGCCTCCTCGGCGGGTGTCCGCAGGACAAAGAGCGTCTGGACATTGGCGAGGGTCCCCCGCCCCAGCCCTTCTTCGAGGTGGGAGAGCGATTGCGTGGCCATCACCACCCCCACCCCGAACTTCCGGCCCTCTTCCACCAGGGTCCGCAGGAGGGACGGGGCGTAGGATTGCGCCTCATCGAGGACGAGGAGGGCCCGGACCTCCGCTCCCCGGGAGGTGGGGCCCCTTCGCAGGAGGCTCAGGAAGACGCGCATCAGGAGAAGGTTGGCCAGGGACCGGCCCGCCGCCGCCCCCCAAAACTCCCGGGGAAGGTGGATGATGAGGCTCCGGCCCATGCGGAGAAGGTCCGCGGGGTCGATGCCGCCGTCCCCCGGAGCCACCACGCGTCGGAACCGCGGGGAGAGGGCGGCCCGGGCGAGCCGGTTCTGCGCCGAGGAGAGGAACTCCGGCTGACGCCGTGCGAGTGCCGGGAGACCTTCGAGGAACTCCCGGAGATTGGGCTCCCGGACCGATGCGAGGAGGGGCGCCGTGGAGGACGCGGGCCGGAACAGGAGGTCTGCCACCTCCGCGAGATCCCCTCCCGCTCCCACAACGGACCGGATGGCCCCGTCGAGGATGCGTTCCAGTCGCGGTCCCCAGTACTCTTCCCCCCGCCCGGGGAGCGGGCGCAGGGCCTCGAGAACCTCCGAAGTGAGAAGCTCGATCCACTCCTCGCTGGGTCGTGGGGTCCCTCGGGAGGACCCCCCGCCGGATCCCAGGACATCGATGCCCACGAGCCCATCCTCCAGTCCCCGGGTCCCGTCGAGGAGCACCAGACCCATCCGGCGGGGAGGAGGGAGCCGGCTCACGACTCCCGGTCCCAGGTCCCCATGGAGGTCCCACAGGACCACGGGAATGCCGGCGAGGATGGCGGTGGTGGCCAGGTGGATCAGGAATTGCGTCTTCCCGCTCCCGGAGGATCCCAGGACCGCCGCGTGACGGAGGAACTGGGACCACGGGAACGAACCTCCGGGATCCCCGTTCCAGCGGGCGCCCAGGTGGGCCCGGGCGCGGGAGTCCCCGACGGGAAGGATGGAGCCGGTCCGGGGAAGGCGGAGGGCTCCGGAGCCCTCTCCGGGAACGAACCAGGGACGCGCCAGGAGTTCCGCAGGCGGGCATGGGTTCCGCCCGCTGTGGAACCGGAAGACGCTCCGCTGGGTCCATTCTTCCTTCCATCCGGGGGGTAATCCCCCGGTGGTCCTCAGCACCAGGGGGCGACCCCCGGTGAGGATGGCCCAATGGTGTGCCAGTCGCCCGCTCCCGGAGGTGCCTCGGGGGCCGCTCATCCACCGGATGTGTCCGAAGAGACGAGGAGGGCGGTCCCCCCGGGGGACATCCCAGACGAAGAGGGCCTGCACGGCCCAGGGGGGCGGGACGCGGGGGATGTCCGGGGGAGATTCCGATCCCTGCGTGTCCCAGATGCTCCGGATGGGGGGCCGGGGCGGATATCCCGAAACTTCACCGCCGCTCCCGGGTGGGCTCCACACCACGCAACCGGCCTCACCCACTCCGTCCCATGGAGAGGGTAGTGCTTCCGGGGGTGCGACCGGGACGGCCCGCAGACATTCCCGGGCCCAGGCGTCCTGGATCCCCGCCAGGGGAGGGAATGGGGAACGCATCTGGAACACCTCCCGCTCTGTACCGGTACCCAGCTCGAGGACGAGCGGTTCTCCGGGGAATCGGAGCAAATGGGAGAGCCAGGCGCGGACGAGGGCGGGGATGGGCCGGGGAACCCCCGGGTGGCTCAGCGACCACCAGGAACCGGAGGTCACGGGACCTCCCAATGGGGAGAGGGCTCCGCCAGAGTGAACCGTCTCAAGATGGGATCTCTCCCCTGGATCCAGAGGAGGAGGCCTTCCCCTCGGGTCCAGGTGATGAGCAGGGGGGTACCCGGAAGGCGCCAGGAACTGGCGGGCCACTCCGGGAGGTGAGGAGGGGAGGAGACCGTCATTCCCTCCCTCCATTTGCCCCCGCGACGCGCTCCTCGATCTCCCGGATCGCCGTGGCCAAGGGGAGCAGGTGCGAGGCCTCGGCCCATGCGAGGAGGACGGGAGCCGGGAGGTCGCGCCATTGGGGCCGACCGGAGGGATCCGGGAGACGCAGGCGCCAGACGTGGAGCCCCGCGGGGGTCCGGATCCGATGCGCCAGGGGCCGTACGCTGAGGGTCAGGGGGACCCGGACGGATCCGAACCAGAGGGTACCCGCAGGGAGGTGCGGTCCCTCCGGACCCTGGGCGGGGTGGTTCTCTCGGAGGGTGGCTCGAACGGGTTCCGGGCGGGTGCGTTCGCCCGCCAGATTTTCCACTGCGCTCATAGAGGGCCTTGAGGGAGACCCCCTTCCGTGGGCGGAGGGGAACTCCCACGGGACCCCTGGGACCGACCTCACCACGCGTCCCGGGAATCTTCGGGACGGCGGAGGGGGGAGCCTTCCAGGGTCGGGAAGGGCTCGAGACGGAGTGGGCGACTCCCAGGACGGAGTCCGGGGTCGTCTGCGAGGTCAGCCTCCCACTGCTCCGGGGGGATCCGGAAGGCCGACGCACGTCCGTCCAGGTCCGGGCGACGAGGTCGAGCGGTCAGGAACTGACCGGAAAGGGCCTCGAGGGATCCCCGGTCGGGAATCCAGTGGCGGAGACGGGACGACCGATCCCCCGGTCCAGCTCCCGCTCCCCGACGGGTGCAGCCGTCCGCGGCCGACTCGGGCGAGAGCCGACTGCGGCGGACACCTTCCGAGGCGTTGGCGACCACGGAGGGGGCAGAGGGAGGGGCGGCGCAGGAAGCGGGGTCCCCCACAGTGCGGGCTCCACGGGTCGTCGGCGATCTGCCCACGGGATGGAACCGGTTCGCAGCGAGGTTCGGGGCCCTTGGGCGTCCAAGATCCCGGAAGGTCGCTGGCGTACGGAATTCGTTCCCGCAGATGCGTGTTGGTTGGAGACGGGAGAAGGGAAGGACCAAGTGAGTCGATTCCACCGGGCGGGACGGTGAACGATGCCTGCCCGCCGGGCGGTGCAGGGCGTGCCGTATGACCGTCCCATCGTTCCCGTGGACCGCGTCGTTTAAGAAACGAGACCGAGAACCAGCGGGACGGGAGAGAAGGGATGGCCCTCGCGAGCGACTACTACGAGGTGCTGGGGATTCCCCGGGGGGCGGACCCCGAGACCATCCATCGGGCCTACCGGAGGCTCGCGCAGCGCTGGCATCCGGACCGGAACCCGCACGATCCCCGGGCGTCGGAGATGTTCCGGCGCCTCAATGAGGCGTACCACGTCCTCGCCGATCCGGCCCAGAGGAGGACGTACGACGCCCGGTTCTCCTGGGCGGTCTCCACCCGGGCCGACGTGGAGGCCCGGGTCACCCTCGGCCTCCGGGACGCCTACCGGGGGACCACGCTCCGGTTCTCCGTCCCCCACGCCATGGTCTGCCTGGATTGTGGCGGGCTCGGGCACCGGCCCGAAGGCGTCCCGGTGACCTGCCCCCGCTGCCATGGGTCCGGGTTCGAGGAGGCGCAGAGCCTCTACCGGACGGAGGTGCGATCGGTCTGTCCGTCCTGCGGAGGGCGCGGGGGCCGCATCGACCGTTCCCACGAGGGCCCCTGCCCCACCTGCCGGGGTCTGGGAATGGTGCTGGGAGAGACCAGCATCGAGGTGAAGGTGCCCCCGGGGGTCGACGAGGGGATGCGGCTCAAGGTGCGGGGGCAGGGACGCCCCCTCCTTCGGGGAGGCCGGGGGGACCTGTACCTGGTGGTGCATCTGCGCCCCGGACCCTGGCAACGCGACGGACAGGACCTCACGGTACCGGTGGATGTGCCGGCCCAGACCCTCCTCGCCGGGGGACGGGTCCCGGTGGCGCTGCCCGACGAGACGATCTGGGTCACGATCCCCGAGGGGGCGGAGGAGGGGAGCCGGATCCTCCTCAAGGGACGCGGGTTCCCCGCGTTCGCGGGGCGCCCTCCGGGGGACCTCACCCTCATCCTGCACCGGCGGGATGGCCCGTCGCAAGGACCCGATCCAGGTCCCTGAGCGGTCCATCCAAAGGGAGGATGGGAGGGACCGGGGGCTAAAACCACAGAGGCGGCGGGGGGTCTCACGGGGGCTCATCCAGAGATCTCCAGTCGTAGGCACCTCTCGGGTCGGATGGGGGTGCCCCCTCCACGGGAGAGCCCGGGGCGTATTCCACGGGGGGAAGGCCCATCCCGGCCCGGAACCGGTTCACCGACGCCGGAGCGAACCCCTCGAAATGGTTGTTGAAGTAGACGAACACTCCCAGGCTCCGCTCCTGGATGCTTTCCCGCAACCGCTCCGACCAGGTACGGAGCTCCGGCGTCCGATCCACCCGGACCTCCCCGTGACGTTGCGCGGGGATCGTCTCGTGATCCCCGATGAAGCGCAGGTAGACGAAATCTCCGGTGATCTCGGGCGGGATCTCCACGTAGGTGAGAGAGGACCAGGCGAGGGAGATCCGCCGGTCGCCGAGGGTCCGCGTGAGCCTCTGGAACACCTCTCCCTGGAACCACCCCTTCTCCCGGAGCTCCACCGCGTAGCGGACGCCGCGTTCCAGCTCCCCCAGGAGTTCCTCGAGGAAACGGGTGGCGCGCCCGGGCCGCACCCAGGGGGGGAACTGCAGGAGCACCGGTCCGAGTTTGGGTCCCAGCTCCCGGATGTGGGAGAGGAATCCATGCACCTTGTCCCGGTCCACGGGTGCGCGCGGGTCCAGAAGATCCCGGGGGAACTTCAGGGCAAAGACGAACCGGTCCGGCGTCGCCGACGCCCACCGCCGGAAGAGAAGGCTCCCCGGATCCCGGTAGTAGGTGGAGTCCACCTCCACGGTGTCGTAGAGTGAGGCGTACCAGGAGAGCCGATCCCGCTCCGGTAATTTCTCGGGATAGACCCGGCCCCACCAGGAATCCGCGGTCCACGAGCAGCATCCGATCCTCAGGTCGGGGGCCATGGAATGGCGAGGGAGCCCCCCGCTTTCGGGCTTTCGCATCCGGGGCACCTGCGCGGCGCCCCGCAAGGAAGGGCGCCCGGGCACATCGGGAACACCGGGAGCGCGGAGGGAGCGCGGGAAGACCCGGGAGCCCTCTCCCCCACTCCCGTGCGCGGGAGTTCCCCTCGGCGCTCCTCCGGTCAGAGCGAGATGGGCACCCCGGGCACCGGATGCACCACTTGGATGCGGGTCCCCTGGAGCAGGCGGTCGTACGCGCGGGGGGTCTCCGTGTGGATGGGGATCAACCGGTGGGGGTTCGCCCTCCGAACGAGTTCCACGAGGTCCCTCTCGGGCGCATGACCGGAGGCGTGGTAGCCCCGATCCTCGGGATGGTCGAAGCGGGGTCGCAACGTACCCTCCCGGTCCCGCTCCAGCCGGAACCCCACCACCTTCATGCGAGCCCACTGGGTCCATGCTTGCAGGCGGACGAAATCGAACTCCTGCTCCTCGCCGTGGGCCTCGCTGGAGGAGTAGAGCCAGAGCCCCCCCGGTGTCGCCTTCCGGAGATCCACGAGGTCATTGGCGTCGAAGAAGCTGAAGCAGAGGATCCAGTTCCCGGGAGTCGCCGCGATGTCCTCCGGGTCCAGGAAGGCATCGGAGTACCGTTCCTCGATGCGCTGGAGGGGAGCCCGCGATTGGAGGGTGGGTTCCCGGAGGATCCGCATCCCTCCGGGATCCATGTCGTGGGGGATGGCGGGGTCCACCCGGCTCAGGAGGTCCAGGATGTGGGCGTCCTTGGGGACGAGGACCAGTTGGCGCCCCGTCTCCTGTGCGACCTCCCGGAACGTCTTCAACCTCTCCACGTTGCGGGGCCCGAAATCCGCCACCACGAGGCGTCCCTCGTACTCTCGGACCTTGGACAGAGACCTCCCCTTCACCGTGGCCTCGCTGGGGGAGGGTCCGAGTGGCTCCTCCGGGGAGGATCCGAGACGCGTGCCCTCCACGACGAGCACGTCGGGGTTCCGATCCTCCAGTCGGCGCATCAAAGCCTCGGTATCGCTCCCGTGCTCCCCGTGGAACCGAAGGTCCCCGCTGTAGGCCACGCGGCTTCCGTCCAGGTCGAGGATGTAGGCGACGCCCCCGTACACCGAATGGTCCACGGGACGCGCATCGAGCCCGATGGAGCCCACGCGGAGGGGGGCGGGACACGGGTCCCTGGGTTCGAAGGAACCTCTCTTCGGGTTGGCGTAGGGACTTTCCCGCAGGCGCTCCACAAACGGATCCGGGGCGTCCCCCAAGGACCAGATGACGCGGGTCTCCCGGTTCTCGGAACTCTTGAGCAGGCGCGGGTCCTTGGCCTCGCGACGGGTGAGATAGGTGACCTCGGTCTCCGGCCCTCCCGTTGCCGTCTCCTGCCACGAGCGCAGGAGGGCCAGGGTCATGGGCGTCATCACCACCGGGAGTTCCGGCCGCAGGAACCCGACCGCGCCCGCGTGGTCCAGGTGGCCATGGGTCACCAGGACCGCATCGGGGGGAACCCCGTCCCACTCCTCGTCCTTGTGGGGGAAATCCTGCTGGGGGAAGAGATCCTCCCGGTAGAAGCCCCGGAGCGGGGGCAGAAGGCCCAATGCCAGGTAGTCCACGAGGCCCCGGGAGGGCCGGGGTTTCACGAACTCCTCGTAGTACTGTCCCATGCGGCGATAGTTGGTCCCGAAGTCCAGGAGGAGCCGGGTCGCTCCATCGGTGAGGAGCATCTTCGTTCCTCCGATGGAGTCGTGGCCGTCGAAGACCGTGAGCGCGCCCATGACGAACCCTTCCCCGGCAGAGGGGGAGAAGGGAGGCCACGGAAGAACCCTGCGACGGGTCCGACCTCAACGGGTGGGCGGGGCGGGGGACTCGCCCGTCATGAGGTAGTCCTTGAACCGATGGAGCACGTCGTCCCAGAAGTGGAAGTGCCAGGACCGTGCCTCTTCCCATTCGGGCCCCGCCTTCCATCCCCGATGCTCCAGCGTGACATCGATCCCTTCCGGGCAGGGGGAGACCCGGATCTGGACCTCCGTGAGGTCTCCGGGACCATTCATCAACCGGGCGAACGCGGGAGGTCCCTTCCAGGTGAAGGCAAGCTCATCCTCCGGCCGGAAGCGCAGGATGCGGCACCCTTCGGTGGAGTTCTGCGAGGGGGAGGCGGAATCCCAGAAGAGTTCGAAGGCTCCCCCCTCCTCCGGCTCCACGTGGACCCGGGGCGCGAGCCACTTCTCCAGGTGCTGCGGCTCCACGAGCCCCTGCCAGACGTCGGAGATGGGGAGGGCGGGGGTCACCTGGATCAGGATATCGTCGGGGGGAATCTCCGTGGTACCCCGGGAATGCATGGGGCATCGGTGACCCCATCCCTTACATGAAAATTGCGCGACGCGGCATCGTTCCGTTCCCGAAGCTCCTCCACTGTCCCGGGCTCATCACCACCCGGACCCCTAGGGAACGGGGCCTGTCCGGAATCCACGCCCACCCCGAGGGAACCCGGAACGCCTCGTCCGGAACTCCCGGAGATCCAGCAGATCCCGCCCTATCCGGCTTTGGCACGAAACCTCATCAAATACCCCCGTAGGTTACCCATCTTGCCGACACATGCGGGCTATTTCCTTCCAACATCAAAGTCCGGACGGGCTGGAACGGACTCTTTCCGACACCCGGTCGATGGTACGCCATCTGCTCGCCGTCGCATTGAAGGAGCGAGTCACATCGGCCATCGCCCTTCGGAAGCGGACCAAGGAGTGGTTTCGCACGTCGTGGCGTCACCGATACGCCGCGTCCTACCACGAGTCGGCCTGTTCGACGGCGATGGGAATCGCCCGCTCCTACCTTCGCCTGAAACGAACCGGGGTCCGGGTCGGAGAACCCCGTGCGAACCGGCTCCGCATCACCCTCCACCAGAGCCTCTCCCGCATCAAGGACGGGGCACTCCGGGTCACGGTGCGGCCCGGGGTGTACCTCTACTTCCCTCTTGCCGATGCGGTGAGACACAAACACAAGCGCTGGCCGGAATGGTCGGTTCACAAGCTCGGAGAGGTCACGCTCACCAAACGGTCGGTCGTCCTGCCGTTCCAAGTGCCCGAGGAACCCAAGCGAACGGCGGAGGCCACCGTCGGCATCGACCTCAACCTTCGGCACGCGGATATGCTTTCGGATGCGATGTCCGAGCGAGTTCCCTTGGACCGACTGGCAAATGCCCAGTCCCGATTCCAGCGGCTCCGCGAATCCGTGCAACGGAGAATGCCGAAGAACCTCCAACGGCAACGCCGCGTGCTTCGCCATCATCGAAACCGTCAGCGGAACGTCGTGACCGACATGGTGCGGAAGGACGTCGCTCCGGAAATCGTGAAACTCGCCGGCGGGCGCAATATCGCTTTCGAGGACCTCTCGAAGATGCCGAGAGGGAATGGGCCGAGCCGAGACCTGAGACGAAAGCTCTCCCGTTGGACCTGCGGGCTCCTCCAACGGGAAGTCGAACGAAGGAGCCCGGCGCGTATCGTGTACGTGAACCCGAAGGGGACCTCCCAGGAGTGTCCCCGGTGCGGTGGGAAAGTGAGCCACCCTGCGTGGAGAAAAGCACGATGCGCGAACTGCGGAGACTTCGACCGCGACCGCATGGCGTCGGCAAACATCATGTCGCGCGGTCATCGTCTCCTTTGGGGACAACCGCTTGCCCCGAGTGCCCGAGCCTCTGCGGCGGAGCTGGCCCGGTGGACTCCCGAAAGGGACTCCGAAGGGCCGACGCGACCGAAGCCGTACGACGGGTAGGTTTTGTGCCAAAGCGGCCCTATCCCTTGGGGTCCTCAGGGGCCGGAGCCGGCGCCACCGGGGCTCCCGAGCTCCCCGGCGCATCGGGCGGCGACGCGGAGGCAGGTCTTGCCGAGGCCGTGGGCTTTTCGGATCCGGGGCTCGGTGCCGGCGTGGGGGAGGACCGTGGGGGTCGGGACGGCCGGTGGGCCCACCACCCGCGGAGCCGGGCGAGTCCGGAGCCCTCCTGGAGGACGAAATCCTCCTCCGCTTTGCGGCGGGTCGCCTCCAGGAGGTCGGTGCGGGAAACGTACCCCAGGAGGGACCCGTGGGCATCCATCACGAGGAGGTAGGGGACCTTCCGGAGCACCAGGGTCGAATACGCCGCGTAGGCGGTGGCGTCGGGCGGTATGGTGACGAAGTTCGGGTCCGCGATCTCCCGGATGGGCCGTTCGGGGTGCCCCTGGTCCACCAGCTCCCGGTAGATCCTCTCGCGGTCCACCATCCCCATGACCCTCGACCCGTCGAGGACGGGGAGGCGCTTCAGGCGGAAGGCGGGGTCCCCGGGACGCTGAAAGCGGCGATAGAGCTCCAGAACCGTCGCATCGGCGCTCACGGTGACGACGCGGTCGCTCATGATCTCCCGGACGCGCCGCAATCGGAGGGGATTGTACTCGTAGATGTGGCGGATGGCGTAGCCCCGTTCCTTCAAGCGCTCGGTCATGATGGTCTCCGGGAGCATGTACTCCGCCAGCAACTCGGCCACGAAGACGGTCACGAAGATGGGGACCACCACGTCGAAGTCCCGGGTGACCTCCAGCGCGAAGACGCTGGAGGCCATGGGAGCCCGGGCCGCCGCCCCGAACACCGCCGCCATCGCCGCCACGGCGAAGACCTCCGGCAGGGGAGACCCCGGGGCGAACAGGTCGAACCCGTAGCCGATCCCGTATCCGAAGGCTCCCCCCACCAGGAAGAGGGGAGCGAGGGTGCCCCCGGAGGTCTGGGAGCCCATGGCGAGGAGCCACGCGAGGAGCTTCGCCCCGATGAGGAGGAGGACGAGGGTGATGGCCAGCCGGCCCACGAGCACATCGTCGATGACGTTGTAGCCCACGCCCAGGATGTCCGGCACGAGGAACCCCAGGATCCCCACGGCGAGCCCGCCCAGGACGGGCAGCCAGGGCTGCCCCATGGGCAGCCGGAGGAACGCCCTCTCCGACGCGTACAGGGCCCGGGTCACGCCCACCGCGAGCAATCCGCAGGCGATGCCCAACAGGATGAACAGGGGGAGGGCCGCGAGGCTTCCCACCGGATAGGATGGGGTGGGGAACAGGGGCTGGGGGCTGATGAGGAGGAAATGCATCCCCGCCCCCACGGCGGATCCCAGGGCGATGGGGATCAGCGATCGCACGCGGAACTCGAACAGGAGGAGTTCCACCACGAGGAGCACCGCCGAGATGGGCGTCCCGAAGATGGCCGCCATCCCGGCCGCGGCACCGGTGGCCACGAGGATCCGCCTCTCGGAGGGAGTGACGGTCAGGAGCTGCCCCACGTAGGAGCCGAACGCCCCTCCGGTCTGGATGATGGGGCCCTCCACACCGAAGGGCTGCCCCAGGCCGATGGTGAACACGCTGGCGACGGCCTTGAGGATCCCCACCTTGGGCGCGATGCGGCTTTCCCGGGTGACCACCGCCTCCATGGTCTCGGGGATCCCGTGCCCCACGATCTTCGGGGAACCGTACCGGATGAGGAGGCCCGCCACGAGCCCGCCCAGGGCGGGGATCAGGATCACGTAGAGGCCCAGATGGTTCCCGGCGGGGGAGACGAAGGCCGCCGAGAGGACCCCGTAGAAGGCGGCGTTGGTGAGGAGGCCGATGGCGTGGTACAGGACGAAGGCGATGAGGCCGGCCAATCCCCCGATGGCGAGGGCGCTCACCGAGAGACGGGTGATCCGAGGGTCCCCCGTGGTGTAGCCCCGAGGGTGGGGACCCTCTCGCTGGGGAGATCCCGTCACAGGGTGCTCCGGCACGGCGGGAGGACCATCCGCAGGGTCACCATCGGGACCGGCACACCATGAGCTCGCCCATCGGGGGCGGTTGGGCCCGGGGGGTCTGCATGGAGGTCCTCGCGAGGGCCTGTCTCCGGTTCATGCTCTCCGAAAGACCGAGGAGGGTCGCAAGGAAAATCCTCCCATCGAAACGTTTCGGCAGGTATGCGACGTCTGCCCCATGGCCGCGGGAACCTGCCCGGGCTTGGATCCGTCGAGTGCGGGACGGCCGCCCGGCACCCGGCGGGTCGTGGAGGGTGGGCGAGGTTCCCCGAAAGCCCCTCCCGGGGTGGGAGCTCCTCGGGGACGTGGTAGCTCGACGCCGGACCCTCCCGGAAACCCTTTGTCCTCCCACGGGTCCTTGGCGGCGATGAAACTGGACCGCCCGGTGCTCCAGGTGGCGCTGGACTTCGAGAACCTCCCCCGGGCGTTGCAGGCCGCCAAGGAGGCGGTGGAGGGGGGGGCCGACTGGGTGGAGGCCGGGACGCCCCTCATCAAGAGCGAGGGCCTCGACGCGGTCCGCGAGCTCAAGAAGGCCTTCCCGGACCGCCGGATCGTGGCGGACATGAAGGTCATGGACACGGGTGCCTTCGAGGTGGAGATCGCGGCGAAGGCGGGCGCCGACATCGTTTCGGTGCTGGGGGCGAGCGACGACGACACCATCGCCGACGCGGTCCGGGCGGGCGAGAAGTACGGCGCCGAGGTGATGGTGGACCTCCTGGCCGTGGGGGATAAAGTGGCCCGCTCCCGCCGCGCCCACGAACTGGGCGCCGGACTGGTCTGCCTCCACATCGGGATCGATCAGCAGATGCGGGGCGCGAACCCGTTCGAGGAGCTCCGCCAGCTGGCCGCGGCCTCCCCCATTCCCGTGGCGGTGGCGGGGGGCCTCAACTCGGAGACGGTGGCGGACGCCGTCCGGGCCGGCGGCCAGGTCCTCATCGTGGGGGGGGCCATCACCAAGTCGCCCCAGATCGCCGACGCCACGCGGGCCATCCAGGAGGCGATCCGGACCCGGACCGGCATCTCCACCGAGCTCTTCCACCGGTACGGGGAGACCGAGATCCGCGAGGCGTTGCTCAAGGTGAGCTCCCCCAACGTCACCGACGCGCTCCAGCGGAAGGGGGCCATGCATGGGATCCTCCCCCGCCTCCGGGACAGTACCGTGAAGATGGTGGGGACCGCGGTCACCGTCCGGGCGATGGACGGGGACTGGTCCAAGCCCGTGGAGGCCATCGACCGGGCCGGCCCGGGGGACGTGATCGTGGTGGACGCGGGAGGGGGCCCCACCGGGCTCTGGGGAGAGCTCGCCAGCTGGTCCGCGCACGTGAAGGGGGTGGCCGGCGTGGTCATCGACGGAGCCGCCCGCGATATCGACGCCATCCTGGAACTGGGCTTTCCCCTGTTCTCCCGGCACATCTCCTCCGACGCGGGGGAACCCAAGGGGCTGGGGGAGATCGGGGTGGAGGTCACCTGCGGCGGGCAACGGGTCCGGCCGGGGGACTGGCTCATCGGGGACATGAGCGGCGTGGTGGTGATCCCCCGGGAACGGGCCCAGGAGATCGCGAACCGCGCGCTCGACGTCCTGGAGCACGAGAACCGCGTCCGGGAAGAGATCCGACGCGGGTCCACGCTGGGGAAGGTCCAGAACCTGGAGCGCTGGGAGCGGGTGGGATAACCGGGGGGGATCGCCCCAGGGCCACGTGCCTGGGCTCAGGGCAGTGCGCGCGGTGGGAGTCTCTCCGCTTCAATGCACGGAGACAAAGCAACGGCAGGATACCTTTACTGAACCTCAACCGAAATCGAGGAGGGCCCAGAAGCCGGACACTTCCCTGGACCTCCGTTTGGCAATCCCATGAGGGGGGATCTCAACCCGATCCTGGAACGGTTCCGGCGCCCGTCCCCCCACTCCGTCCTCCGATGGGTGCTGGAAGGTTCCGGTGCGTGGTTCCACCGCCGGGACGTTCCCAATCCCCGAAGGTTGAGCGGCCCGGCGCTGTGGGCGGCCTTCCCGGAATTGGTGAGATCCGGGATCCTGGAGGCACGGGGCGAAGCAAAGGGACGAGAATACCGCCTCCGATCCGACCTTCTCACCAAGATCTACCGAGGGATATCCTGAGAACCCACGCTACCCCTTGCGGGGAGGCACGAACCTCTGGAACGATTCCCGCAGGGGCGGGCCGTCCTTCCGGTCCCGCCTTCCGTCCCAGAGGGGGCAATGTGGGTCGGAAGAGCGGAACTCGCGAGGGGGAGCGGGGGGGATGGAAGGGACGCGAGGCCGACCCTCGAGGGGAACCCCAGGAGGAAGCAGATCTCTTCCTCGGGGGGAGTGCGGTGGGATCCGTCGTTGCCCCCCGTGGGTCTTTATATACAGGTGGCAGTTGCGCGCGCGAGGACACGACCATGGCGTATGACATCGGGAGTGCCATCCTGGCCCTGGCAGCCTCCATCGCCATCGCGGGTGGACTGATCGGAACCGGCATGGCCCAGTCGGGGATCGGGGCGGCGGGCATGGGGATCATCGCGGAGAAGCAGGAGAAGTTCGGGCAGGTGCTGTTCTTCTTCGTGATCCCGGAGACGCTCTGGATCATCGGGTTCGTTCTGGGGATCATCCTGCTCCTCCACATCCTCTAGAGCCCACCCCAGGAGATCGGGGCCCCACCGGAATCCGTCCCGCAGGACGCGCGAACATGACCTTGGAGAACCTCATCCGGGAGATCGAGGAGCACTCGCGCCGGGAGATCGCGGACCTCGAGGCCCGGGATGCCCAGGAGGCCGCCGCCGTGGGCGAACGGACCCGGGCGGAGATGGAGACGATCCGTTCCGAATGGTCCCGACGGGCCGAACAGGAGTCCCAGCGGGAAAGGGCCCGGATCCTGGCGGCCGCCAAGCTCCAGGGGAAACGGGAGTCCTTTGAAGCCCGGGAGAGGAGGACCGCGGCGGCCCTGGCCCGGGTCCGTGCCCTCCTGGAGGAGTTCACCCGCTCCCCCCAGTACGCGCCGCTCCTCACGAAGATGGCCGAGGCGAGCCGGGCCGCGCTGGGGGAGGACACCCGGTTCTACCTGAGGTCCCAGGACCTTCCCCTCCTGCCCGGCTCCTACTGGAGGTCGGTGGACTCGGAGCATCCCCTGGAACACGTGATGGGGGGGCTCGTGGCGGAGACCCGGGACGGACGCCGGCGGCTGAACCTCACCTTCGACGAGATCCTCCGGCTCAAGGAGGACCAGGTCCGGGAAGTCCTGGACCGCTGAGGCGGAAGCCGGAAGGGGGGACGGCATGTCCATCACTGCCACCTACGCGTCGTCCCTGGGCCGCATCAAGGCCACCGTGAATTCCTTCCTGGGACGGGAGGCGATCCAGTCCATCCTCCACGCGCGCGACGTGGCGGAGGTGGCCAAGATGCTGGAGCCCACATGGTACGGCCCCTCCATCGCCCAGGCCATGGCCACCTATCGGGGCGTGGAGGCTCTGGAGGTGGGGATCAACCGGAAGTTCGTGGAGGTCTGCCGGTTCGCCTACGCCGTGGCCCCCTTCGCGGGCCGCCCCGTGGTGGCGAGCTACCTCAAGCGGTGGGACCTCCAGAACCTGGCCCTCATCCTTTCCGCCAAGGCCTATGGCCGCCTCGTCTCGGAGACCGACTCCTTCCTGGTCTCCGATCGCCAGACCCCCGCGTCGCTCGCGGCGGGGGTCCTTTCCCTCGACGAACTCCGGGGGCTCTTGAGCCTCCCCTCCCTCGAGGCCGTGGTGCAGCAGCTGGTGCGGTACGGCTACGGCGCCGTCCTCCTGCCCCTCCTCGACGAGTTCCAGAAGACGCACAACATGTTCCCCCTCCTCCAGGCCCTGGAACGGTACTACTACGGCCAGGTCCGGGAGGCGGCCCGCTTCTTCCAGGGGGACGAGTGGGTCGTCCGGACCTTCCTCGCGGCCGAGATCGACGCGAAGAACATCCTGGCCACGCTCAAGGGACGCGTCGCGGACCTGCGGCCGGAGGATCTCCTGGGTCTCCTGGTGGAGGGAGGTACCCTTCCCCCCCGCGTCCTGGCGGACGCCATGAACCTTCCCTCGGTGGAGGACGTGGTGAACTCCCTGGGATCCACCTATCCCGTGGCCCGGGGCCTCGACGAGTACCGGTCCGAGAAGAGCCTCGTGGGGTTCGACGTGGCCCTGCGCCGGTACCTGGTGGAGTCCAGCATGGGCCGGATGCGGCAATACCCCCTCTCGCTGGGCGGGATCTTCGCGTTCCTCCTGCGGGCCGAGGCGGAGCGGAGCGACCTGCGCCAGATCCTCTACGGGAAGGTGTACGGGTGGCCCGAGGACCGGATCGGCCGCGACCTCTGCCTCTGGGGAGCTCCCTGACCCATCCCCCTCGCGCGCGTCCGGGATTCTTCCCCCATCCCCCGCACGGAGAATCGCTCCGGAGCGCGCCCCAGGATGCCCCGGAATGCCTCGGGGACCGTGGAGGGGTCATCCGCAACCCCCATAAGGGCGTTTGACTGGCTCCTGCATCATGGCCCCCATCGCAAGCCTCAAAGCCAACTCCAACGCCAACCTGGAAGCCAAGATCACGGCCATCTCTCCCGTGCGCCAGGTGACCACCATGCGGGGACCCTCCCAGGTGGCCGATGCGACCCTCGAGGATGAGAGCGGGACCGTGACGCTCACCCTGTGGGGGCCCGACGCCACCCGCTTCAAGGAAGGGCAGAAGGTGCGCATCGTGGATGGCTGGGTGAAGGAGTACAAGGGGAAGCTCCAGGTCTCCCCCGGCCGATCCGGCCGGATCGAGGTCCTCTCCGAGTAGTCCTTCGGAGATCCCGCCGGGGGGACGCTGCCCCCGCTCCGCACCCTTAATCGGGACGGCGCGGCTCCCGCCCGTCGTGAAGGAATACGACTGGGTGGTGATCGGGAGCGGCTCGGCGCTCTCCGTGGTGGATGCCCTCCTCCGGAAGGACCCCTCCCTCCGGGTGGCGGTGATCGACAAGGATGCGCCGGGGGGCATCTGCCTCACGAGGGGGTGCATCCCCTCGAAGATCCTCCTCGCGTCCGCCGACGTGGCCCGGACCGTGGAACGGGCCCGCGCGTTCGGAGTGGAGGTCCCCAAGGCGCGCGTGCACTTCGACGAGGTCATGGCCCGGATGCACCGGCTCATCGACGGCGAGATCGATGCCATCCGGGAGGGGCTCTCCCACGCCCCAGGGATCGACTACTATCCCCAGGCGGCCGAGTTCGTGGCTCCGAAGACGCTCCGGGTGGGTTCCCAGACCATCCGCGGCCGACGGATCCTCCTGGGAGCCGGCTCCCGCCCCCGCATCCCGCCCATCCCGGGCCTCGTGGAGTCCGGCTTCCTCACCAGCGACACCGTCCTGTCCCTCACCCGGATGCCCTCCCGGCTCGCCATCCTGGGGGGCGGGTACATCGCCGCCGAGTACACGCATTTCTTCTCCGCCATGGGATGCGAAGTCACCGTCATCGGCCGGAACCCCTCCTTCCTCCCCCGGGAAGACCCGGAGGTGAGTTCCCTCGTGGCGAAATCCCTCGGGACCCGGGCCCGCCTCCTCCTGGGACACGAGGTGACGGAGATCCGGCGATCCCGCGGGCAAAGGACGCTCCGGATCTCCCCGCGCCACGGGGACCACCCGGTGGACCTCTCCGTCGAGGAGATCCTGGTGGCCACGGGCCGGACCTCGCTGAGCGACCTTCTCCACCCGGAACGGGCGGGGATCGACACCGACGGGGAGGGATGGATCCGGGTGAATGAATTCCTCGAGACGAGCCAGCCCGACGTCTGGGCGCTGGGGGACGCCACGGGGCATGCCCTCTTCAAGCACCGGGCCAACCACGATGCCAGCGTCCTGGCGCACAACCTGCTCTCCGGGACGCGCCACCCCGTGGATTACCACGCCATCCCGCACGCGGTCTTCACGGAACCGGAGGTGGGGAGCGTGGGGCTCACCGAGCCCGAGGCCCGGAACCTTCTGGGCCCCGAGCACCTATTGGTCGGCCGCTACGAATACCGTCATACCGCGAAAGGGGAGGCCCTGGGGGTGGAGGTGGGAATGGTCAAGGTGATCGTGGAACGGGAGACCCTCTCCCTCCGGGGGGCCCACGTGGTGGGGCCCGAGGCCTCCGTGCTGGTCCAGGAACTGGTGAACCTCATGTACACCCCCGGCCAGACCGTGCGGCCCATCCTCGACGCGATGTACATCCACCCGGCCCTCAGCGAGGTGGTCCAGCGCGCCGTCCTTTCCCTGAGACCCCTCGAAGGCACTCCCTCCCATTCTCGCCCCCCGTGAGACCTCCCCGTTCCGGCGAAGGCTCCCGAGGGTACGGAGGGATCTGATCCACACCGGGCATCCCCCCGGCACCGACCCGGGAGCCAGCCGGACGGGGGATTCCAAGGGCTTCTTGGTTTGCTCCGGTGGTGGGAGGTGATGGGTGCCCCCTCCCTTGGGACGTCATCCCCCCAGTTCACACCCCTCTCCTCAGTTCCCCCCCGTGTCCCCGACAACTGGCCCCGGCACCGTTTTCGGTCCCCCTTCCCGCACAGTGGAGTGTGGCCGGGGATAGGTCCCGGGAAGACGTTCCGGAGAGGCCATCGAACTCCACGCCCGGGAACCGGGAAGCAAGAAAGGGAGCAGGCCCGCCGATGAGGAGGGGTTCCCGGAGAGATCACGGGTGGGGACCCCAAGGCCGTGACCGGCGCCTCCGGAGGTCCCCTTCCCCCCCGTCCCGGGGAAGGACCTCCTCACGGGGTTCGGGGGCCTGCGGCGGAAGGGGTGGGGGGCGTCCCCGGGACCTGGGTCGTGGGGAGCGTGAACCGGCGGGGGGCACCGAACGGCTGGAAGGGGCGTCCGCTGCCCCGGTAGAACTTGGAGAAATATTCCACGTAGAGCAACCGCGCCCCCTGGATGCCCGGTTCGAAGACGCCCAGCACGATGTTGAAGGTCTGCCCCACGAGGAGGATCGCGATCCCCGCCACCGCGAAGATCGCGCCCCCGTAGATGAGCTGCCCGAAGATGGTGTCGATCACCAGGGCGAGGATCACCGAGGCCATGAGGATCCCCACGAGCCGGGTGAAGGAGAGGATGTGGCTCACGATGCTGGGGAGCTCGATGGCGGCCTGGCCCCCTTCCGTGAGGACGATGCCCACGATGCCCGCCAGCGCGAGACCCACGTAGGGGAAGATCCCCGGACCGATCCCGCCGTGGAGCACGCCGAGCCCCGCGAACGCGATCCCCCAGGCGAGGACCACCCAGGAGATCTTCCCCGCGACGCCCTTCCGGCTCCGGTGCACGTACCACTCGTTGAGGGCCCCGAAGGCGAGGCCCAGGGTGACCATCCCGAGGCCCACGTACCCGGAGACCACGAGGAGCGTCCCCAATCCCCGGATGGGGTCGAAGAGCTGGAAATTGACCGCCCCGTGGGTGATCTGCGCGAGGGTGAACCCGAAGTACTCGTCGAAGGCCACTCCCAGCCCGATGGCGATGAGGCAGCCCGGGACGAGCGCCTTCGCCAGGTTCTTCATGGCCCGGGGAGGCATGATCATGGTGGTGAACCGGATGAGGGCCCGGGGCACCAGGGTGGGGCCCGCCCGCGGATTGTCCACCCGCCAGATGATCCACAGGCACACCGCCAGGATGAAGGTCCCGTACCCCACGTCGCCCAGCATGAGGCCGAAGAAGACCGGGAAGACCAGGGCGTAGATGAATGTGGGATCGATCTCGTTGCTCTGCGGGAGGGAATAGAACCGGATGAAGAACTCGAACACCCGGAGCGGGCGGGGATTGCGCAGCAGGGTGGGCCCGGGATCGTGGGTGGGGATCACCGAGAGGGTGGTCCGGCCCCCGCCCACCCGTTCCAGTTCCCGCTCCAGCCGGGGGAGATCGTCCGCCGGGACCCACCCCTCCAGCGCGAAGCTGGAGCGGATCCCTCCCAGCCGCCCCATGACCTCCGCCTTCCGCGCTTCCACGGTGAGCTCCTCCTCGATGGGGAGGATGCGGGGATACCATTCCCGGGAGATCTCGAGGAGCCTCGCGCGGAGGGCGTCCACGCGCTGGTCCAGGCCCTGGATCTCCTTCGTGAGGTTCCGCACGGCCTCCGGGGGGGTCCCCGAAAGCTGCGGAGGCACGGCGGCGAGCCGGACGGCGTGCTGCTGGGCGAGGCGCCCGAACTCCTCGGCGCTCGTCCGGGGCACGCTCAGGATGAACCGGATCTCGCGGGGGAAATTTCGCGCCAGGAAGTAGACGTCCGGGGAGAGCCTCGTGACCTCCGCGCGGAACCTCTCCACATCCTCCGGAAGGCCCTCGCCGAAGTAGGAGAGTGCGCTCCGGGTCTGGAGGACCGAGAGATCGTCCGGGAAGAAGTCGTGGTCCCGCACCAGCCGGAGGGCGTCCTCCGTGGAGCGCCGGCGGGTGAGGAGGGAATCCTCCTCCCGCTTGAGCTCCCGGACCTCCTCGTCGATGGGGATGGAGCGCGCCGCCGCGAGGACCTCCGCGACGCTGGAGAATCGGGCGGGGGTACCCACCGGGACCGGGGGAAGCGCCGCCACCAGGGACCGGAAGCGCAGGAGCTCGTCCGCCAGGGCCCGGGCCTCCTCCCCGGGGCGGTCCGGGGCGAAGACCTCCGCATTGGGGGGGCTCAGCGGCTCGATCTGCACCACGCCCATGTCGTGGAGCAGGGAGAGGACCCGATCCTTGTCCTCCCGCAGTCCCGCCACCAATATCCGCCGCATGGGGGCGGGCTTCAGCACCATGGCGATCCGGTCCCTCCGTTCACGGCCTCGTGGGGGCCCTCGCGTTCGCTCCGCGGGTACCCGGCGCATCCGGCACCCAATCTCCGAAGAGGATGCGGAGGATGGCGGGGAAGCGCGCCTCCACCTCTCCGGGGGGGAGCGTCTCGATCTTCGATGCCTCGAAGCGGGCCAGCTCCAGGATCTTCTTCGCCTCCGCCTCGGCAGCGGCCACGGCGCTCTGGACCTCCTCGGCGTAGGCCCTCTCCGCCTCGCTCCGGGCCGCGGCGAGCGCCTCTTGGGACTCCGCCCGGAGCTGCCTCTGGTGCGCCTCCATGCGCTCCTTCGCCTCCCGGAGGCGGGATTCCCACGCCGCCTCGGCCTCCTTGAGCTGGCGCAGGGGGTTCACCGAGGGCTCCGGGGTCTCATTCGCGTGCGTTGTGATGGCCGACATGTTGCCTATCGCCCTCCCAGGACATAGATGACGAGGCCGAGGAAGATCCCCAGCATGGCGAGGTTGAGGTAGGTGAGGAGGCGCCGGATCTGCCAGAACCTGCGCACCGCCGGGTTGGGGAACTCACGCCGGAACACCCTCCCTCCCGGGGGGCAGGGACTCGGCCTGGGCCTCCCGTTCCATCTTCCGTTTCACGGTCTTCAGCATGGCGAAGCTGTCCCGCTCCAGCTCATCGAACCGGAACTTGATGTAGCGCGCCGTCTGGTCCAGGCGCGGGATGAGGACGTTCTCGATGGCGCTCGCCCGACGCTTGGTCTTCTCGATCTCCTTCAGGAGACGGCGCATGGCGTTCTCCTTCTCCGCCACGTCCCGGACCACCCGGTAGACCTCCTGGAAGGCCCGGAGGGCCTCCTCCACGGAGGTGGGCAGGTGCACCAGGGTCCGGGGATCCGCGAGCTGGTAGGCCTCCCCTTCCACCGCCGGGGTCCGTACCCCCATGATGTTGCGGGTACGGATCCGGAGCTCCGACAGGTTGGGGAGCACCATGGAGATGTTCTCCAGGACGATGGGTCCCTCCAGCATCTCGGCGCGCCGGATGGCCGCGTACCCCCGCTCGATCCGCCGGGCGAGGTCCCCCCGGAGCTCGGCGGTCTGCCGGGAGATCTTGAAGAACTCCACGATGAGGGCGGACCGCTTGAGCTTGAGCAGCGTGAGCCCGCGTTTGGCGAGGGCGATCCGCCGCTTCGTCCGGAGGAGCTCCAGCCGGGTGGGCCGCACCGTCTCCTGCGCCATGTCGCACCTCCCCGTGAATGCCTAGGCCGGGGTCCCCGTGCGGGTCCGGGCGGCTCCCCGGTACCGGGCGATGAACTCGGGCTTGATCCGCTTGAGCTCCCGCTCCGGGAGATCCGCGAGGATCCTCCAGCCGATGTCCAGGGTGTCCTCGATGGAGCGGTCCTCCTCGTACCCCTGGTTCACGAAGTCGCTCTCGAACCGGTCGGCGATCCGCAGGTAGATGCGATCCACCTCGCTGAGCGCCTCCTCCCCCACGATGGCCGACAGGGCCCTCTGGTCCTTCCCCGTGGCGTACCCGGCGAAGAGCTGATCGGCGACGCCCCGGTGATCCTCCCGGGTGCGCCCCTTCCCGATCCCCTGGTTCATCAGGCGGGAGAGGGAGAGGAGCACGTCGACCGGGGGATAGACGCCCCGCCGCTGGAGGTCCCGGGCCATCACCACCTGCCCCTCGGTGATGTAGCCGGTGAGGTCCGGGATGGGGTGGGTGATGTCGTCGGCCGGCATGGTGAGGATGGGGAGCTGCGTGATGGACCCGGAACGGCCTTTGATCTTCCCCGCCCTCTCGTAGATGGTGGCGAGGTCCGTGTAGAGGTATCCCGGATAGCCCCGGCGCCCCGGCACCTCCTCCCGGGCGGCGGAGATCTCCCGGAGCGCCTCGCAGTAGTTGGTCATGTCGGTGAGCACCACCAGGACGTGCATGTTCCGCTCATAGGCGAGGAACTCCGCGGTGGTGAGGGCCATCCGGGGCGTGATCACGCGCTCCATGGAGGGATCGGAGGAGAGGTTCAGGAACACCACGGTGCGCTCCAGGGCCCCGGTCCGCTCGAATTCGCGGATGAAGTAATTCGCCTCCTCGCTGGTGATCCCCATGGCGGCGAAGATGACGGCGAAGCTCTCCGAGGAGTTCCGCACCTTCGCCTGGCGGACGATCTGGGCCGCCAGCTGGTTGTGGGGAAGGCCCGCTGCGGAGAAGATGGGGAGCTTCTGTCCCCGGACGAGCGTGTTCATCCCGTCGATGTTGCTCATCCCGGTCTGGATGAACTCCGACGGTTGCTCCCGGGAGTACGGGTTCATGGCGTTCCCCACGATGTCGAACTTCTCCTGGCTCACGATGCGCGGACCCCCGTCGCGGGGTTGTCCCAGCCCGTCGAAGACCCGGCCCAGCATCTCGTCGGAGCAGGCCAGCCGGGCCACCTCCCCCGAGAACATGACGCGGGTCCCCGTGGCGTTCATGCCCAGGGTGGGCCCGAAGACCTGGACGATGGCGAGGCCGCGCCGGGACTCCAGCACCTGGCCCTTCCGCGTGGTCCCGTCGGGGAGGGAGATCTCCACGATCTCGCCGTAGGCGGCGTTGTCCACCCCCTCCACGAAGAGAAGGGGGCCGGCGATGCGCTCGATGGTCCGGTAGTCCACCGGTACGGGAAGCGCTCCGGCGCCGCTCATGCGGCCTCCTTGAGGAGCGCCTGGAACTGTTCCGCCATCTCCCGGTCCACGGCCTCGAAGGGAGCCATTCCTCCCTGCTCGCTCGTGGTCTTCATCCGGGAGATCTTCACCCGGACGGGCAGCTCCGTGATCCGGGCGAGGGGGACCCCCTTTCCGATGGCCTCTTCCTCCAGTCGCCCGAAGGTGAGGATGGTCCGGAGCATGCGGTACTGCTTCTCGATGGACGTGTAGGTATCCACGTCATCGTAGGCGCTCTGCTGGAGGTAGTCCTCCCGGATCATCCGGGCGGTGTCCAGGATCCCCTTCTCCCGCTCGGGCAGGGCGTCGGACCCCACGAGCTGGACGATCTCCTGGAGCTCGGCCTCCTTCTGCAGGAGTTCCAGGGCCCTGCGCCGGAGGGAGACCCAGTCCTTGGCCACCTTCTCCCCGTAGTACGGGGCGAGGTCGTCGCCGTAGAGGGAGTAGCTCGAGAGCCAGTTGATGGACGGGAAGTGCCGGCGGTTGGCCAGGGAGGCGTCGAGCGCCCAGAAGACCCGGGTCACCCGGAGCGTGTTCTGGCTCACCGGCTCGGAGATGTCCCCGCCGGGGGGACTCACCGCCCCGATCACCGTGACGGACCCCTGCCGGTCGTCGGGACCCAGGACCACCACCTTCCCGGCCCGTTCGTAGAACTCGGCGAGCCGGCGTCCCAGGTAGGCGGGGTATCCCTCCTCTCCCGGCATCTCCTCGAGGCGGCCGGAGATCTCCCGGAGCGCCTCCGCCCAGCGGCTGGTGGAGTCGGCCATGAGCGCCACGTCGTACCCCATGTCCCGGTAGTACTCGGCGATGGTGATCCCCGTGTACACGCTGGCCTCCCGGGCCGCCACGGGCATGTTGGAGGTGTTGGCGATGAGGATGGTCCGCTCCATGAGGGGCCGATGGCTCTTGGGATCCTCGAGGTGCGGGAACTCGGTGAGCACCTCGGTCATCTCGTTGCCCCGCTCCCCGCACCCCACGTAGACCACCACGTCCGCCTCGGCCCACTTGGCCAGCTGCTGCTGCGTGACGGTCTTCCCGCTTCCGAAGGGGCCGGGGATGGCGGCCGTGCCGCCCTTGGCCACCGGGAAGAACGTGTCGATGACCCGCTGCCCCGTGACCAGCGGGGTGAGGGGAGGAAGCTTCCGCACCACGGGGCGTGGGACCCGGACCTGCCAGGTCTGGACGAGGAAGAGCTCCCGGGTCCCGCCATCCGGCGTCCGGAGCTTCCCGATGGGTTGCCGGATGGTGTAGGGCCCCGTCTTGAGGTCCAGGAGGGTCCCGCTCCAGCCCGGAGGCACCAGGATCTTGTGCAGGAGGAGCGGCGTCTCCTGGACCGTTCCCAGGACGTCCCCGGCCGTCACGGTGTCGCCGGGCTTCTTGAGGGCGGAGAACTCCCAGACCACCTTCTCATCGAGGGGGCTCGTCACGAACCCACGGGTGATGAAGTCCCCCGCCATGGTCTTCAGCACCTCGAGGGGGCGCTGCACGCCGTCGTAGATCGACTTGAGGAGGCCGGGTCCCAGCTCCACGCTGAGCGCACGGCCGGTGTTCTCCACGCGGTCTCCCGGGCGCACCCCTGTGGTGTCCTCGTACACCTGGATGGTGGCATCGCCGCCCACGATCCGGATGATCTCGCCCAGGAGCCCCAATTCCCCCACGCGGACCACGTCGAACATCTTGGCCCCGGTGAGGCCTTCGGCGATGACCACGGGTCCCGAGACCTTGATGACCTGGGCCGAGGGACGTTCCGCGGACAGGGAGACCTTCGGAGGAGACGCGCTCACCATGGGGATCACCGAACTTGGTTGGGCGAGAGGGACGCTTCCAGGGAGATGCCGAGGATGCGCTTCGCGAGAGCGGCGAGGCTCTCCGGCTCCTCTCCCGCTCCGGGGGTGGGCAGGAAGACCACGAGGGGGTCGAGGGAACCCTCCAGCTGCCTCCGGAACTTCTCGGAAAGGGCGCCCTGGACCTTCTGACCCGCGAGGATGAGGCTGTACTTCCCGCTGGTCACGAGCTCCTGGAGCGCGGCTTCCGCACCCCGCTCGGGGGCGATGACCGCATCGCGCACGCCGATGAGGCGGAAGCCGATCACGAGCTCGCGCTCACCGATCACGGCGATGGGTCGGACGGGGTCGGTGGTACCGGCGGGCAAGGCGGCCCTCCCGGGCGCATGGAGTATTTAGCCTTGCCGTTCCGCGGCGGCGGTTGTGGGGTACGGGAATGAGTTCCGTGCCGCGACGGGAGGAAAGGAACGCCCCCGTGGCGCGGAACGGCGGGGCACCGGGACTGGATGTCCGGAGAGATCTCGGACGGGGAGAGGGAGATTTCGGCGGTACCCGTCCCCAGAGCCCCGGGGCGCCGAAGTGCATCGCAACCCCCGGTCCCTCAACCCTCGGGGAGGAGAAGAACGGATCGAAGGGGGATGCCGAGGTGAAGAAGTTGGCCCCCGGGGGAATGTCGCCCCCGGGGGTGTCGTGACCCCTCAGAGGACGGTGAGCGTCCCCGTCATGAAGCCCGGGGTGCTCATGGGGCCGCTCCCACAGGGCGCCATGCAGTTCCAGGTGAACGTCCCGGTCTGGTTGAAGTAGGCCTGGAAGGTCACCACGGTGGGGGACCCACCCGCTCCCGCCGCGACGGGGATGGGAACGTTGAATCCGGCGTACGCGCCCGACATGAACGTGAACGTGTGGGCCACCACGTTGGGGTTCACCGAGTGCACCGTCTGGGTCCCGTTGAGGGTCATGGTGTTCCCCACGGTGCCGTTGACCTGCGCGTACTGCGCAGCCACGGGGCTGGAGCCATTGTCGTAGTTCGTGATCACGAACTCCACCAGCGTTCCCGACGGGACGCTGAAGTTCGCGGGGGTGTACTGCGGCCACCCGTTGGCCGGGTTCGCGTTGATGGTGAGGTAGATCTGGTACGCCTGGTGGACCGGGGCGGCGGGGGCTGCGGGAGATGTGGAAGCACCCGGAGAGGTCCCCGACCCGGTGCCGATGGGCGTGCTCGTGACGATCCCGAAGGCAAACCAGGCGACGGCCACCGTGATCACCACGAGGACGAGGGAACTCGCGATCCAGGAGGCATTGGAGCGTGCGGGACGGTTTCGGACGTTGGTCATTTTTCTCACCGTCCCGGGGAGTCCCGTCGGGGGGTATACCCCCTACGTCGAATCCAAGGGGTGAGTCCCAGGGTTGGGACTCATGGGTGGCCCGGAGCCATCCGGGAGAGAGTTCCCCCAGGGGCCCGGGAACGTTCCCAGAGTATATGCGGTTCGGGTTTTCATCCTCCCCCTGGAGGGAAGAACCCGTCAGGCCTGGGGCTCCATCATGACCATGGCCGAGTCCGCACCGGCTCCCTCCGATGCGTCCCCCGTGCTTCCCCGTTCCCGGGAGGAACGGATCCTCCTCGCCCTGGGGGATCCCATCGACCGGGCCCTCCTCCTGGCCCTCAACGAAAGGGCCCGGACCGCCCCGGACCTCATGGCCGAGCTCCGCCTCCCCCACAGCTCCGTGTACCGGAAACTCCATGAGCTCCAGGAACTGGGCCTCGTGGGGATCCAGCGGCTCGCCATCACTCCCCAGGGGAAGCGCGTGGAGTACTACCGAAGTCTCGTCTCCGGGTTCCGGGTGGAGCTGGAGGGCGGCAGGCTCAAGGTGAACGTCTCCCTGCGGGATCTCACGGCCGAGAGGGCGAAGACCCTGTGGGATTCCATGCGGGAAGAGGTGCGGCCATGACCACGTTCTTCACCAACATCTGGGTCCTCCGGGGCCTCATGGGGGTCATCCTCGTGGTGGGGACCCTCACCGCCTTCTACGGGTTCCGCGCCTGGCACCGGACCGGCTCCCGCCCCCTCTTCTACATGGGGGTCGGGTTCACGCTCATCTCCCTGGCCGCCGCGCTCTCCGGAGTGATCTACGAGATCCTCACCCACGATCTCCTCACGGCCTGGATCGTGACCGCCGCGTTCTCCGCCGCGGGGTTCCTGGTGATCTTCTACTCCCTGGTGGCCCGGGAGCCCGTCTCTCCGCAGCCTCCGGAGACCTCCCGGGACCCGGGAGTGGAGGCGACGGGCGGAGAGCCCCGGGATGAACAGGGATGAGGGGGCTCCCCGGGGGCCATCCGGGCACGGACCCGCCGGGTCAGGGATGACAGAGTCCCCCCGGGGCGGGAACTGGGATCACTTGTAGGTGGAGTGGTGGGTGTTCCCTTCGTCGTCCACGATGGTGATGCACTCCCCCTCGCACTCGAAGAGGCAGGCCTCGCAGACGATGCATTCGGGCCCGTTCACGGCCACCGATTTCTCGCCCCGGAACTGGAACTTGGCCCCCACCTCGGGGTCGTCCACGTTGTCCGGAAAGCTCGAGGAGGGACGCAGCTCGAACACGTTGACCGGGCAGACATCGCGGCAGTGGGCGCAACCGGTGCACTTGGGAAGGGCGATATCGACGGTGACCATGTTCTTCGCCTCGGGGACCGGAGCGCCGACTGTGGAGGCGTATTTATCAATTGCCCCGAAACGGGTCGGCGGACCGAGGCGGGACGTGGCGGGTCCCCCCCTCCGCCCCGGGAGGATTCCTTATTCCCGTTCCGCCCCTCCCGCCCCAGGAGGCTCGGAGGGGCCACCCCTCCCGAGGCCCGTCCATGATCGAAGCCCCCTGCCGCACCATCTCCCCGGGAGAGCTGGAAACGCTCCGGAGCGGCTCCATTCCCCAGAGGATGGAGGTCCTCCGGAAGCTCTCCGAAGGCCCGTGCCTCGAGAACCTCGACCCGGTCCTCGAGTCGCTCCGGTCGGACCGGCCGGTCATCCGGGCCGCGGCGGCCTACGTCCTCCGGGAGTGGCATCGCCCCGAGTCCATCCCGCGGCTCCGCGAAGCGCTGAGAGACCCCGAGGCGGCGGTCCGGGCGGTGGCCGTGGAGTCCCTTGCCCGCCTCCTGGGCACGGGGGAGCTGGAGGAGCTCCTCGCACCGCTCCTCAAGGACCCGGCCCCCGAGGTGCGGGCCCAGGCCTCCTGGGCCCTGGGCACCCGGCTGGGGTCCCGGGGGCGGGAGATCCTCCTGGAAAGCCTTGCCGACCCGGACGCCGGCGTCCGGCAGAACGCGGTCCTGGCCCTGGGGCATTCGGGAGATCCCGATGCGTGGGAACGGATCCTCCCGGCGCTCCGGGACGAATCCGACCGGGTGCGCCGCGCCGCGGTCCTGGCCCTGCGCCGATTCCGGAGGGACACCGTCCTGGGACACATCCGGGCCTGCCTCGAGGATCCGGCCGAGAGGGTCCGCATCGCGGCCGCGGTGGCGCTGGGGGAGATGGGGGACCGGTCGTGCGTCCCCCTTCTCCTCGCCCGATATCCCCAGGAGCGCACCTGGGTGCGGCCCGCCACCCTGGTGGCCCTGGGCCGGCTGGGCGACCCGAGGGCCTTCCCGCTCCTCCAGTCCACCCTCGACGACCCCACCCCATGGACCGTGGTCTGCGCCCTCTGGTCCCTCTCCCGCTGCCGGGTCCGTGGGGCCGCCCCCCGGGTGCGGAGCCTCCTCCGATCCCCCCACCGGACCGTCCGGGGGGCCGCGGCCGAGGCCCTGGGACGGCTGGGGAACCGGAGCGATGCCCCGCTCCTCGTGGGAGCCCTCGGGGACCCGGATCCCTGGGTCCGGCGGGGAGCCGCCTATAGCCTGGGGGCCCTGCGGGCTCGCCGGACCGCGGGCGCCCTTCGGGCGCGGCTCTCGGACCCCGACCCCGACGTCCGCCTCGCCGCGGTGTGGGCCCTGGGGGAGATCCGGGACCTCCGGAGCCTTCCCCACCTGATCCGTCTCCTGGAGAGGTCGGATCCCCCCCGGACTCCCTCGCCGGACCGGATCGCCCAAGCCCTGTCCGGGCGCCCGGACCTCCCGCAGGAGAGGTCGGAGAGCCTGCGCATCGTGGCGGAGGGAGAGGGTGCCGTGCGCCTGGTGAGCGATGCCGGGGCCACGGTCTTCGACGTGCTGCTCCTCACCCTGGCGAAGTATGCGGGAGGGCTTCCTCCCCAGGACGCGCGCCGGATCCAGGAGGCGTGTGCGGGAGCCATGGGCCGACTCCCCCCCGAGGAAAGGACCCGGCCCATCTGGCTCCCCACCATCGAGAGGTGGCGGGGACGGAAACCCCTCCCCCGGGAGCGCGTGGCCCGGGGCGATATCGGTGAGGGAAGGCGCGGGCCGGCCCCCCGCGGGCGTCGGTCCGGGCGATGATCTACCGGTCGGTGCGCCGGAGCGATCTACCGGCCCTCGAGCGGGAGATCCGCCGGAACTTCGCGGAGGAAGACGATCGCTCGGGATACGACTCGGTGGAGCTGGTCCGGGGCCTCAACCGTTCCCTGCGCTTCCCGGGGGCGCTCCTCTGGGCGATCCGGCGGGGCCTCCATGCCTCCTCGGCGTACTTCCTCGTGGCCCAGGAGGGAGGGGAACTCGCGGGCACCACCCTCCTCACGCTGGCCTCCACCCACGCATACGTCTCCGTGGTGATGACCTCCCCGCCGTACCGGCGAAGGGGAGTGGCCCGCCATCTGCTCGCGTGGGCGGAGGAGATCGCGAGGCGCCGGGGACGGCCCTACGTGGTCCTCGACGTGCAGACGACCAATCTTCCGGCGCGGAAGCTCTACCAGAGCCGGGGGTATCTCCCGCTCCGGAGCCTCCGATGGTTCCTCCATGACGGCCCCATCGGGGAGGGGCGGGACGAGGACATGGGCGCCCGCGCGGCCCAGGAGGAGGACCTCCTTCCGCTCTGGCGCCTCTGGCTCGCCTCCCATCCCGAGGAGGTCCGGCGGGCGCTCTTCGGGGACGGGGACCGCCTCCCTCGCTCCACCGCCTCCGAGCCGTTCCAGAGGGCAGAGTCCGTCTCCTGGTGCCTCGGCCCCGTGGGCCGGCCCACGGGGTATGTCCAGTCCATCTGGCTGCCCCCTCTCCGCGTGGGCCGGATCTCCAGCCCCGTCTTCGCTCCGGAAGCCTCCCCCGGAGCGCGCAGGGGCCTCATCCGCCAGGCCATGGCCTGGCTGGGGGAGCACGGAGCCCAGAAGGTGGCGGCGGAGGTCCCCCGCTACCACGAGGACTCCGTCCGGGAATTGACCTCCCTGGGATTCCATCCCACGGGGGAGATCGAGACGCTCTGCCGCCCCCTTCTCCGAGGAGGAGGGAGCCCATGAAGCGGGACGGGTTCCCCCGGGCCCGTCCCCCCGTGTACCTCTTCCCGTGCCGGATCCAGGAGGGCTGGGGCGATGTGGCGGAGTTCTCCCGGGTCGCGTGGGCCCTATACAGGGCAGGATTCCCGCTGGTGGGCGAGGATCCCGGAAGGGGGCGGGGGCGGATGGACCCCCGGGTCGTCCCCCTGGACCCGCGGGAAGCGGGGCCGGTGGTCCCGTTCCCTCCCCTCCACCCACCCCGGGATGTCCCCTTCCGCGGACGGGCCATCCTCCTCGCCACCTGGTGGGGGCTCTCGTGCCGCACGGAGGATGACGAGGGGGACCCGGTCCCCGGTCCCTGGGCATCCTCCGTGACCTCCGTCATCCGCCATCGCACCCCCGAGGAGGTGCTCACCGTGAGCCTCGAGGAGTTCGGCTCCGCGGTCCCTTCGAGGACCTTCCTCTCCCGGCAACTGGCCACAGCAGGTTGGAGCCCCGGGCGGGTGCTCCGGTACATGGGCTCCCCGCAGGGGAAGGAGCACCTCTTCCGGTACGTCTCGGCGTTCCGGAGGTATCGGGGCGCTTCCTCTCCCACCACCCTCCACGTGGTCTCCCAGTTCGCCCCCGATCCCGAGGCGGCCCGGGAGTTCCCGTTCCTGGTCCAGACCGGGCCGGCGGAGGGAAGTCCACGACACAAGGAGCCGGCGAGGGTGCCGGAGAGCGGTCCACTGCGGGTGCTGTGGTACGCAAGCCCCCCATCCTCCCGGGACTTTGCGCCTCCCCTCTTCGCCGCCTTGTCCTCCCTGGGACGTCCGGTGGACCTGGTGCTCCGCACCCGGGATCCGGAGCTCACGGAGGGGGATCCCGGACCTTCCCGGGGATCTCTCCGGGTGATCCCGGCTCCCGAGCTTCCCCCGGAGGCCTGGGATCGGCTGGAGGCCGAAGCGCACCTTCGCATCGTCTCGGGGAGTCAGAGCCTCGTGGAGGCGCTCGAGGACCGGGCCCCCTTCCTCTATTTCAACGGGTGGGTGCGGACCCCTTCCGGGAAGGGGCGCCCCTTCCGCACCGAGAAGCTCCTCTCCCTCCTCTCCGCCCGGGGTCGCTCCCCCGCGGCCCGGAGCGTGAACCGGGACCTCTGGTCCTTTGCGGGGGGGAGGGATCTCCGGGCCATCCTGCGTCGGGCCCTTCTGAGCCCCGCCTGGCGCGCGGAGGTGGTGCGCCGAGCCCCCTCCCGCTTCCCGCCCCGGTACCGGGACATGGGGGCGTACGTGGTGGAGGTCGCCCGCTCCTTCTCCCGGGAAGCGATCCCTTCCCCGACCCTCGTGGCCCGGGAGAGGGCGCACGCCTCGGGGAGGATCCGGTCCCTTCGGCCGCCGGTCTCCCGCACCCTCATGTAGCCTCCGGGGATGGAAGGCCCCATGTCCCAAGTTGGCGACGACACGGCGGTCCAGACGGAACCGCTGGCGCGACAGATCCTCGAGAGATCGCTCCACGTGCGACGGGGAGAGAACGTGGTGGTGGAGAGCTGGACGCACACCCTCCCCTGGGCCCTCGCGTGCATCCGCGCGGCGCGCCGGATGGGGGCCCACGCCACGCTCCTCTACGAGGATGAGGCCACCTACTGGGCCTCGGTGGAGTCGGCCGACCCGAAGGTCCTGGGGACGCTCTCCGAGGTGGAGAAGGCCGCCCTCTCCAAGACCCATGCCTACGTCCACTTCTGGGGGCCGGCCGACCGCCCCCGTCTGTACGACCTCCCCGACAAGACCCGCCAGGCGCTCCTCGCGTTCAACCCCACCTGGTACCAGGTCGCGGAGAAGGCGGGGGTCCGGGGCTGCCGGGTGGGGCTGGGGATCGTGAGCCCCGAGAGGGCCCACCGGCTGGAGCGCGACTTCGCCGATTGGCGCCGGCAGGTCATCGAGGCATCCCTGGTGGACCCGGCCACGTTGCTCGCGGAGGGCCGGAAGATCGGCTCCCGCCTGGAGCGGGGGCGGGAGCTCCACATCACCCACCCCAACGGGACCGACCTCACGCTCCGCCTGCGCCGGCGCAAGACGGTGGTGGAGGCGGGGACCCTGACCCCCCAGCTTCGGAAGATGGGGAACCTCATGGTGAACCTCCCCGCCGGGGTCGCTACCGTGGCGGTGGACGAGTCCCACGGGGAGGGTACGTTCGTGGCGAACCGCGGGTCCTGGACCATGCGGGACGTCTATCGGGGAGGCACGTGGGAGCTCCGGGGAGGGCGCCTCGTCTCCTACCAGTACGAATCGGGGGGTGCAGAGTTCGAGGCCGCCTACCGGAAGGCGCCCAAGGGGCGGGACCGGGTGGGCCTCCTCTCGGTGGGGCTCAACCCCGCCATCCACGATCTTCCCAACCTCGAGGACGCCGAGCGGGGGAACCTCTGCCTCGCCGTGGGGGGAAACGCCGATTACGGAGGGACGAACCGGGCGCCGTACCTTGCCTGGCTCACCCTCGCGGGCGCCACGGTGACCGTGGACGGCGTCCCTCTCGTGGAGGACGGCCGACCGGTGGCCTGAGAGGAAAGAGCGCCCCTGGGTCCCACGCGGGAGGGGAGGCACGAAGTGGCGGGCCCCGACGGACGCACGGACCCCACGGACCGTTCCCCCCTGCCCCGGTCGTTCTACGACCGGCCCACCCGTGAGGTGGCCCGGGACCTCCTGGGCACCTACCTCGTGCACGCGCCGGAGGGGGCGCACCCTCCCCGCGTGGTGCGCCTCGTGGAGACCGAGGCGTACGTGGCCGGGGATCCGGCGAACCACGCCTATCGAGGCCCCACCCCACGGAACCGCACCATGTTCCGGGGCCCGGGCCATCTCTACGTGTACCGGATCCACCAGGTGGTCTGCGCCAACGTGACCACGAGGCCGGGAGAGGCCGTGCTCCTCCGGGCGGGGGAACCCGTCCAGGGGATCGGTTCCTCTCCCCAGGGGCCCGGCCGGCTCTGCCGGGCCATGGGGATCCTCCACGTCCACGACGGGATGGACCTTGTGGACGGGCGCATCACGCTGCGGCCCCGGATCGGTGCGCCTCCTCCCATCCAGTCCACCCCGCGGGTGGGGATCCGCCGGGCCGCCCGCCGCCCCCTGCGTTTCCTCGTGCCGGGGAGCCCATGGGTCTCCCGGAGGCCCCGCCCGCGGCGATCCTCCCCGCTCCCTCCCCAACCCGGGTCGCGATCATGAGCGCCGTTCCCCCGGGTCCCCCCATCCAGATCGGCTGCTCCGGCTGGGAATATCCCGAGTGGGTGGGTCCCTTCTATCCCCGGGGGACCCGGTCCGACCACCTGAGGACCTACGCGGCCTCCTTTCCCATCGTGGAGATCAACACGAGCTTCTACCAGATCCCCTCCCCCCGCGTGGTGGGCACCTGGGCCCGCCGGACTCCCCGGGGCTTCGGGTTCACGGCCAAGCTGCCCCAGGAGATCACCCACGTCCGGCGCCTTGAGCACATCGAGGAACCCCTCGCACGCTTTCTCGAAGCCATGGCCCCCCTGCGGATGGCGGAGAAGCTCCGGGCCCTCCTGGTGCAGCTCCCTCCTTCCCTTCCCTTCGACGCGCCGAAGGTCCGGGACTTCTACGAACGCCTTCCGGAGGACGTCCCCGTGGCCGTGGAGTTCCGGGAACCCGGCTGGCGGGATCCCGCCTCCTGGGATCTCCTGCGGGAGTTCGGCTTCGCCTCCACCATCGTCGATGAACCGCTCCTTCCGGTGGACCTCACCCGGACGGCCCCCTGGGTCTACGTGCGCTGGCACGGTCATGGCCAGCCGGTCTGGTACGACTACCGGTATTCCCGGGCGGAGCTCCAGGCATGGGTCCCCCGGATCCGTGGGGTGGTGGAAGGGGGGACCAAGGCCCTCGGCTTCTTCAACAACCACTTCCGGGGGGACGCGCCCCGGAACGCCCGGGAGTTCCAGGACCTCTTGGGATTGCTCCCTCCCCCGTGGACCCCCCGGCTGGACCGGGAGGGTCCCCCCTCCTCCCCACCGTGAACCCAGAGGGGAGGAGCGGGTGGTTCAGGCCTCCCGGGGAACCTTCGAGCCGGCCCGGGAACGTTGCCTTCGGAGCCGGAGGTACGCCTCGCTGTAGGCGAGGGCCAGGAGAACGTAGCTCAGGAAGTAGAGGGCGAGGGGGTAGGACCAGCCCGCCGAATAGGCGGCGAGGGAGAACGGGCTCGCCCGGATGGAGAGGAGCAGCGTGGGGAGGAGGGAGGAGACCAGGGGGGCCACCAGCGCCGAGACCAGGGCGGCCCAGACCGCGGAGGCCACGAGGAACCCCTTCCCGATGGGGCCGGTGAGATGGAGCCCCACGAAGGTGTACCACAGGAACCCCGAGACGAGGCCCAGGGCCACGAGGATCGCCAGGACCGCGAACACCCAGGGGGGGAGCACCGAGGGGCCGAACGGGGCGAACACGATGAGGAAGAGGATGAGCCCCGCGGCGCCCAGGAGGGCGGCGGCGATGGCGAGGAAGCGGTGCGCTTCCCGGATGTGGGTCCAGTGGCTCTCCGCCCAGACCTTCTGGCCCCGCCAGATGATCACGAAGCCCACGGCCGTGGTGAGGATGCTCACCCAGGAGACCAGGATGCCGGGGCCCCCCAGGAGGCTCCGCGTGGCGAACTCGTAGGTCTCGGCGGCCGCCTCCACCACGAATCCCACCAGGAGGGCGAAGATCGCATCCCGTGCCGACGTCCTCATGGCGCCTCGATCCCTCCCGCCTCGTGGGAACGGGTCCCGGGCTCCCCGTCTCCCCCGGGCGCCTTCAGTGCTTCCGCAGGATGGACTTCATGTGGACGTGGCCGCTGCGCGGCTTCGCCCATTCGTAGCCCCGCCGGCGGGCGGTGTCCCCGAACCCGCACGACGCGCAGACCTTCTTCTGGACATGGTAGGAATGCTTGCCGCACCGGCGGCAGATGATGTGCACGATCTTGCCGCCGCGCTGTGAGGGGGTTCCCTTGGACATGATCGCCTCGCTCCGGACCCGTCCCCTACGGGGAGATATAGATGACGCTGTCGCCCCGGACCAGGGTGCGGCCCGGGTGGGGGGTGGTCCCTTCCCGCCCCACCTCCTCCGCCTGGGCGAGGACGAGGTTCATGTGCTGGTCGAACCCTTCGAGGGTCCCCCGGTACGACCGCCCCCCCTTGATCTCCACCAGCACCCTCTGACGGAGCGTGGCCTGGAGCACCTCGAGAGGTTTCATGATGGGGAAGAGGGAGCCGGTCCCCGCCTTAAGCTTAGGCTCCCTCCGCGAGGGGTCCACGGGGTCCGGACGGAGCGGGCCGCGTCCGGGATCGGGACCGTCAAAGGTGCGCCAGGAGGACCAGGGCGATCCCCAGGAGGAGGAAGGGGGCCAGGAGCGCCACCCAGGACACGGGGTGGCCGAAGTTGAAGGTCCAACCCACCCCGAAACGCTTGGCCACGAGGATGGAGCTGTCGTCCGGGTTGTAGTAGAGGATCCCTCCCTTCCAGAACCGGTCGTCGTCCCGTTCGGGCCCGTACGCCCGGACCGACGGGCCGGAGGACGGACCACCGGCCGGGCCCGCGGGGGCCGGGATTCGGGCTCCCAATTGTCCCGTCCGGACGCTCACCGTCAGGACGAGGGCCACCACCAGGAGCGCGGGGGCCAATGCCACGGCCAAGACCCAACCGGACGCAGGCGGGGCGATCGCCCCCCACAGGAGGAGCGAGAGGAAGGCGAGCTGGGCCTCCACGATGGCGGCCACCCCAAGGAGAAGGGCCGCCATGCGTTCCCGGAAGATCCCCTGCCGCCGGTGCTCCGAGGCCCAATCCTCCCGGGGGCCCAGCTCGGTCCGCGTCCTCGTGATCACCCAGGAAAGGAGCGCGAAGAGGGTGAGGATCGCGGCTCCCACCAGAGGGAGGGAGAACGCCACGAGGAAGGACTTGGGAGCCCATGCGTTGACGCTCCCGGAAAGGGTGTAGTGCACGGGGATCTCCGCGGGGAGGCCCGGGTAGAGGAAGAGGCCGGCCCCCCAGACGGCGCCGAGGAGGAGGAGGGAGGGAAGGATCCAGAGGCCCAGATGACGGGCGGACGGCTTTGGGGCGGACCACCCCGCAGCCACCGACATCCCCGCCCGGCCCTGCATCCAATGCTCTTCCTCCTTGACGTGCAGGAGCTGGCCCCGGAACACCACGTAGGAGACCAGGGAACCGGCCACGAGGAGGAAGATCCCGGCCACGGGCACCAGCCGGTCGGCGATCCCCCCGATGCCGGTGGCCGGGATCCCGACGATGGCGAGGAGAGCGAGGGCGAGGGAGAGGAGGGCGCCGGCCCGGAACCTCCGGATGGACCGGAGGACCGCGGGGTCATCCGTCCGCTCCGGGGGGACCCGGACCCCGAGACGGATGGTGCGGGGGGTGAGGTCCGGGAGCCAGTAGAGGAAGACCCCCAGGAGGATCGCAAGGGTGGCGATGTACCCTTCCAGGAACGACACGGGGGTCATGGGGTCAAGCTCCCGACCGCGCGGTCCCGGGGTGTCGGGCTCCCCGGCGGACGAGGAGTTCCCGGAGACGGCTCTCCACCTCCGGCGGCGTGAGACCATGCGCCAGGGCCTCGGAAAGGAGGGTCTCCTGCCGGCCGGACCAGTCCCGGAGGAACCCTTCCCGGTCTCCCACGTGAGGACGGAGGACGCGCAGCTCCTTCCGTCGGGTGAGGGCGAGGAAGCCTTCCCGGCGGAGGAGGTCGTAGGCCTTGTTCACGGTGTGATAGTGGATGGCGAGGTCCGAGGCAAGCCTCCGGGAGGAGGGGAGGCGAGCCCCCTCGGGGAGCCGGCCATCCGCGATCCCCTCCACCACCGCCTGGTGGATCTGGCGGTACACCGGCACGGGGGAGTCGAAGTCCACCACAAAACGGAAGGAGGGTGGTTCCCGGGTTTCCGAACCAACGGTCATGATCCACTCCATGTATCACGTGATATATATGATTTATAACACGTGGCTATACCTCCTCAGGACCTTAAGCCGGGGGTCTTTCCCGGCACAGATGGCCGGGGATCGATCGGGGGGTGTACCCCGAGGGCACGCCCCATCCAGCCGCGTCCTCTGCCCGGACTGGGTGGAGGACAGATTCGGGAGGCGATGGTCTCCATTCGCCCACGCGTGGGAGATCACGGGCCTTTCCCGAGGGGTGGCGCTCCGGATGGCGAGGGAGCTCCGCTCCCTGGGGGGGCAGGCACGGATCCTTCCCGGGGCAGGGGGGTCCCGGGTCGCTCCTCTGCGCCGGATCACCCTGGTGGCCACGGAAGACCAGTATGGGCGATGGGTCCGGCGAGCCCGCGCACGTGGCGATTCCCTCACCGGGATGATCCTCTCCCTGGGACAAGTGCTGGACTCGACCCGCCGCAGAGGTCCCCGGACGGTCCTCCTGGCCCATGGCCGTCGACTCGTGGTGGGACGTGGGACCCTGGTGATGGGCGTCCTCAACGTCACCCCGGATTCCTTCTCCGACGGGGGCCGTTTCCGTGACCCCGGGGAGGCGATCCAGGCGGGGCTGCGCCTCGTCGATGAGGGGGCGGACATCCTCGACGTGGGAGGGGAGTCCACCCGACCCGGCGCCTCGCCCGTCCCGCCGGGGGTGGAGCTCCGAAGGGTCCTCCCCGTCCTGGAAGGGCTCGCCCGGCGGACCGAGTCCATCCTCTCGGTGGATACCCGGAGGCCCTCCGTGGCCCGCGCGGCGCTCCGCGCGGGGGCCCACCTCATCAACGACGTGGAAGGATTGCGGCGGGCCGACCTCCGCCGGGAGGTCGCCCGGGCCGAGGCAGGAGCGGTGATCATGCACATGCGGGGGCGGCCCGCCACGATGCAGGCCGACACCCGGTACGTGGACATGATGGGAGAGATCTATGCCTTCCTCGATGCCCGGCTTCGGCGTGCTGAGGCGTCGGGGATCCCCCGGGAGCGGCTCATCGTGGACCCCGGGATCGGGTTCGGGAAGTCCCTCGCGGGGAACCTGGAGATCCTCCGACGGGTGGGGGAGTTCCGGGGCCTGGGCGTCCCGGTCCTCGTGGGAGCTTCCCGGAAATCGTTCCTGGGGACCCTCCTCAAGGGCGCCCCGGTGGGCGAGCGATTGGAGGCTTCGGTGGCCGCCGCGGTGGTGGCGGCCTTGCGGGGCGCCCACATCGTGCGGGTCCACGACGTGGCTCCCACGGTGAAGGCTTTGCGTCTCGCGGATGCGCTGCGCAGGCCCTGAAGGTCGCCCCGGGGCCTCTACCTTCCCTTCCCCGAAGCCCTTTGTGTCCCCCCCGCACGCCCTCTCCTCGGGGGAGGACGGGAGGCGGGTTCGCGGCGCACCGGCACCGTGATGACCCGGGAGGGAGGGGGAGGAGGAGGCGCCTCCAGCTCCTCGTCGAGCCGGCGGACCACCACCTCGATCCCCTGGAAGAGCGCATGGAGGAGTTCCCGGGTCTCCCGTGGGGGGAGGGCGCCCGGGGAAGCCCGGGCACCCGCGAACCAGGCCCGCCCCCGGGTGCCCACCTCCTGGATGGCGAAGAGCACCTCCGGGGAGAATAGGACCCTCCGTACCCGCCGCTGGGAGGTCCGGGCGATCTCCGTCCAGGCGCGGAGGAGTTCCCCCGGAGGGGGGACCGGGGGGGCCCGTGCGGCCCTACGCCGGGGCACGGGACCTCCGGGGCTCGGTGGGGCTCTGGAACTCCACCGTGAGGCGCCCGTCCCGGAACGTGGCGCCCGTCACGCGGGAGTCCAGGAATGCGTAGGGAAGGAGAAGGGCCCGCTTGTACCAACCCACACGGACGTAGAGCGAGTCCCCGCGCATGTCCACCTCGATCTTCTCCTGGGAGGCGAAGGGGAGGTCGATGCTGACGAACTTGGACCTCCCGCGGGAGGAGAAGCGGATGGGGATCTGGCTCGCGAAGACGCGCGTGGGGTCCTCGTCCCGGAAGACGTCCTGGGCCAGACGGCGGAGGCGCTCCTCCCCGATCACCTCCTCGGGGTAGCGCGGCACCTCCCGCCGGGGGATCTCCCCGAACACCTCCTGGATGGTGCCCAGGTTCTTCGCCTGCTGGGAGAGCACGGTCTGGAGGTAGCCCGAGTTCTCCGCGTTGGGGGGGAACACCCGGTTCACCACCAGCATCTCCACCGGGAACCCGAAGAGGCAGAGGTAGGTGAAGGCCCGCTGGGTCTCGGCGATGACCATGCGCTCCGGGTTCAGCACCAGGCGGACGGACGAGTTCTTGGGATCGGTGAGGATCTCCCGCACGCGCCGGAAGCGGGTGTAGAGCTCCTCCAGGCTCGCGAAGAAGCCGTCGGTGGGGAGGGGGGTCTTCATCATCTTCCCCACGGTGGGCCGGGCCACCTTCACCAGGCGGCGCTGCATCCGGAACACGTGCGTGAAGTACCACTCCATGGCGTCCGGGAAGGAGAGGAGACGCAGGGTGTCCGCCGTGGGCGCGGTGTCCAGGACCACGACGTCGAAGGCGCGGGACCTCTCGTAGGATTCGAGGAGGAGGAGCGAGGTGATGAGCTCCATCCCCGGGAGGATCACCACCTCCTTCGCGGTGATCTCCTCCACGCCCTGGGAGGCGAGGAGGCTCACCAGGTAGCCGTACACCTGCTGCCAGTGGCGCTCCATCTCGGTGAGGACGTCGATCTCCTGGGCGAAGAGGTTGGGGCGCACCTGCTTCGCGTCGGGCCCCAGCGGGACGTCGAGGGCATCCCCCAGGGAGTGGGCGTTGTCGGTGGAGACCACGAGGGTCTTGTGCCCCCGGGCGGCCGAGGCGAGTCCCGTGGCCGCGGAGAGGGAGGTCTTCCCCACCCCTCCCTTCCCCGTGTAGATGATGGTCCTCATGGGAGGTCCTCCGACGATCCCTCCGGGAGGGGCGGGGGTTGGCTGGGAACGTCCTCCTCGAGGATGAACGGTCCCTTGTACCCGCACTGCTTGCACGTGTAGAGCGCCCCGCTGAACATGGTCACATCGGTGAACACGTCGGTGGACCGGCACTGGGGGCAGCGGAGGATCCGTTCAGGGGTCGGGCGGTGCCGGCGCACCATCGGGTCCCTCCTCCGGTCCCTCCGGTCCGTCGGATCCGCCGGGGGGGGCGGGGGTCCCCGGCTCCCCGTCCGAGGACGGGGTCTCCCCCGGGGCCACGAGCCGCACCGCCGACTGCACCGCGTCCCCCTCGGCGAGGCGCATCACGATGACCCCGAGGGTGTTCCTCCCCTGCTCCCGGATCTGGCGGACCGGGCTGCGCAGCGTGAGCCCGTTCTGGGTGGTCACCAGGATCTCGTCCTCGTCCCGGACCGGGATCACCGCCACCACGTGCCCGTTGCGCCCCCCGGTCTTGATGGTGATGACGCCGTGGGCGCCCCGGTGCGTGAGGCGGTACTCCGCCACCGGGGTACGCTTCCCGAACCCCGTGGAGGTGAGGGTGAGGAGGCTCGGGAACTCGCGGCTCACCACGTTCATGGCCACCACGCGGTCCTCCGCGCCCGAGAGGCGCAGGCCCCGGACCCCGAAGGTGGCCCGGCCCGTGGGCCGGACGTCCTCCTCCCGGAACCGTACCAGCTGGCCCTCCCGGGTGGCCAGGATCACCTCGTCGTGGCCGGTGGTCACCGCCACGTCCACGAGCTCGTCCCCCTCCTCGAGGAGGACGGCCTGGATGCCGTTGGTCCGGATGTTCTGGAAGAGCGCGAGCGCGGTCTTCTTCACGAGCCCCCGGCGCGTGGCGAAGAGCAGGTGGCCGGTCCCCGCGAGGTCCCGCACGGGCAGCTCGGTCTGGATCCGCTCCCCCTCCTGGAGCTTGGGAAGGAGGTTCACGATGGCCTTCCCCTTGGAGTGCCGGCCCATCTCGGGGATCTCGTAGGCCTTGAGGCGGTAGACGCGGCCCAGGTTGGTGAAGAAGAGCACGTAGTCATGGGTCCGGGTGAGGAAGGCCCGCGTGACGAAGTCCTGCTCCTTGGTGGCCATCTGGACGAGCCCCTTCCCGCCCCGCCGCTGCCGGCGGTAGGTGTCCAGGGGGAGCCGCTTGATGTAGCCGTCGTTGGAGATCAGCATCACCACGTCGATGTCGGGGATGAGGTCCTCGAGGGACCTCTCCGTGAACGCGTCCACGATCTGGGTCCGGCGGGGATCCCCGTAGTTCGCCCGGAGGGTCTTGAGCTCCTCCCCGATGAGGTGGTCCAGCACCTTGGGATTGGCGAGGATCTCCTTGAGCTCCTTGATCTCCGCATCCTTCGCCGCGAGCTCCGCCTCCACCGATTCCCGCTCCATGGCGGTGAGCCGGGAGAGGCGCATGTCCAGGATCGCCTTCGCCTGCTCCTCGGAGAGGAGGAACTTCCCCATGAGGGAGGTCTGGGCGGCCGGGACGTCCCGGGACCTGCGGATGATCCGGATGACCTCGTCGATGTGGTCGATGGCGATGAGGAACCCCTCCAGGAGGTGCCGGCGTTCCTGGGCCTTGCGCAGGTCGAAGGTGGCGCGGCGGGTGAGGACGCTGCGCCGGTACTCCAGGTGGAGGCGGAGCAGGTCCAGGAGGGGGAGGGTCCGGGGCTTGCCCTCCACGAGGGCGAGGTTGATCACGCCGAACGTGGACTCGAGGGGGGTGTGCGCGTAGAGCTGGTTCAGCACGATCTCCGGCGGGGCGTCCCGCCGGATCTCGAAGACCATGGAGATGCCCTCCTTGTCGGACTCGTCCCGGAGGTCGGTGATGCCGTCGATGGCCTTCCGCTTCACCAGGTCCGCCACCAGGGCGAGGAGCTGCGCCTTGTTCACCTCGTAGGGGAGCTCGGTGACCACGATCTCGGTGCGTCCGTCCCGTTCCCGGATCTCCGCCTTGGCCCGGAGGCGGAGCATGCCCCGCCCGGTGGCGTAGGCCTCCCGGATCCCCTCCGCGCGGGAGATGAGCCCCCCCGTGGGGAAATCGGGGGCCGGCAGGACCTTCATCACCTCGTCCAGGGTCGCCGTGGGGTTCTCCAGGAGGAGGAGGAGCGCGTCCACCACCTCCCCCAGGTTGTGGGGCGCCATGTTGGTGGCCATCCCCACCGCGATCCCCGCCGAGCCGTTCACCAGGAGCTGGGGGAGGCGGGAGGGGACCACCAGGGGTTCCTTGAGGGTCCCGTCGAAGTTGTCCCGCCAGTCCACGGTCTCCTTCTCGATGTCGGCGAGCATCTCCTCGGCGAGAGGGCTCAGGCGGGCCTCGGTGTACCGCATGGCCGCGGGGCTGTCCCCGTCGATGGAGCCGAAGTTCCCCTGGCCCTCCACCAGCGGATAGCGCAGGGAGAAGTCCTGGGCCATCCGGACCAGGGCATCGTAGACCGCGAGATCCCCGTGGGGGTGATACTTCCCCAGGACGTCGCCCACGGTCCGCGCCGACTTGCGGAAGGCGTGGTCGTGGGTGGCCCCCGACTCCCACATGGACCACAGGATCCGGCGGTGCACGGGCTTGAGGCCGTCCCGGACGTCGGGAAGGGCGCGGCCCACGATGACGCTCATGGCGTAGTCGATGTAGGAGCGGTGCATCTCCCGCTCCAGCGGCTGGGGCCGGATCCTGCCCGCGTTCTCGGGCGGCCGGGGAGGTTCCTCCCCGGGCGCCGCGGCTCCCCCCTCGGTCATCCGGACCCCCTCATGCCGTCCCGGAGCATCAAGCCACCTTCGCCGCCTCGATCCGCGTGAGCTGGTCCCCCACCCGCCGATCCGCTTCGGAAAGGAACCTCTCCTGGCTCCCCGCGGGGAGCGTGGCCCCGCTCGCCACCCGGTGCCCGCCTCCCTCCCCCCCCACCGCCTTCGCCGCCTCCCGGCAGACGGCGGCCAGGTCCAGCCCGCGGCCGGTGAGCCAGAGCGTGCCCCGCGCGGAGACCTTGATCCGCCCCTCGGACTCGGAGAAGCTGAAGACGGGTCGCGTGGGGTCCAGGAAGTAGGTGAGGCCCAGGCCCGCGATGGTCCCGGCAAGGGGGACGTCCGGGGTGGCGAACCACTGGATCGCGCCCCGCCGGGTGACCCCCTGGGGGCCCTCCAGCCGCTTGAGCCCCTGGAGGATCCCCTGCCTCCAGGCCGCCTCGAGGCGCACGGCCCGTTCCCAGGCCGACCGGTCCCCCAGCGCCAGGGCGACCCCGACGGACGCCTCCCCCTCCCGGGCCGCGGCGTTCTGGAGGCGGGAGACCTCGAGGGCCTCTCCGGGGACCCGGGGGAGAAGGAAGCGCTCCTCGCTCACCCGCTCGCAGAATTCCGGCCGGGCCCCCTGGTCCATGAGCCGCAGGAGGAGGGCGCTCCCCAACCGTTCGGATTCCTCCGGCGAGAGGCTCGAGGGGGGGGCGCGGGGGGAAAGACCCAGCCGGGCGAGGAACGCGCGGGTCCCGTCCGGGTCCCCGCTCAGGCCCACGTAGTAGGGGTCCACCGAACGGGTGATCGCCTCGAGGAGGCTCTCCCCCGCGAGGGAAAGGGACCGGAGGCGCCGGACCACCCCGGCCCGCTCCCCCTCCTCGAGGAGCCGGCCGTTGAGGCCCCGGAATCCTCCCACGTGCTGCCGGTCGGCGATGGCGCCGGAGAGGCCCCAGGCCAGGAGGTCCAGGTTCTCCTCCGAGAGGGAACGGGCGAAGACGTAGGAGAGCATGCTCGCCGAGAGCTCCGACATGCCGTCCACGTCCCAATGGTGCGGATTCACGAAGGCCACGTGCGGGCTCTCCCAGGGTCCCTCCGGGGGGATGTGGTGGTCCAGGACCACCACGGGATGGGGGTGCTCCGCGAAGAGGGGAAGGAAGCTGGACCCCGTGTCCGCGACCAGGACCGGTCCCCGGGTGGCCCGGAGGAGGTCCCGGAGGCGCGTCTCCTCGATGCCCACGAGAGGGGTGAGCTGGAAGGGGCGACCCAGCCTCGCGAGAGCGTGGGCGAGGACGCTCGCGGAGGCGATGCCGTCCCCGTCGTTGTGGTAGATGACCCGCCACCGGGAGGGAACGGAGAGCAGGAGGTCCCGGGCCCGCCCGATCTCCTGGATCCCTCGGGGGTCCGTGAGGGCTCCCGGGACCATCACTCGACCTGGAGCGCCGCCGTGGCGGCGGTGTAGTGCCAGTCCGCCGGCAGGACCTTCCGTTGCCGGTAGTAGCGGGCCAGGCGCCGGATGCGGGCCTCGATGAGGGTGAGACCCCGGCGGTTGGACAGGTCCGCGGGGTGCTTCTCCAGATGCTGCTGCAGGTGGACCACCCGCCGCAGGAGGGCGGCGAGGTCTTCGGGAAGCTGGGGGGCGACTCCGCGTTCCCGGAGGACCGGGGTGAGCTTCTTTCCCGTGAGCAGGCGGGTGGAAGGAACTCCGAAGGAGTCCCGGAGCGCCATGCCGGCCTGGGCCACGGACGCACCCCCCTTCACGAGCTTGAGCGCCTCCTCCACCACCTCATCCTTGTCCAGGGGGACCCAGGAGGGGAGGACGGCCGGATACGGCCGGTGGCTCGCGGCCCGGCCCCGGTGCCCGGAATGGATGCGGCTCATGGGGTTGGGGCTCACCGGACATTCCTACTTAAACCTGATGTGGCGGGCCCCTCGGGACCCCCTCTCACCGGCGCTCATCCACCACGTAGAGCACGCGGATGGGGAACTCCTTTCCTCCCTGCCGGACCTCCCGGATCACCCGGTTCCGGAACCCCGAGGACCCCAGCGACCGCGCGTACTCCGGGGAGAAGAAATGCATCACCGACCCGCGGGGGGAGAGATCGTAGGTGTCCGGGGCCACCTTTCGTCCCTTCCCGTACCACGGGTCGTGGGAGGAACGGACCGAGTAGGCGTGGAACCCACCGGGGCGGAGGACGCGTCGCACCTCGCCGAAGAAGGCTCGATGCTCTCTCTCCCGGAAGTCCATGTTCAGCACCAGGTTCGAGTACACCACCGAGACGGATGCGGACCGGATCCCCTGGAGGAACGGGAGGAGGGCCCCTTGGGTGAACCGGGGAGGATCGACCCGGGCATCGGTGCGGGAGCGGGCCTGGCGGAGCCCCACTCCGGCGCAGTCCACGGCCTCTACCGCATACCCCTGCGCGGCCCAGAACCACGCGTCGCGGCCGTACCCGCAGCCGAGCTCCACGAGGAGATTCCCGCGGTGGGGCTCCCCCGGGAGCCACCGGTGGAACCAGCGGGCGAACGCGCTGGGACCTGCCCCGAGGATCGCGGGGTCCGACCGGTAGAGGCGGTTCCAGAACCGCTCCTGCCGCCGGACCCTCCCCCATCGGCCCGCGCCCGTGGGCCGGGCCGGGAGTGGACCGCCGGAAGAACGGACGCCCCCCCTCATCGATTCGGGCGGAGGTCGAAACAGACTAAATAGGCGCCCGCCCGGCGGGGGAGCCCCCGCAGCACCCTCCCCACCTCTCCCGGACTCCGGTGGGCGGGGGCATCCCGGACCCGCATCGCATGGAACGGTCCCTCCCGGACCCCCCACCGGAGGAGGTCCTCGGGGGCGAGGATCGCATGCCGTTCCACCTCCGCGAAGAGGGCGGAGGGCCTTCCCTTGAGTTCCTGGACCATCCTTCCCACTTCCCACCGCTGCCGGAGGGGGCCATGGGCCCTCCCCCAGGATCGCCATTCCACCCGGAGGCGGCCCGCGGGACGCAGGTGGACGGTCCAGCGGTGCCGGAATCGGGGTGCCGGGTCCCCGGGGGGAACGAGGGAGAGGTCCAGGAGAAGGCACCCGTCCGGGGAAAGGGCCTCCGCCACGCCCTGGAAGAAGGAACGAAATTCCTCCTCCCGGGTCAGATAGGTGAGCCCGTCCATGGGGACCACTGCGACGTCCACGGGGTTCGGGAGTGCAAGGTCCGCGAGGTCCCCCAGGACCCACTCCACGGGAAGCGCCTCCCGCCGAGCTTCTCCCTCCGCGTACATGAGGTAGCGCGGATTGCGGTCCAGCCCCACCGTGGGGATGCCGGCCCGCGCCCAGTGCCGGGCCAGGACCCCCGTCCCGCACGCAAGCTCCGCCATGGCGCGGGGGGGACGGTGGAGCGAGGCCCGGGCGACCCGGAGGAAATCGCGCGCCTCGGGGACCCGGTCCCACCCGAACGCCGCCTCGTAGACGTTGGGGTAGGCCGAGAGAGGGTGCGCCGGGGAGTCCAGGAACCGGGAGGGATCAGGGGACCCGGTCATCCTTGTCCAGGGCTGTCATGAGGAAGGCCTTTCCCTGGGCGGTCACCCGGTAGCGGTTGGACACGTTCCTCTGGCGCGTCCAGGAATAGACCACGGGGGGGAACCGACGCACCATCTGGTTCCGTTCCAGGAGGGCCACCAGGGGCGGGACCCTCACCCGCCCCTCCCGGACGGTCCAGTGCCCCTGCATCCGGAAGGCGATCTCGGGAAGTTCCAGGCCCTTCTCGTCCTCCCGGGAGAATTCGAACTCGGCCTGGTTGAGGAACCGGAGGATCTCCAGCATCGCCTCCCGGTTGGGATCCATGGGGGCTCCCGCCGCCGGGGGGCCCCTGGGTGGGCTCGCTCCGCCTCGGGGGCTTCCGATCACGGACCTCCGGATGGGAGGAGTGGTAATTAGACTCCCCGGTCCAGGGCGCCGCCCCTCACGCCTCCCATTGGAGGGCGAGACCGAAGTGGTCCCGGGAGAACGGGGCGAGGTCCACCACCTCCCGGACCCGGAACCCGTCCCTCTCCAGTTCGTCGGTGGCCCCCTGGAGGACCGCGCGGGGGGATCGGGTCTGGGTGACGGACCGGGTCTTCAGCTGGAGCAGGGCGAATCCGTGCGGCTTCAGGCAGGCCCGGGCATTCTCGACGAGGATCGACGTCTGGTTCCGCTGTGCCAGGTCCTGGTAGATGAGATCCACGTCGCCCGCGCGGGCCCGGTAGCGCTCCGGAAGCTGCGCGTCGGCCAGGATGGGGAACACGTTGTCCCGGGCCTGTGCAAGATTGAGGAGACCCGCGAAGGCCCGGGGGGATTTCTCCACGGCATAGATGTGGGCCCGGGGGAGGATGTCCGAGACATGGCTCACGGTGGTCCCGTGGCTCGCTCCCAGGTAGAGGACCCGCTGGACCCGTTGGAACGGCCAGGTGCGCCCCCCATTCTGGACCCAGGCGGCGAGCTTGCTCCGGTCCGGGTCGAAGCGGCGGTACTCGATCTCTCCCTCCGTGCGGAGCTCCTCCCCGTACACGCGGGTCCCGGGGAGGAGGTTCGGCGTGTAGAGGAAACCCCCGGCACGGTAGACCCCGGGGGACCGGACCAGCTCCATGTCCCTGGGACCGGTCCTACTCCGGAGGCGAGGATGGGGGTGGCCGGAGGGAGACCCACATCTCCACTTCCACCGGGGAGTTGAGCGGGAGGCGTCCCGTGCTCACGCTGGTCCGGGCGTGCGGGCCGTCCCCCCCGAAGACGGAGAGCAAGAGGTCCGAGGCCCCGTTGGCCACCTCCGGCTGCCGGACAAAGGTGGGGGAACTGGCCACGAAGACCCCCACCCGGAGGATCCGACGGATCCTGTCCAGGGATCCCAGCGCCTGCTCAAGGGCCGAGAGCCCGTTGAGGGCGCACCACCGGGCCGCCCGCGTGCCGGTGGATAGGTCCACTTCGCCGTCCACGAGCCCTTCCGCCACGAGCCGTCCATCCTCCAGGGGGAGCATCCCGGAGACAATGGCAAGGTTCCCTTCGATCACCACGGGGAGGTACGCCCCCTTCGGAGCGGGTGGGGGCGGGAGCTCGAGGTCCAGGGACGCGAGGCGCTCGCGAATCGATGGGGGACGCATACCGGTCCGTATGCGAAGGAAGGGATTAAGCCGCGGGAGGGTGGCCGTGCCCTGCGGCCACATCCCCAGGTTTCTGGTTCCCGCGGCCGGGAACCCGCCCGCGGGTCTTCGGACCGACGGTCCGAGGAGAGGCATAGAGATAAAGACCGGTGACACATTCTTTATTGGAGTGTCTCGAATGCAGGGAGCCTTCTCCCTGGCGCGTCGGCCCAGTCGTGGAACGGGGTTCCTTCTGTGGCTCGCGGCAGGTCTCGTGGTGGCGGCGTTGGCCCTCCCATGGGCCGTCCCGGTCCATGCCCCGTCGGGCGTGGCAGGGATGGGGGAGCGACCATCCCCTGCGATGGTGACGGCGTCCCGGGCCGTTTCCCCCGCCACCTTCTCCGCCAGCCTCAGCGCCAACACCCCATTCGCCGAGACCCCCGCCAACATCACCCTCACCGCCGTCATCACTTCCGGGGCTTCGGGAGGCTCCGGGGCAAGCTACACGTGGGACTTCTCCTGCGGGAACGGGCAGGGGGGAACGGGGACCCCGAGCCAGGTGAGCTACGCCGCCAATTACCTGTGCTCGTACACGTCCCTCCCCGCCGGGAGCTCTCACGTCGACGTCCAGGTGACCGTGAGCAACAGAACCGCCTCCACCACCGCATCGTTGACCCTGGACATCGTCCTGGGGATGAACTCGGGGACCATAAGTTTCCAACCGGCCAACGGATACACCAGCACGTCCCCCCCATTCGACTTCAACGGGTCCCTCCTCATCGGCGGAGGGGAAGAGCCCTGGAACATCAGCGCCAACTGGGGGGATGGATCCAGTCCCTACACCTTGACGGGAACCTCCCTCACCTCCATCAGCATGGGTCACGTCTACACCAAGGCCGGTTCGTTCAATCTGACCATCACCATCACCGACGCCCGGGGCTACTCCTACACTCTGACTCAGACCATCACCGTGGGAAGCGGGAGCGGGACCCCCACGGGGAAGACCGGGAGCGCCGGTGGCTCGGGAAACTTCCTCTCCGGGACGAACCTCTACATCCTCATCGGTGTGGTCGTCGCGGTGGTGGCCGCCGTGGCCGTATTGGCGACGCGGCGGCGGTCCAGTGCAGGTGGCACCCCGGCCTCCGCCTCCCCGGCGGGAGATCCGGGCCCCAGCGGACCCTCATCCAGTGCCTCGGCGGCCGAGGTCCCGGTGACGGGGCCATCGGTGGCCGCAGGGACGGAGGTGGGCGATGGCGTGATGGCGAGCGCGCCATCCGTGGAGAGCTATCACTGCCCCATCTGCAACACCGAGCTGCCCTTCGCCGACGCCCCGTGCCCCAACTGCACCCCGTCTTTGATCCCCAAGAGTTCGGAGAGTGAGCCACCGCCTTCGCTACCTGGGCTCGACGAGCCCGCCTTTGCTTCCCCCCAGATGGAACTCCCTGCCGCAGCCGCGGAGGGAACCTCCCCCCATCCGGCAGAAGGAGGAGAGAATCCCCCCTCTGCACCGGAGGCTGCTCCGCCGGCTCCCGGGCACCCAGGCGACTCGGCTTCCCCTTCGCAGGACGATCTGTTCCAGCGCCTGGTCCGTTCCTCATCTCCCTCCGCGCCGGGTACCGACACTGGCGTGTCGGAATCGGTCCCCAGCACCCCCAAACCCACCCCCAACGAGCCCCCGCGATCCTCTCAAGTGGCCCGTTGCATGGTCTGCGGGGGCCCGCTGCAGGACAAGTTCTGCCCCACGTGCAACATGAAGTGGGATTGAGGCAGCCGGCCAGGGATCTCCCCCGACCGGAGGGTCCGGGGGCGAGCCTTCCCCGGAGCCTCGTTCCCGGCCCACGACGCATAAGTGCCGGAGTGCGTTGGAGGGGACATGCCGGCGGAATCGCCCCCCCCGTCTCTTCCCCGGGAACCCTCGAACCCCCGGGCATCCCCTGCCGAGAGGGAGCTCGACGATCTGGAGGTCGAGGTCCTGGAACACTACTTCCAGATGGTCCCCACGACCGCTGTCTTTCTGGGGCTCCACGCCTACGACGGGTTCCTCCCCGATCTCTCGGAAAGGAACCTCCCGGAGTGGATCCGGAAGGCAAGGGACCTCCTGGACCGCCTGGCCCGCATCGACGCCCTTGGCCTTCCCTCCCGCCGCCGGTTGGATCGGGACCTCCTGACCCTGGACCTTGAGAGCCTTCTCTTTGACCTTACGGATTACCCGTACCCGGAAAAGCTCCCCCTCTGGTACGTGGCGCCCCTGAGCCTCGTCCCGTACACGACCCGCTCCTACGCCCCACCTCCGATACGCGCGGGCGCCATGATCCGGATCCTTCGGGGGGCCCCCTCCCTGCTCCGGACCGGGTTGACCCGGCTTCGACCTCCCTTGCCCGCCCCCTTCGTGGGCCTGAGCCTGGCCATGTTCCGGGGGCTTCCCGAGCACTTCACGGAGTCCGAAGCATTCGTCCGAGACCAGGCACCGGACCTCCTGGGGGAATACCGGGAAGCTCGGGAAGCGGCCCGGGAGTCCCTGGCGGTGTGGGAGCGTTTCCTCAAGGAGGCTCTGGGATCCTCCACGCCGGAGTTCGCCCTGGGTCCCGAACGGTACCAGCGGCTCCTCAAGGTCCGGGAAGGGTTGACCCAGCCCTGGGCCTCCCTCCTCGAGGAGGGATGGCGAGATCTCCGCCGGAACCAGGACCGGCTCGGGGTCCTCAGCCGATCCCTCGTGCCTCCCCGGGACCCGCCCTCGGCCATCCGTTCCCTGGCTCCGGACCATCCCGATGCGGACCGGCTCCTCGCAGAGGCCCGGGAGTTCGTCCGGGAAGTGCGGCAATTCACCGTGGATCAGGATCTGGTGACCATCCCCGGGCCGGATGCGTGCCGGGTGGAGCCCACGCCGCCCATGGAACGGGCGCTCTCCACGGCCTCGATGAACCCCCCCGGGCCCTTCGAGAAGTCCCTCGATGAGGGGATCTACTATGTGACCACGGTGGATCCCGCGTGGGAGCCCAAGCAACAGGAGGAGTGGCTCCAGTACTTCAACCGCCCCCTGTTCCGGAACGTGACGGCCCACGAGGTGTATCCGGGCCACTACCTTCAGTTCCTGCACTTCCGGGCCGGGAACCCCACCCTCACCGCGAAGACGTTCTTCTCCCCCTCCTTCGTGGAGGGATGGGCGCACTACGCGGAACAGCTCATGGTGGAGGCGGGTTATCGCTCCCACCTCCCCCAGACCGAGATCGCGCAGCTCCAGGATGCGCTCCTGCGGGACGTCCGGCTCATCGTGTCCGCGAGCATGCACGCACGGGGAATGACCCTCGAGGAGGCCACCCGCCTCTTCCAGACCGAGGCGTACCTGGACCGGTTCCCCGCCGAGCGGGAGGCCATCCGGGGCACCTACAACCCCGAGTACTTCTGCTACACCCTGGGGAAGCTCAAGATCCTCGCGGCACGGGAAGCCTGGAGGAAGCGGAATGCCGGGGTCCCGCTCCGGGAGTTCCACGATCGCCTCCTTTCCTTCGGGTGCCCCCCCGTGGGACTCCTGGAGCCGCTCGTCCTGGGGGAGGAACTCCCCGACCTCTGGGCCACTGGTGCCTGAGAACGTTCTCCCCCCAGAGGGGGTGCCCGCCCCCTCGGTCCATTCTCGTCCCGGGCAAGGAACCGCCGGCATGCAACGGGGCGGCGGAGTCCGGTTCAAATACGGTGTCGCACCCTATGCGCACCGCGGGGGCCCATGAATCCGACCCTGGGGGATCCGAATCGGGAGGGAACCCGGAGCGCCACTCCCGCGGGTCCGGAATGGGTGCGGGATCTGCCCCCGCCTCCGCCCCCGTCGTTTCGTTCCCACGTCCGTGCCCAGCGCATACTACCCGCGGTGGTCCTGGTGGCATTGTCCATCACCATTGCCGAGCTCCTTACGGGATCCACCCCCGTGGCCGCGCTGGTGAACCCGTTCGTTCTCCTGGAGCTCCTGGGTCTCTACGGGGCGGGGTCGCTCCTGATCCGGGAGCTCTCGATCCGCTGGGGCAATGGATGGGTGAGCATCTTCCTCCTGGGCTTTGCCTACGCCATCGCCGAGGAGGGGATCGCCACGAAGACCCTCGTGGACCCATCCCGTCCCTCCATCTCCTACCTGGGGTCACTCTTGCACGCGGGCGGGATCAATTGGGGCGTGGTAGCCGGCATCCTTCCCTTCCATGCCCTCTACAGCATCGGCCTCCCCATCCTGCTGGTGGAACTCCTGTTCCCGGAGACCCGGGGTCGGAGGTTCCTGGGGAACCGGGGGCTTGTGGGAGCGTTCATCGCTCTGGCCACGACGGTGACCATCGGGTACTTCGGGTTCGATCCGCACTACTTCGAGGGGTATCCGGTCCTGGGACTGCTGCTGCTCGTACTCGTGGCCTTCGTGGTTCTGGCCTGGAAGCTTCCCGGGAGGATTCTCCTCCCGTCGACCCCCCGTCCAACCCGAGCCCCCCGCTGGTTCCTGGCGGTGGGGGCCGGCTACGCGGCCGCGTGGGCGTTCTTCGATCTGCTCTTCCCCGGCCTCACGCCATTTCCAGGACTCATGATCTTGGGCGAAGCCGTCAGCGCCCCCCTCGCCATCCTTCTCGTCCGCCGTCACCTGGGTCGAGAAGAGAACGACCGGGAGAAGATGGATCTCGCGCTGGGCCTTCTCAGCTGGTACGTTCCGTGGGTCGTCCTCCTCGTAATCCTGGGCGACGCCCTCGCCCTCATCCCTTTCGTCCTTCTCTTCGCGGTCCTCTGGCACCGACGCTCGCGGAGGAATGGAATTCCTTCTGGTGCGGCGGCAAGTTAGCCGAGCGTACCTGCGGGAACCCGCGAAGGCCAGGGCGGCATCACGTTTCCCCATCGCCCCGGGGTCCCCCGGAAAATCCACGCGTGAGAGCTATGAAAGATCGGCACCGGAATGGAGTGTCGGGAGGGGGATTTGAACCCCCGACCCCAGGATCTCTCCGATGCCAGTGGAAAGGGTCCCTCTGGCATCCTATGAGTCCCGTGCTCTACCAGGCTGAGCCACCCCGACGCCCTACCCGGGCTGGAAGACCACGGAGAGGGGGATTAAAACTTGGCGCCCGGAGACCGTGGGGACCGCATCACGGCGAAAGGGGCGCGGTGGCTTCCGGCTGCGGCCCGGGAGGTCCCGGGGAGACTTCCCCTTCGGGCCGCGGGGTGGTGGGGGCTTCCGCGAGGGCCGGCGTGGAATCGGGGATGACCCCGCGGACCTCGCTGGCCCGGATCTCGATCTTCTTGAGGGGGTAGAGGAGGCGGAGGCCCTGGGAGAGGTTCTTCCCCAGCTCTCCATTGAGCATGTCCCGGACGAACTCCGCGCCCGTCTTGGAAGCCGCCTCCTCCTCCAGGAGGGAGCGCAGCTTCTGTCGGAGCATGGTCCGGAGGCGCGTCTGGAGCCGGTGCTCGCTCACGGCCACGGGTTTCAGCTGGATCTCCACCCCGTCCTTGGTGACGACCGGGAGGGACGTGTCGATCTTGGACCGCTTCCGCCGTGCCAGCCGCCGGATGTAGTCCGTGGTGAGTTCATGGCCCACGAAGCGGGTCTCGGCGACCTTCTCGGGGCTCACGCTCTCCACCCGGAACCGGAGCTTGATGTGGATCTTCCCCAGGTCCCCGCCGCCGGAGATCTCGGCGAGGGTCGTCTCCAGGGTGCGCCCCACCAGGGTCTCGGGTTCCAGGGCCGGCGTCTCTCCCATCTCGGCGTTCTGGAAGAGGGCAGGGGCCCGCACCCGGTACCACTGCTTGGCCCGCCACTTGTCCTTGACCGTGCGGGAGAGCTGGGGCTTCTTCTTCTCCGCGGAGGTGGAATCCTCGCCGTCAGCCATGGTCTGGGGTGCCGCCGAGCTGGGGACCCTACATAAACGTTTTCCAACCGAAGAGGGCCTGGGGAACCCGCGTACGTTCCTCCCGGGGGCGATGGTTCGGGTCCCGACCCCAGAACCCCGCGGGGAATGGTGCCAGGTGCCCCCCGAGCTCGGGTCCGGTCGAAGCCCGCTGTGATGCCGCTCCTCGGGTAAGGCGGTCCGGCAAAATAGTTATGGAGACCTAGCTCTGGCGCTCCTCATGTCCGGTCCCACGGCCCAGGGGCGCCCCAGCGTACCGCCCGTTCCCTCCAGTGCGACGACCACGGCGGCGAGGCTCCCCACGGAAGCCCAGCGGTATCTCCACCCCATGGAGGCCTTCCGGATCCGGCTGGAGGCGCTCCTCGAGGGTCTCCGGGCCAAGGGGCTCTCCCGGGAAGCCGCCCTCACCGCCCTCTTCCCCCGGACCATCCTTCCCGAGGAGACCTACGAGGATGTGATCGCGGCCCTCTTCTCCCACTCCCACGTGCTCTTCTTCGGACCGTCCGGAAGCGGCAAGACGAACCTGGCGGTGGACCTCTGGAGCCTCTTCCCCAAGGAGGTTTGGGTGGTGGACGGATGCCCGTTGCAGGACCACCCCCTCAGCGTGGTGGACGAGGCGGTGGCCCGGGAAGCCCCCCCATGCCCCATCTGCGTCCGGCGGTTCTCCCCGGATGGCACCCTCGACGCATTCGACCCCCGCTCGGTGGACCCTTCCAAGGTCCCTGTCCGGTTCCGGACCCTGCGGGAAGGGTTCGGGTTCGCCCGTCTCCAGGGATCCTCCGAGGTCTTCCCGGATCACCTCACGGGCAACGTGAACCTGGTGAAGCTGGAGCAGGTGGGGGACCCCATGAGCCCCCTGGTCCTGGAGCCGGGGAAGCTGTTGCAGTCCAACCGCGGCCTCCTCCTGGTGGACGAGATCGGGAAGCTTCCCCTGGGGACCCAGAACGTCCTCCTCCAGGCCCTCCAGGAAGGCATGGTGACGCCCGCCAAGTCCCGGGAAAGCTTCCCGGCGCGGTTCCTCGCCGTCTGCACCTCGAACCTCTCCGACCTGGACAACATCAACGATCCCCTGTCGGACCGTCTCACCAGCGTCCACGTGGAGTTCAACCGCAACCACGCCCGGAACCGCCGGATCGTGGAGATGGCCCGCGAGACGCCTCCCCCGATGTACCTGCCCGAGGTCCTCCTGGACGCGGGGGTCCGGGTCATCGAACTCTGGCGCCAGAAGATGTCCGACGACAATCCGGACGTGGGCGAGGTGGGGAGCAACCGCACCCTCATCGACGTCGCGTTCCGGACCGAGGCGTATGCCTCCCTCCGGGGACACCCCATCCCCACCTTCGAGGATCTCAAGGCCGGTCTCCTCCACGGGATGCGGGGCCGGATCCGGGCGCGCAGCGGGGATTCCTTCGCGCAGAACAGCCGCCTGGTCCAGGAGTTCCTGGACGGCCACGTGGAGGAGGCCACCAAGCGGTCGGCCACCCTGTACTGGTGCCGGTTCTTCCAGGATCGCCTCCGTGGCACCGTGAAGGACGGCGAGGCCGTGGTGGCCGAGGGCCGGCGTCTCGTCCACGACGCGGAACTCCAATCCAAGCTCCGTTCCGGATCCGGGGACGCCCTATTCACCAACTTCCAGATCCTCTCCACCTATGTGGGAGAACGGGAATCCCTCCCGCCGCACGTGGCCCCCCTGGATGCGGCCCTCGCCACCTTCTCCCTCCTGGAGAGGTTCTCCCTGTTCACCTGCCCGGATGGCGATGTCGACGACTCCCATCCTTGACACCGGCCCCGAGGGACCCGTACGTCTCCCCGATTGCCGACGGGTGGCCGAGGAGATCGCCGACGAAGACCTGATCTCCCTCCTCCCGCGCCAGGATCTGGTCCGGGCCCTGGCGGAAAAGGGGCTTTCGGGGGCCCAGGAGCTCCTCCGGACGCAGGCCGATTCGAGCGAGGACCTGGCGCGCCGGATCGCCGCGCTCCGGGAAAGGTTCCGGCGGCAGGCCTCGCGCCAGGTCTCCCACATCGCGGACGGGTACCGGCGTCGCGAGGAGGACCTCGCTACCTTCCGCACCCGCCAGAGGGATCTCTTGCGGTCGGAGATCGAACGGCTGCGCGCCTCCCTGGGACGCATCGGCCAGCTCTCCGCGCCCGCCCTGGCCGCGGACCCCTCCCTCCTGGAGGCCGTCCAGCAGGCGCTCCTCCTTCCCTCGGAAACCCTTCGGGAGGCGTTCCGCCCTCCCCGAACCACCCTCTGGGACCGGATCCGAGCCTTCTTCCGCCGGCTCCTGGCCGCGATCCGGCGGCTCCTGGGACGCCGCGATCGCGCCGGGCCGGCGCCGCGCCGGAGCGCCGCGGAGGGGAGGCCCCTCACCCTGGGCGTCCTCTCCGACATGGGACGGACGCTCTCCCCGGACACCGCCGCCGAACTCTTCTCCTCGCTCACCCCCGCGCAGATGGCGGCGCTCCAGGAGGCCTCGCGGGAGCGCCTCCAGGGGACCTCCAAGTCCCTCTCCGAGAAGGAGCGCGACGTCGAGGCGGATTTCCAGCGTCGCCAGCGCGCGCTCCGGCAGGAACGAGAGGCCGCCGAGGAGCGGGCCCGCCAGACCCTGGAACGGGAGAGCCGGGAGGCCGTCTCGCAGAAGCTCACCTCGGAACTCCGGGAGCGCGGCTACGTCCAGCCGCGGGGATCGGAGCTCGCGGTCACCTACAGCCTCGTGGAGAAGTTCGCCCGCCTGGTCCTGGAAGAGGAGGCGCGGGCCCTCCCGGAGGGGCTGCGCCTCTCCCTGCGGGGAGCCGCCTCCACCGGCCTCTACGAGAAGACGCGGCTCCGGGAACCCGACGAGGTGGCCCGCCTGGACATCCCCTCCTCGCTGCTCGCGAGCCGCCTCCGGGGATCCCGACACATTCTGGAGGAGGCCTCCTACGTGTTCCGGGAGGTCCGCTCGGAGAGCCTCCACGCGGTCCTTCTCCTCGACGTCTCGGGGTCCATGGCCGAGGACGAAAAGCTCTCCGCCGCGAAGAAGGCCCTCCTGGCCCTGTACACGGCCATCCGCCGGAGATACCCGGACGCGGTGGTGGACATCGCCACCTTCGACAACGAGGTGCGTGTGCGCGACCTCGTGGAGCTGTGGGAGGCATCCCCGGGAGCGTTCACCAACACGGGGGCGGCCCTCCAGGTGGCGTTCGACCTCCTCCGGTCGTCCCGCGCGTCCCGCAAGGAACTCTACCTCGTGACCGATGGGCTCCCGGAGTGCTACACGGACTCCCAGGGTGTGGTGCGCAGCGGGAACCTGGCGAAGGCCATGGAGTCTGCGCTCCGATCCGCCCAGGAACTGCGCACCGTGAGCCCCCTGGAAACCACCCTCGTCCTGCTCAAGTCCCAGAACCCGGCGTACGAGACGGCGGCCCGGGAGATCGCGCAGGTCCTCCACGGCACCGTGGTGATCACCGATCCCGGCCGGCTCGCGTTCCAGCTCCTGCTCCGGTTCACCGGTTCCTCCGTGGTGGAGAAGCGGCCCCCCGCGGAAACGGCCTCCCCGCCGGCGGGTGGGATCCCCTCGTGGGCTCCCGGGCCGGCGCGGAACGCCCGGGAGCGGCGGCGGGAACGACGGGCCCGGGGTCGGGCCACCCCGGGTTGACATCGGTCCGGCGGGGGCCCCGGAGCCCATAAGAGGGCCCACGCCCCATCCCACGGGCCCCCGGCAGGGGGATCAGGCGAGTTCCGTATGGGTCGTGCAAGGGTCCAGGCGGAGTGGGACCGCCTGCGCCGGATCGTCGTCCGCCGGCCCGGGATGGAGGTCTTCTTCGGCCTGTTGGATCCCTATTCCTCCCTCTACGAGAGGGTCTTCAGCCTGGAACGGGCCCGCCGGGAGCACGACGAGATGGTGGAGACGCTCCGACGGGGCTTCGGGGTCCAGGTGCAGTACCTGGACGAGATCCTCCTGGAGGCGGCCGCCCGGGACCCGGAGGTCTTCCAGGAGCTCTCCCGGAGAGCCCTCTCCACCCTCCAGTTCACCGGCCCCGGCGCCCGCCGGGCCCGGCGCGAGTTCACCCGGAACCTCCCGTACCTGGACCGGGAGCAACTCCTGAACATCCTCACCCTGGCCCCCACCATCAACCTCGTCCGGGGCAAGGGGACGCGCAGCATCATGCCCTACACCACGCTGCGCATCCCGCTCACGAACCTGTTCTTCATGCGGGATTCCCAGGCCGTGGGAGACAAGGGGATCATCCTGGCCCGGCTCGCAAAGCCCCAGCGACGGAGGGAGACCGAGATCACCGGGTTCGCCTGGAGGTCCCTGGGGGAGCCCCCCGTCCTCACCGTCCGACGCGGGACCTTCGAGGGCGGGGACCTCCTCCCCGCCGGGGAGTTCGCGCTCCTGGGTACCGGGGACCGGACGAGCCCCGCCGCCGTCCAGGAGATCCTCTCCGAGGGGGTGGGGTATCCCGAGGTGGGCGTGGTCCATCAGCCCCACCATCCCCTGCTCCCCACGCCGGATCCCATGGTGAACATGCACCTGGACACCTACCTCAACTTCCCCGGGGACGGTCTCGCGGTGGGATATCCCGACATGTTGCGCACCGCCCGGGTCGACGTGTACCGGAAGAATTCCGAGGGGAGATACCGCATGGCCCGTCGGACCCGGCTCCTGCGATACCTCGAGGTGGACCAGAGGTTCCAGGTCATCCCCATCACCACCCTGGAGCAGCTCTGCTACGCCACCAACTTCCTCACCATCCGGAACCGGACGGTGATGGTCCCCGACGTGGCCCGCAACGCCGAGAAGGTGCTCGCGAACCTGCAGCGAGCCGCTGCGGAGAACCCGCGGAAGTACCATCGCCTGCTGTTGCGGGCCACCATGGACTACAACGAGCTCCGGTCCACGGGGACGTTCTTCCCCTACACCTCGAGGGCGCGGGACTTCGGCCTCGAGGTCCGCCAGATCCCCCTCTCGAACCTGACCGGTGCCTTCGGGGGAGCCCACTGCCTCACCTGTTCTCTGGAGCGGGACTGAACCACGGGGCACCGCCCCTTGAAGCCCCCGATCCCCTACGGGGAGATCGCCGGGAGGTCTCCCGTGCCGGTGGATCCCTCGGGGGGCCGGGCCGGAAGGCGACGGAGGGCGGCTTCGGCCATGGCCGAGAAATCCTCCAGGTCGTGACCCTGGGCCCCGGCCTCCCGCAGGAGCCGCCGGATCTCCCGGGCGAACGGCGTCTCCCGACGGCTCCGGCGCCCAGTTCGGACAACCAGGTCCACATCCTTGCGGGCGAGCCGCAGGAGGAACCGGGCGGGGTACTCCCGGCGCTCGAGGGAATCCCGCTTGGACTCCAGCATCCGGGAGGCGGCGCCCCCCGCCGAGAGCACCGAAAGGACCCGGCCCCGCGGGAGCCCGAGGCCCTCGGAGAGCGCCAGAGCCTCGCTCAGGAGGGCCACGTGGCCGATGGTGAGGAGGTTATTCACCAGCTTCATCGCGGTCCCGCTCCCCACCGGGCCCATGAACTCCACCCCCCGCCCCATCTTCTCCAGGTAGGGGCGGACCCGCTCCACGTCTGAGGGGTCTCCCCCCACGTAGAAGAGAACGGTCCCCGCCTCCGCCGCATCCACACTGCCTCCCAGGGGGGCATCGACGAAGTGGAGCCCCCGCGTGGCAAGCCGCCCGGCCATGGTCCGGCTCTGGTCCGGGGCGATGGTGCTCATGTCCACCACGAGCCCGGAGGGGGAGAGGCCCCGGGCGATCCCGTGCCGGCCCCAGAGGACCTCGCGGAGCGCCCGGGCGTCGGAGAGCACCGTGAAGACCAGCCCGCTCGAAGCCCCTTCGGCCACCGCACGCGGGGTCTCGGCCCAGCGGGCCCCCGCCTCGAGGAGCTTCCCGGCCTTCTCCGGTGTCCGGTTGTGGACGATGAGCGGAACCCCCTTGCGCAGGAGGTTCCCCGCGAGGGGGGCTCCCATCATGCCCAGGCCACAGAATCCCACGGTTCCCGATGATGTGCCGGTCATGGCCGGTACCACCCCGGCCGGGAAGATAGCGCTTGGTGCCCCGTCTCAGCGGGGGGGGAGGACCGCGCTGCGGGGCCCGCCCAGGATGGACTCCGGGGAGGGAAGTCCCAGGGTGGCCATGAGGGTCACCACCGTGGAGGGGCCCGGCCGGCGGGATCCCGAGGAGAGCAGCGACTCCACCGTGTCCAGCACCTCTCGCTTCTCGAGGGTGTTCAGCTGGGAAAGAAGAAGGAGGGAGCCGTGCGCCACCACCTCGTCGAGCCGGTGCGCCAGCTCGGGCCGGTCGTGATCCCGCAGGGCGGGCGCCACCTCATGGGCCAGGTACGCGAGGGCCTGCCGGGTGCCTTCCGGTGAGACCGGGATCGCACAGGAACGGCCCTCCCACAAGCTGGGGGATGGGTCCCGGTTCTTGGAATGGGCCATCTGGTGGGGTCGACCTCGGACCGCGCGACAAAATTGAGGGGGCCTCGCTACTTAAGCGTAGAGTCGCGACGACGACAGGAAACCGTCCGGTGCAGGGGAACGACCGAGATCGGGCGGCCCGGTCCGTTCAGGTCCCGTGGGCCCGGGCCATCTCGTCCCGGGCCTCCTGGACCGCGTTCTGGGGCTCCTTGTAGTAGAACGCCACGAGGCGGCCCACGTCGCGGTGCGTGAAGGGATGCTGCTTCGTGGCGCGCGCCTCCCGCCAGCGCATGTACTCCAGCATGTCCACGCGCCGCTTCACCTCCCGGTCCATCTCCTTCATGGTCCAGTTCTTCATGATGGCCACCCGTTCGTAGATGTACGAATGGCCGCTGTAGAGGAACGTGTCGTCGGCGGGGTTCCAGGTGTAGACCGAGTTGGTGATGAGCTCGTTGGTCTCGGGGTCGAGACCCACGATCTCGGTGAGGTTGAAGACGCGCCGGGTCATCTTGGTCCCCACCTTCACCTGCTTCTGCATGAGGACCAGGTTCAGGGCGGAGACCAGGGACCGCGGGAGGGAGATGGGGGGGTTCTCCATCCGGTGGACCATGGCGCTCACGCTCTCGGCGTGGAAGGTGGTGTAGCACGTCTTCCCCGTGGCCATGGCCTGGAAGACGATGAACGCCTCGGGGCCCCGGACCTCCCCCACCATGAGGTACTGCGGGCGCTGCCGCAGGGCGGCGGCGAGGAGGTCGAACATGTCGATCTCCCCCGGGGCCTTCCCCGTCATGACGTTCTTGGCCCCGAACCCCGCCCGGGTGAGGGAGGGGATCCAGTTCTCGTGGGGAAGGTTCAGCTCCCGCGTGTCCTCGATGGAGACGATCTTCATCTGGGGCGGGATAAAGAGGAGGACGGCGTTGAGGGTGGTGGTCTTCCCGGAGGCCGTGCCCCCGCAGACCATCATGGACTGCCCGTTCTCGATGGCGATCCACAGGTACGCCATCATCTCGGCGCTCATGGTCTTGAACTTAAGGAGGTCCACGGGCGTGAAGGGGTTGTCCCGGAACCTCCGGATGGTGAAGGAGCTCCCGCGCTTGGTGACGTGCATGCCCAGGGTGGCCTGCAGCCGGCTCCCGTCGGGTACCGTGGCGTCCAGCATGGGGTTCGCCACCGAGATGTGCCGCCCGGACCGCTGGGCCAGCCAGATCACGTAGGCGTCGAGGTCCGCGGCATCCGCGAACTTGAGGGTGCTCTTGATGGAGCCGTACTTCCGGTGGTAGATGTAGATGGGGATCCCCACCCCGTCGCAGGAGATGTCCTCCACCTCGCTGTCCACCATGGGGGCGTCGCAGAGGCCATATCCGATGAAGTCCCGCTCCAGGTAGTACATCACCCGCCCCTTGCTCACCGGGGTGGGGGAGAGGTCCCAGGCCCGCAGCTGCTCGTCCACCATCCGCCGCAGCTCGTTGCGCTTGGTCTCCACATCGGTCTCCGGGAGGGGTTGGAACCGGTCGATGAGCGCGGTCTTGAGCCGGCTCAACAGCTGCAGTTCCACGGAGCTCAGGGGGGGCTCGATGACCTCGTAGAGGTACTCGTTGCGCACGTTGTGGTAGGTGATCCGGACGAAGGAGTAGGGATCCCGGAGGCTGCTGGTCTCGAGCTCCGTGGTGTCCGCATCCTCGAGGGGAGGGATCGGGGTGGCCACCGATCCCACGCCCTCGATGGAGGTGACGCTCCCCAGCTTCGCCAGGCGCACCGACCGGGGGAGGGTCTTGTTCCCGCGCGTGAGCGCCGCCGCCATCTTGAGATGGAGGGGGAAATAGATCTGCTTCCTCTTCTCGGAGGTGGGGACCACCTCCGAGGGGGTCGCTCCCTCCTCCGCCGCACTTTCTCCTTGCGCCGCCATGGTTCTTCCGCCTCCCTCCCCTCACGTCACAAGATGGGGACCAGGAACCGCATGAAGATCCAGCCCGCCACGAGCATCCCTGTGGCGTGCATGAGCCCCGGCGCGATGCGCCCCGTATCGATGACACCGGCCATGATCCCGTCCCCCACCGCGTGGGCGATGATGGCCACGAAGAAGGCCAGGAAGACGCCCGGGATGAGCGCCACGGAGATGGTCACCGCTCCCGAGGAGGCGAGGCTGCCGCCTCCGGCGGAGGAGGAGGCCAGGCTGTTCCCCGCCGTGATCATCTCGGGGAGGAACGTGGCCGCCATGATGTAGATGGTGACCAGGAACACCCCGAAGGCGATGTAGATGACCGCGAGGTAGGTGGCCATGGAGATCCTCCGCTGCTCCTCGGAGAGCTGGGTCTCCCGGGTGTCGTGGGCCACCATGGTCAGGACGTCGGCCACGTTTCCTCCCGCCTCGTTGGCCTTGGTGATGATGGTCACCACCCGGCTCGTGAGCGGGGTGTTGATCCGCTGTTCGAAGAGCTTGAGGGAGTGGGAGACCGGGACGCCCCATTCCAGCTGGCTCGCCATCCGCTTGATCTCGTCGGTGAGGGGTCCGTAGCGTCCCCGGCTGGCCACGATGATCGCTTCCGGAAGGGTCATCCCGAAGCGGCCCGCCTCGGCCACGTCGCGGAGGAAATCGGGGAGCCGGCGCTCGATCTGCGTGATGCGGCGGTAGCGGATCGTGGCCAGCGTCCCGTAGGGGGCCATGATGACGATCATGGCCATGACGGCCCAGTCCACCAGCGCATTGGTGTGCAGGGTGCTGGTGCCGTCCTCCCCGGGACGGAACTCGAACGGGATGATCCCCAGATAGGCGAGGAATCCCACCGCAAGGAGCCCGATGCCCGCCGCGATGCCGATGTAGAGCACGTAGACGTCCTTGAACCCCGCGCTCTGGGATTTGGCGGGGAGGGTGAGGTAGCTCAGCGCCGAGTTGGCGCTCCGGGGGGCAGGTATCTCGCCGGATGGCGCATCCTTCTTGCCGAACCCGAACATGGTCTACTGCTGCCCCTCCTTGGCCATGGCGAGCATGACGAAGATGAACATCGCCTGCATGGCCGGGATCATGAAGACGATGGCATCCAGGAAGATGAGCATGTTCGCCCCACCGCTCCCCACCACCGCAAAGATGGCGATCATGATGATCAGGAACAGGGGGAACGCCACCACGACCGTGACGAAGGTCTCGGCCATGAGCCCCATGGTCTCCACGCGCTTCAGGAGGTCGAGCTTGTTCTCCTTCTCGTACTGGTCCGCCTTCAGCAGGAAGTACGGCTTGAGCTGCCCGCCGCTCGTGGCCGTGGTCACCACGCCCTGCAGGAAGTCCTGGAAGCGCTTCGACGGGGTCCGCTGCGCTCCCTCCTTGATCGCCGTGAGGATGTCCACGCCCAGGAGCTCGGTGTCCCGCGTGATCCACGCGGCCTCCTCCGCCACCTCGCCGTAGAGCTTCTGCTTCGCGAGCTCCTTGAAGATGGTGTCGATGTTCACGTCGGCGCTGGCCATGGCGGAGACGAAGCTCATCGCCGACGAGATCCTCCGGTCGATGGCGACCCCCCGGGCCTTGGCCCGGCTGCCGGGCGCCGAATCCATGACCACCTTGGCCATCACGGGGACCACCACGGCGATGATCGCGGCCGGCACGAAGGCCACGAAGCCGAGGCCGCCCACGAAGTAGAGGAAGGCCCCGAGGAGGACCCCCAGGGCGAGGCCCACGGGAAGGGCGATGAGGTAGGTGACGAAGAGGGTGTAGGCGAGGTACTCGTCCCCCCGGATCCGCATGTGGGCCTTCATGAGATCCTCCTCCAGTTGGGGGTTCACCGCCCCCTTCCTCCGGACCCGGCCCTGGAACGTGTGCCAGGCGGCCAGCTGGAGCGCGGAGAGCTTCGAGAAATCCGGTTGGGCTCCCTTCTTCAGCCGGATGGTCCGGGCGGGCGAGGGGCGGTCCTTGGCCCGCCGGACATGGGTCGTCAAGACCGATTTCCGCTGGGCATCGAGACGGGAAAACCCGTCGTTCACCTCGGGGCACATGGCTCAGCCCGCCACCTCCGGGGCGTAGCCGATCTTCTGCATCACGGCCGCCGGGTCCTTGTAGTAGCTGGAGATCCAGCGCCAGATCTGGTGGTAGTCCACGATCTTGTTCTGCGCGAGGTAGCGGATCACGGCGACCCGCCGCTGGAACTCGGCCTCCATCTCCTCGTGGGTGTAGTTCTTGAGTTCCATGATGTTGTCCAGGAGGAACGAGTGCCCCTTGAACAGGAACTTGTCCCCCGCGGGATCCCATTCATAGACCGTGTTGGTGATGAGCTCGTTGGTCTCGGGTTCGAAGCCCACGATCTCCAGGACCTGCTTCAGGCGGCGGACCACGTTGTTCCCCGAACGGGCCTGCACCTGGATGATGACGTTCTTCAGGGCCGAGAGCAGGATCCGGGGCGTGTTGATGGGGGGGTTCTCCAGACGGTTCACCATGCTCTTCACACTGTCCGCGTGCATGGTGGAATAGGTGGTGTGGCCGGTCGCCATGGCCTGGAACATGGTGTAGGTCTCCCGGCCCCGGACCTCCCCCACGATGATGTAGTTGGGCCGCTGCCGGAGCGCGGCCCGGACCAGGTCGAACATGTCCACCTCTCCCGCCGCCTTGCCATCGGGCCCACGGTCCCCGGTGCCGCTGCGTGTCGCCCCCGGGATCCAGTTCTCGTGGGGGAGGTTCACCTCCCGGGTGTCCTCGAGGCTCACGATCTTGGCGGTGGGCGGGATGAAGAGGGCGATGGCGTTCAGCGTGGAGGTCTTCCCCGCCGCGGGTCCGCCGCAGATGATGAGCGACTCCCCCATCTCCGCGGCGAGCCAGAAGTAAGCCACCATCTCCTCGTTGGCGGAGCCCGCCAGGATGAGGTCCACGGGGGTCCACGGCTTCTCCTTGAACCGCCGGATGGTGAAGCTCGCCCCCCGCGTGGTCACCTCCCGGGCGTAGGTGGCCTGGACGCGGTGGCCCTCCGGGGTGGTCCCGTCCAATATGGGGTTCGAGACGCTCACCTGCTTGCCGCAGCGCTGTCCCAGGCCCACCACGAAGCTGTTGAGAGCCTCTTCATCCTCGAAGACGACGTTGGACTTCACCGATTCGTAGCGCTGATGGAAGATGAACAGCGGGATGTTGGAACCGTCGCAGGAGATGTCCTCGATGGCCTCGTCGTTGATGAGCACGTCCACGGGTCCGTATCCCACGAAGTCGCGGATGATGTAGTAGTTGATCCGTTCCATGGAGAGAGGGCTGATGTCGATCCCCCGGGTCTTGAGGTAGTTCTCCACACTCCCCTTGAGGTACACCTTCTTGTCGGCCGATCCCATGACGGTCCCTTCGGACCCCAGGATGCGCGTGAGCGTGGCCTTGAGATGCTTGAGGAGTTCCCGCTCGCTGTTGGTGAGCTGGGGCTCGATGGCCTCGTAGAGGTACTCCTTGGTCCGCTCGTTGTAGGTCACCCGGGCGTAGGAATAGGGGGCCTGGACGGCGACGAACTCCACCTCCTTCATCGCCGGATCGGTGATGGCCGGGACCGAGGTGATGTAGGTGCCCGGGAGGTCCGCCAGCGCCGCGGAGGCGCTGGGGGCGGGGGAGGAGTCCAGCTTCCGGGAGACCGAGGGCGGGAGCATGGTGAGGCGGGCCTGGGGCCGGTTCTTGGGGACCTTCACCTTGTACGACATCTACGTGCGCCTCCCGTACGCTCCCTGCTCAGCGGGCATGGACTCACGTGGGCGCATTGCCCACCCCCACATTGGTGAGGAGGAGAACCGTGGTCAGGCTGAAGTCGTTGACGTTGGGGACCACCACGTAGACTTCCATGGGGGTCGTGGGTCCGGCGGCCTGGCAGGTGGCCGGGTTGTACTCCTGCGAGGAACTCGGGGGTGTCGTGGCGACATCTGTGCCGGCGGGCAGGACAAAGACGAAGGGAGATTGATAGGGGGACCCGGGGGTAGAACCGGCAGGGTTGGCCGAAAGGGTGGTGTTGTAGAAGCGTGCCCACGCACAGGGCAGCGTGGTCTCCATGGTGATGTTCACCTGGATGCCGTTCGCGGATTCGCTCGAGTAGGATTGGGTGCCCAGGAGAGTGGTGTACACCTGGTCGGTGCCCGTGGAGGTGCTCGACGTATCGTTCCCCTGGACCCGGAACAGGACCATGGACAAGGAGGTGTTCGTCCCGGTATGGGAGAAGGAGACCGAGGGGGTGAACAACATGACCTCCCCGGTTCCGGTGGGTGAGGAGGAGATGACGGCGTCCTGTTCGAAGGTGTATTGGATCGGGGTGAAGTAGCGGTCCGGGAGGTACATCCGGATGATCCCCGTGGACGCATTCTGGTAGAAGTTCGGAACGTCCTGCCGAGTCCCCTGGGGTCCGATGGAGTCCAGCGGGAACGAAATGTTGGTGTAGAGCCCCAGCGAGGTGGAGAAGGTCAGGATCCCCTGGGTGGGCTGGGCGAAGACGGGGACGCCCTCCGAGCGCATGGTGATGGGATCCACGACGCTATGCCCCGCCTGGCCGTCCAGGACCAGAAGGTCCACGTCGTGCTTCATCTGGGCGAACTGCGACGACACGGTGATGGAGAACTGGCTCTCATTGTCGGTCATCCACAGGGGAAGGTACTGGGTCAGGAAGATCCCGAAGATGCTCAGGAAGACCAGAAGCGCGAGGAGGGTCCCGATGACCGCCGCCACGGCCCTCCGGTCCCCGCGGAAACGGCCCCGGCGATGGCGTCGCCAGAGTGACCGCGGTCCGAAGGGGGGTTGCATTCGCGCCGCTCCCTCGAGACGGTTGCACCGGGAGAGCGACAATTAACTACGCGAGTTCGGGTCTTAAACCCTCCGCCCCCGATGACAAGACCCCCTCCGGTCTCCCTCGGGGCGGGAGAGGGGTTCCGGGGAGCCTCCAGGGGACCCGGTCACTTCGTCCGGTCGGGCCGAGCCGGGACCTCGGCGATTCCCGCCCGCCGCGGACCCCCCTCCCCGAGGGAGGGCCAAGAATTAAGACCGTGGGAGCCCGTCCACCGGGGGATGGTGGTCCAAGAACTCACCTTGAGCTTGCCGAACCGCCCGGGCGTCCTGCAGAGCGTGACCCAGATCCTCGCCGAGGGGCGCATCAACGTCGCGTCCCTTTCCCTGAACTCCCAGGGGCTCAAGAGCAATGTCCGGATGGTGGTGAGCGATACGCAGCGGGCCCTTTCTCTCCTGCGGAAGAATGGGTACAAGATCGACGCCCACGAGCTCCTGGTCGTCCATCTGGAGGACAAGGCGGGCAGCTTTGCCAAGGTCCTGGGCATCCTGGCGAAGCACCGCATCAATGTGGTCTCCGCCACGATTCTCGTCACGCGGGATCGCCAGAAGGTCCTGGTAGGCCTGGAAGTGAGCAACACTTCCCGGGCTCGGCGCCTCCTTGCGCAGGCAGGTTTCCTTGCCCCCAGCGCGGAGGACCTCATTTCCAACGAGGATCTGGTCTCCAGCCGACTCACGGAAGTACCGGGCGAGTCCGTGGGACTCCTGTTGTGAGAGGGTCAGGTTCGGATTCCCGAAGGGAGGGCATCGCCCGCGGGGGAGGCCCTCCGATCCCTCCGGGGAATCTCCCGGGCTTCTTCGTGCATCGGGTCGACGGAGTGGCGGGCCTCCCGGAGGAGAGCGGCGTATCTCGTCCGGTCCGCGGATTCCACCGCTCCCCGCAGGTCCTTCAACGACCGCTCCAGTCGATTGAAGAGATTGGGTGCGGTGGGATTCACCGACTGGATGTCGTACGAGAGGTCCGGGCTCTCTGCCATCACGTTCCGGGCGGCGTCAAGATGCCGGCGTAGGGAGGCCGGTGCACAGGTCCGTACGAGGGTCGGGTCTTGGCCCGATCGCGCCAGGGCGAGGCCCAGGATCAGGCTCAGGGCATGGGGGAGCGCCAGGGCATCCCCCATGAGGGGGTCATGAGCTTCCAGGGGGAGGAAGGAGATGGAAAGGGAGCTGGGGGCGAAGAGCGAGGCCGCCCGGAGCGCCGACGGGCGGTCGCCACAATCCATCACCAGGAGCTTCTCGCCTTCCAGGGTCCTCACGTCCGGCCCGAAGAGGGGGTGGACGCTGGAGAGGTGGAACCCGTGCCGGATCCCCCGGTGGATCCATGGGAGGAGCGGGGCCTTGAACGAGAGGACATCGAAGATGAGCGCCTCGGTCTCGGTGGCGAAAAGGGAGCGATAGATCGCCCCCGCCGAGCGCATGGGGGTGGCCACGATGATCACCTCGGCATCCTGCGCCGCCCGGCCCAGGTCGGAGTGAACGGTCACTTCGGGAGCGGAACGATCCGATCCCCGGGGGTCCACTACCCCCACCCGATGGCCCAGGGTCTCCAGGAACTCCCGCAGCCAGCTTCCCATGCGTCCCAGCCCCCCCACGATCAGAACGTCCGATTGGCGGGGAGGGGACGAGCGGTGCCCCTCGACCCTCTCCTCCGCATGGGTGGATTCCTCCAGGAGCCACGACGCCAGCCGGGCGGCTCGGCGGGGGTCCACATGGTCCTTTGCCAATCGCTTCTTCCAGCGTTCCAGGGTGGCCGGCTCCGTGCCGTACTCCCGTCGGGGAAGGTTCAGATCCCGTTTGAGTTCCCCCAACCGGTGCGCGAGGGCCAGCCGGCGTGCGATGGCCTCCAGAACGGCCTCGTCCGCCCGGGCGATCTCGCCACGCAACCGGATCAATTGATCCCTGCGGGGATCGGACGCCATGGTCGAGAACAGGTCTCCACCCTATATTTGCCCAATACACGAGGGGACCCCGCGAAACTTCGGGGGGAGAACCAAACTTAAAGACCCCCCGGTTCTCGGCCGATGCCAAGCGGTCATAGTGTAGTGGTTAGCACGCAAGGTTCCCAACCTTGCAACCCGGGTTCGAATCCCGGTGACCGCATCGTGGGCTCCTCCGGGGGTCATCCCCCCGGGAGGCAGATCCCCCTCGTCGAGCCGATCCCCGAATGGAGGTGCCTCGGGGAACCTCCCGGTCCTCACTCGATACAGCAACTCATCCGGCTCATGTCGTGGTGGAACGACTCCGCCGCGATCTTGAGGGACTCCGAGAACGTGGGGAAGGTGTGGACCGTGTCGATGATGTCCTCCACCGTGAGGCTCCCCCGCAGGGCGTAGGCCGCCGCGTGGATCATGTCCGCGGCGATGGGGGAGACGATGTGGACTCCCAGCACCCGGCGGGTCTTCGCATCCACCACCATCTTGAGGATCCCCCGGGTGTCCCCCACGGTGAGCGCCTTCGGGATCCGTTCCATGGTGATCACCCGGCACTCGCACTGGAAACCCCGCCGGACCGCCTCGGCATCCGTGAGCCCCACGCTGGCCACCTGGGGGTTCGTGAACACGGCATGGGGCACCAGATCGTAATTGATGGACCTCGTTTCCCCCTGGAGGGCGTTCCGCGCGGCGAGGGCCCCTTCCTTGGCCGCCACGGTTTCCAGCGCCATCCGGCCCACCACGTCCCCCGCGGCCCATATCCCGGGCACGGAGGTCTCTAGGTGGGGGGAGGTCTTCACGAATCCGCGATCCGAGAGCCGAACCCCGGCCTCTTCGAGGCCGATCCCGGCGGTGTTGGGGCTCACCCCCGTGGCCACGAGGATCTCGTCGCCCACGCACGTGAGGCTGCGGGAATCGTTCGTGAGGTCGCACACGACCCGGCCCTTCTTCCTCTGGATCCGCTTGACCCGGGCACCGGTGTGGACCGTGATCCCTTCCGAGGTGAGACAACGGGTGATCTCCTCGGACACCTCGGGTTCCTCGAACGGCAGGAGCCGCGGGGCGGACTCGAGGACGGTCACCGTGCTCCCGAAGTGGGAGTACATCTGGGCGAACTCGAGGCCCAGGGGCCCCCCTCCCAGCACCATGAGCTCCCCGGGGAGATCCTTCCGACGCATCAGCGATCGGTTGGTGAGGTATCCGGCCTCCTCGAGCCCCTCGATGGGGGGGACTTTGGGGGAAGAACCGGTCGCGAGGAGCACATGCCGTCCCCGCAGGGTGCGTCCGCGGACCGTGACCGTGCGGTCGGGGCGGAGGGTGCCCGTGCCTTCAATGTACTCGATCTTGCGGTCGGTCAACACATCCTGATAATTCGTCTTCCGGAGGCGTCGGACCATCCGGTCCTTGTTGGCGATGGCCTCCGGGAAGTCGCAGCGGACCGCCCCCGGAAGGTTGCATGCGAACTGCGGGCTCTTCCGGTAGAAGTACTCGTTCCCGGCCTCGAGGAGGAACTTGGAGGGGATGCACCCCACATTGACACAGGTCCCTCCCATGGGAAGCCCCGCATTGACCATGGCGGAACGGAAGCCCAGTTCGTCGGCGCGGATCGCCGCGGCGAACGCGGCGGCACCTCCCCCAAGGATCACCAGATCGAAATCGTCTCCGGAACGCGGCATCATGGATGGGTGAGATGCCCGTCATCATTACGCCTCGCGGAGCCGGCGGCCACCTGCTTTCTCTGAGGAAACCAGGTGGCGGATCGGCCAGCGAACCGAGATAAAAGAGCGACCGCATCGTCCTGCTGTCCCGCGGAGCCGGAGGATTCATGACCCCCACGGATGCACGACGTCCCACCAGTGAGAAGTGTCCCCACTGCGACGTCCGAGTTCGGCGAGATCGCTTGCTGACGCACGTCGCCCGGGTCCATCCGGGTCAATCCCTGGAACCGGAGACGGTGAAGCGGATCCGTAAAGCCTCCCGTGAGGCGTCCCGAGGAAGCCGCACCCCGCGGGCCCCCCTCCCTCGACGATGGATCTTTGCGGGAGTGGGCGTGGTCATCGTAGTGCTCGTGGCCTACGTGATCCTCCATTCTTCCGCGTCGGGTCTCGCCCGGACCGGGGGAGCCGCCCCCGATTTCACATTCACCGGGCTCTCCGGGAATCCTCACTCCCTGAGTTCCTACGAGGGGCACCCCCTGGTGCTCTGGTGGGTGGCGACCTTCTGCTCCGGCTGCAGCGAAGGGACGTCGTACTTTGCGCAGAACTATTACTCCCAGTACCACACGGAAGGGGTGACCCTGCTGGAGATCGAGGACTACAACGACCTGGGCCAACCGGGACCCAGTATGAGTTCGTTCGCCACATCGAACGGGTACAACGGTCAGGCGGGGTGGGTGATGGGCATCGGGTCTGCGTCGGGCACCCAATCGTACAATCCCAATGGGTACCTCGATGTGTACTACGTCATCAACGCTCAGGGGAACATTGTGTCCAGCGGCCAGGTACTCTCCTCCTCCTTCTCCACGGCTCTGCAGCAAGCGGTGTCCTCATGACGGTCCCGGTGGGATTGGAGTCTCCGCGGGGGCTGGCGTCTCGACGTCGGGCGATTCCCTTCCTTGCGGGAGGGGTGGCCCTGCTCGTCCCCTTGGCCGTGGCCCGGGCGTTCTGCTGCCATCTTTCCCTGCTCCAGAGCCGTCTCATCTTCTCCTGGCTCCCGCCTGCCGGTTTGCTCCTCATCGGGATTGCCGTGGGCGTCTGGTGGGGGTCCCGATGGCCGAGACCATGACCGGGGCCGTGCATCCCCGCGGGATGTTTCCAGAGGCGACCGTCCTTCGGACGGTGTTTTCGTCGCCGGCGTACCTTCTCGCCTACCTTCTCTCGGCCCCCCTGGTCGCGGGAGCCTATCTGATCCTGCTGCCCGGGCTCATCCTGGGCTCCTACCAACCCTGGGTCCTCCGGTTCCTTACAGTCCCGGAGGCGGCGTTTGCTGTCGCGATGGGGGTCCTCTTCCCCGCCGTGGTGCTGGCGAACCTCCATCTCTGGAGGCATCCCGGCTGCGCGCCCGTGAGCCGCCACGCCCGGACCGGCACCCTGGGGGCGCTCGTCATGAGCGTGATCCCCAACGCCCTCTGCTGCACTCCCATCATCCCGGTGGTTCTGGCCGCATTCGTGTCCGGTGCCGCCCTGGTGTCCATATCCGCTCCCGTGCAGTATTTCCTCGGCACCTACGCTCCGGTCCTGTACCTCGTGTCGGCCCTGGCCCTGTGGGCCTCTCTGCGCGTCGCTGCCCGGGCGACCCAGCGGACCCAGGTGCCGGGATCGGCGGGCTCTATGGACGAGTGCGGATGCTCCCCCCTCGACGAGGCTATGAAGGATGGTTGACGTCATGGGAAGGACCAACCAGGCGGTTTGCCCCCTCTCACCATGCCCTGCACCCACCCCGGACCCATGGCGGTGACCCGCGCCCGCTTCCCCGATGCCGCGTTCCTGGCCGACGTACTTTCTGAGGGCCAGAACCGGGTGGGCTTCCTGGTCCTCGGCGTGGTCATCACCTTGTCCTATCTCGCCGTGTTCGACACCGTGGATGCCCATGTGGGGCTGGGGGCGCCCCTCACCGTGGAACAGATCCTGGATTCCATCGCCATCGGGGCGATGCTCTCCCTCTACCTGGTCTCGCACTCCCATTGCGTTCGGCAGGGCGTTTGCGCCCCCGTCCGGAACGTAGCAGGCTCCCGTTCCCTGGTCGCCGGGACACTGGTGGGGGGACTTCCGGCCCTGCTGGTGGGATGCTGCGGTTCGTTGGTCCCCGCAGTGGCACTGGGTCTCGCGGGCACGATCTCCGAGACCGGGATCCTCCCTGCCCTTTCCGTCGCCGCAGTCGTGGCGCAGTTGATGGCGCTCCTCTTCATCGCAATCCCTCTCCACAGGCTGGCACGACTCTGGCAGTGGGACCTCTCGGGGAACGGGACCCCTCGGACGGGGAAGGAGGTCCCTGAAGACGGTGAATGAATTCTCTCTTCGGAACCACCGCGGGGTCAGGTGCCCGCCGGGAAGGCTTCCCGGAGACGAGATCGAGTTCGCGATCCGGGACCAGTGGACATCCTTCTTCCAAGAGAAACGGGTGGGAAGAGGTCCGGGCGGATGCACAACGTTCCTCCATTTTATGAGGGCCGGGAAGGTGGCGTATCGCATGGGTGAAGAGCCCCAACGCGGAACGAAGGCGAAGGAATCGGCCACAGGATTCACGAGGCAGGAACGTGCCGCCATGAAGGACCTCATCCGGGAGCGCTCCGTCGTGTGGGGGAGGAACCGGGACGATGACGACCGGGTAGTGCGGGCCAAGATCGACCAGATGCCCGAACCAGACCGGTCCATGGGGAAGAGGATCCACGAACTCATCGGGACCCGCGCTCCCGTCCTCGCGCCGAGGCTCTGGTACGGGATGCCGGCGTACACCAAAAAGGGGGACGTCGTTTGCTTCTACCAACCGGCCAGCAAATTCAAGGCGAGGTACGGAACGCTCGGCTTTACGGATCACGCGAAGCTCGACGAAGGGAAGTTCTGGCCCACCGCATTCGCACTCACCGGCCTGACCGCCACCACGGAAGCGACCATCGCACGTCTCCTCAAGAGAGCGGTGGGTTGAGACGTCGGTAGCCCGCGCAAGGGATCCCGGGCCGCGACGGGGAGAGTGCGGCGGCGTACGGATTTAGGGAGATGGTGCCTTCCGGGCGGAGTGGGGAGAAGGATGCCGGAAGAGGGGGGATTCCAGACGCTATCGGACCTCGAGGAGAGCGCGGCACGTCGTGTGGATCCGAAGGTCTGGGCCCATGTCCAGGGAGGTGCCGGTGAGCAGAGGACCCTCCGCTGGAACCGGGAGGCCTTCCAGGTAAGGACCCTCCGGCCCAGGGTCCTCGTGGACGTGCGCCGAGTCCGCACCGCCCACCGGATCCTGGGTCGACCCGTGGATGTCCCCTTCTTCATCTCGCCCACCAGTCAGCACGGGCTCCTCCACCCGGAAGCGGAAGTGGCCACAGCTCGGGCCGCTGCCGGAAGGAACGTGCTCGCGGTCTACTCGACGCTCTCGACCCGGGGCTTGGAGGAGATCGCCGAGGCGGCCCCCCGGGCTCCCCGCTGGTTCCAGCTCTATGTCCATCAGGACCCGGCGATCACAAAGGACCTCCTCCAGCGGGCCGAAGCAGGCGGGTACCAGGCCATCGTGATCACCGTGGATGCCCCGGTCCTGGGGGTCCGGGACTCGCAGGATAAAGCCGGGTTCGTCATGCCTCCAGGGGTCCCATTGGGAAACCTGGATCGGTATGCGTCTTCGAAGGGCCACGAGGGGTCCCTCCGCCAAGCCGATCACTTCGCCCGGCGGACAGACCCCGCGATGACCTGGGATCGGCTCGCGGAGGTCCGGGCAGGGACCCACCTCCCCTTGGTCCTCAAGGGAATCCTCACCGCCGGGGACACCGAGCGGGCGGTCGATGCAGGAGTGTCGGGGATCGTTGTCTCGAACCATGGGGGACGCCAGCTGGACGGGGCCCCGGCCACGCTCTGGGCCCTGTCGGAAGTGGTAAAGGCCTCCCGGGGGCGGCTCGAAGTCTACCTCGATGGGGGAGTCCGGCGCGGCGCCGACGTGCTGGTGGCCATGGCCCTGGGCGCCCGGGCCGTGGGGTTGGGACGCCCCATCCTCTGGGGGTTGGCGGCCGGCGGAGAAGCCGGTGTGGGTCGGGTCCTCGACCTCCTCCGGAAGGATCTGGAAATCTCCATGGCGCTCACGGGCTGCCGGGAGGTAATGGAGATCCGGCCGGAGATGGTCGGAGAGATTCCCCGGGACGGATAGGGGAAGAGTCCCGGCTGCCTGATTTGAACAGGCGACCTGAGGATGTCCGCGGGGACCGCCGGAGGGTCACCCCAGCGGGCCGAACTACAGTCCCCCGCTCTACCCCTGAGCTAAGCCGGGCCAATGGACGACCCCTCCCTCCCTACAAAATCCCTTCGGTACGCATGAGAGGGCGGGGTCCCTCTCCGGACCGACCCGAGGCAGAGGCGCAACATTATGAGCCATAACCTTGTGAGGCGCCTCGTTGGGCCTGTAGCTCAGTCGGTAGAGCAGGCGGCTCTTAACCGCAAGGTCCAGGGTTCGAATCCCTGCAGGCCCGTCCGATTTTGGCAGGGCTTCGCCCATTTCGTTCGCGCTCTCCTCGAAGGGGGTTCGGCTCAGCCGTCACTTGGATTGTCACAATGGTCACGATTTATACCATTGACGCCCTCTCAGGGGCATGGCCGTCGCCGATCCGCCCACCAGCATCCCCGTCCACAGCTCAACGCTCCGACGGCTCCAGCAGATGAAGACCGGTGCCCAGACCTGGGACGAATTCCTGCGCGAGCTCGCGGAACGTGACCTTGACCGGCTCGAGGAGAGCATCGCAACGAAGGACCTAGCCCTCTACCAAACGGAGAAGGCCAAGGTGATTCCGCTGGAGGACGTCCTCCGGGAGTTCCGTCTGAAGAGGAGGCGGTAGAGCTTGGGCAAGGTCGGCTTCTGGGGCCGATCGTACGCACAGTTCAGATCGCTGCCGGCCGAGATTCAGATCGCCTTCGAATGGGCCATCCTGGAATTGGCCGCGGACCCCGCTTCCTTCCCCGAGTCGCGAGATACTAGACTTGTCGTGGTGACCGAGTCGATGTGCGGCCCCTCCGGATTGCGCAGGATCAAGGTCACACGGTCCAGCGAGGACCCGGGCTTTCGGGGGATCTATTTCTTCGACGGCTCAGAGGTGAACTTTCTGCGTTTCTCCTTCCGCGACCCCGACACCTATCGAAGGATCGACCGCGAGCTGACCCGCTTGCTTGCCTCGCTGAAATAGCATGGCACTGGGCCAGAGCACCGCCCAGGCCCCGAATTCTCGTTTTGAGTTCGCTCCATCTCAAACTCCTTGCTGCCTGCGAAGCCAGAGCACCGCGGTCTCATGGTGCTTCTCGGTGGCCAGATCGAGAGGAGTCATTCCACCTGCGGCCCTGGCCCCAAGGTTTGCGCCGGAAGTCGGCAGGAGCTCCAAGGTCCCCGTTCTCCGCGGCGAGGTGCGCAGCCGTGAAGCCGGCGTGGGAACGAGGATTGACGTCGGCCCCGGAGTCGACGAGCATCTTCGCAAGGAGTGGTTTCCGGCCCGCGATGGCTGCCTGCAGGGATTGGTTGGAAATGGCATTACGGGAGACCGTGTCCCCCTTTGCGCCGTGACGTTAGGAGGAACTGCGCGACCTCGGGCTTTCCCAGGTGTGCTGGGAGATGGAGCGCCGTCCATCCGTCATGGCGGAAAGCCCGGACGAGCTCAGGGTCCTGCGGGAGGAGCTTCTCAACTCGCTCTACGTCCCCCAATGAGGCCGCTTCGAAGATGTCCGGAGTGGTTCGCCTCGCGATCAGGTCAGCGATGTCGGTAGCCCCCTGCCTACACCGAGACCATGAGGGGAAAGAACTCCTCCCCCAGGTCCCTATCGAGCGGGCGCGGGTTATCGTCCGGGAGAGTTCTGACCGGGGTGCGATCTCGCGATTGAATGACTGCTTCGAGGGCATGCCTCTCCCGGGGTCGAGACATGATCGATTGTCCAGGGGGATACGGTCGTGGCCGGGATTTCAATCCTTGGTGAACCGGCAGAATGAAACCTTTCTCCCCGACGAGCGGCGTGAGCCTCCGGGATAGGTGATCGACATCGCATGAGGCGTCCACGAGCTTTGCCACTTCGCGCGCGATGTGTCGAAGGCCGGGAGGCCGCCACGAACCGGAGCTCGCGAGCCCCAGCGCCCTGGGGAGACTGTGCCTCAGTCCAGCTTCCGATGTCCGTGGTCGTCGCCCGAGGGGCCGCGAAATTCGACGACCCAGATCCCCTGCGGACCGATATACCCGCACCCAACGCTGCGCCGTGTCGACCCCACTCCGAGTAGCGATGCCGCCTGCCGTGGAGGGACACCAGAATTCACGAGAGCTACGGTGAGCACCCTGGTGTCGAGATCTCTCGTTCGGCTCCCTGCCTTGCGTGTCATGATCAAGAGACCCGAGGGTCCGTCCGGTCCAAGGTGCTTCGTACGGTTCCCAAGGACGGAGGCCCCTCTTCCGTGCTCCTCGAAGAGGATCCGCAGGCTCCGGCATCAGTACGGGCGTGTTCCCCGGATTCGAGCCATTCTGGGGTCGGGCCCCTGCGGGCCCGGGCCCGGGAGGGCTTGAACCCTCATGTCCTGAGGGGGGTGATAACCCTCTTCCGACCTCGAACCTATCAAGCGGCTCTCTTTGAGAACCCCGACATCCGCAGGTGGCACGCCAACGTCGCCCAGGGGTCCTTCGCCTCGGGGGCATGCCGCGCGAGGGGTCTCGCGATGACCCCGTGCTTGTGCGCGAGCCCCGACCTGTCGAGACCGGTCCCACGGCCGACGAGCTCCGGCGGGTCCCCCCGGTCATCGCGCAGAGGAGCGCGATGGCGCAGGTGGTGTTCCCGATGCCCATCCCCCCCGGGGCGAGGAGGTCGACCCCCTGGTCGAGGAGGACGTGCGCGGCCCGGCGCCCCGCCTCCACCGCCCGCTCGGCTGCCTCCCTCGACATCGCCCCTCCTTCGCGAAGTTCCGGGTCCCGGGGGCCAGCCGAAGGTCCAGGAAGTTCTCGCGGGGGAGGAAGCGAGGACCCTTCACACCCACGTCGACCACCAGAATGTCGGCGCGGACGAGACGCGCGAGGACGCTTGTGGCAGTCCCCCCGCCCAGGAAGCTGTCGACCATGGCGTGGGTCACGCTCGGAGGGTAGGCGGAGACCCCTTCCTCGGTAACCCCGTGGTCCGCCGCGAGGACCACGATCCCCTTGCGGGTCACCTTCGGCCGTGGGTCCCCGCGTATCCCCGCGAGAGCGATCCCGCGTTCCTCCAGCCGTCCCAGGCTCCCCTCCGGCTTCGTGAGGTTGTCCCACCGCTGCTTCGCCAGAGTGCGGCCACGCCCGTCGATGGGCGGTAGCTTCCAGTTCCGTCCCAAGGCCGCTCCCTTCCGGGAGGGGTCCCACCAAGGTCGAGGATACTTGAACGTCGTTGGGTCGGGAGATCGCCGTTCGCTCTACGGACCGCCGACAAAGGATGAGGCGCGGTCCTTCGACCGTGGCGACCCCCGCACGGTTCGACCGCGAGCGCGGGTCGTTCTGCCCCGCAACCCGCTGGAGCGCCGGAGGAGCCGGAAGCGACTCTGGCCACGGCGAGGTGACTCCCAGGGTCGTCGGTGGGGTCGCCGAAAGGCGGCGAACCCGTAGCGCCTCGGACGAGGTCAGGCCCGTGCGGGCTATCGGGGGTCACGCAGGTACCGACGGGCGAGGTGGACGAGCAGCGCGAAGGTTCCCACCAGAAAGAGGAGCAGAGGGTAGTCGCCCCCAACGAAGACCAGAACGAGCCCCCAGGGGAGGGCCCATGCTAGGAGGCCGAGGGCCAGGAAGGACTTCTGCGCCCCGTTGTTCACTTGGCCCATCCATCGGACCACGAGCGAAAGCGCGAGCCCGCCGAAGAGGAGCTCTCCCCCGACCAGGGCCAAGGGGAAAGGGAATAGATGCGACCCGACGGTGTAAACCGCGCCCCATCCCGCGGCGATGCCCGCACCCAATGCGAAGAACCTCCAGGGTTTTCCGGTGGCCCCGGTCGTTCGAGGATAGAGAAGGCTCCCGGGCATACCACGGGCCAGCACCACGCAGAGGCCCATCGTGATGAGCAAGAGCGCCAGGGTGGGATATCCTTCGAAGTACCCAGGGTCGTAGCGCAGGTAACCGACGAGGGTCGAAACGGAGAGGACGATCAGAGCAACTACCATGCCGGTCGTCCCCAGGAAGTCCCGCTGCCGGGTCTGCGGTTCGGTGAGATCGACGAGCAGGATCGGAAGCCCGATGCTGTAGACGGCGTGGAAGAGGTCGAGGCTCACGGCCCAGACCGTGTTGATGCCGAGGATGCGGCTGAAAGGGCCGACCAACGGCACCGCGCTCCGTGCCGGGTCGACCATGGTCTTCAGGGCGATGCCCTCCTCCGCGATCCCGTAGGCGAGACCCAGAAGGAGGATGCTTCCCCAACCGTTCCCCCAACGCCGAGCGACCTCGCGGATCAGAAGGACCCCGGCCCCGTAGAAGCCCAAGAGCCCGAGGTCGTTGATCGGGTCGGCCAGGGACCAGACGGAGGTCGAGCCGGTAAAGAACTCGGCGAAGATGATGGAGAGCAGAACGAGAAGCCCCGGAGCCTTCAGCCGTTTCCATCGAGGGGAAGGTAGGGATGGGTTCGGAGCGTCTGCGCTCCCTAAAGGGGGGGCGGTCACCTTCCGTACGGGGGGTTTCCCGGACCCCGGTAACGTTGTGCCGGGACCTGTGGTGACACCCGCGAGGCTCTCCGTGCCCCGGCGACGGGTCCCGTACGGTCGGATCTGGAAAGGAAGGACCCGGTGCCCCTCCCTTCCCTGGCCCGGGGTGCGTGCGGTCCGATCGGGGTCGTGCAACGCCTTCCCCCACGCCTCGATCGGCCGGTCCCTGATGAACATCCTCGGGCTCGTCCTCTGGTGCGGCTCGTCGACCCCTTGGCAGAGGAGTTTCGCTGCATCCCTTCCGCACGATAAGGCTCTTCCGGGCTCAGGGTGGGTGGATTCCTGCCGGAATCCGTAGGGACCGGTTCGTCGCACTTGCCTCTCCTCCTCGAGAAGAGGGGCTGAGAACAACGTGTTGGGAAGGAAGGGCGCCCCCCTCTCCCATCCTCCTCTCCCTCGAGGGCTATCCACCCGAAGGCCGGAAAGGCCCCTCTTTCCCCTTGGTCAATGAGTGTGATCCCGACCCCCCGTCGATCGTCGCCAACCCCAGCGAGGCCAGTCTCGGAGCGGACGGGAGGGGACCTTTGTCCCAACTTCGCCAGCGTGGAGATCATTGGCACCAAGTGGCGGCTCCTGGTCATCCGACACCTGCTCCAAGGTCCGCGCAGGTTCAACGAGCTTCTACCGGGAATCCCTGGCCTGAGCGCGAAGACGCTGAGCTCGACCCTCAGGTTCCTAAGGAGGGCCCGTGTGCTCGAACGTCATGTGACCGACGGCAACCCTGTGCAGGTCGCCTACAACCTCACCAGCGACGGTCGTGCCCTGGGTAACCTCATCGAGGAGATACGCGCCTGGGGGGGAACACCGGGTGCTCCCCCGCTGGGAGCGGAACGGACCGGGCTCCGGGAGAACTCCCAGGGCAAGGCCCTCCAGTAGGCCCCCCGAGGTGGACGGACCCCGCGACCGGGAAGGATCCCCGGGGGTAAGCAGGTCTCGGGCGAGAGAGTTGATGGGGTTCGCTCCCGGATCGTGTCATATCCTCCACGGACCCCGTCGAGACGCGGACCCCTCCAGGAGATGGGAACAGTGGGCGGCACCCGTGGGTGCGAATCCAAGAAGAAGCCGTGATGGGACGGTCTTGGTGCGGCTCTCCCAACCTCTTCTCCCTTCGATCTTCTCGATGGGTCTCGGGCGGACCTCTCCGCTCACGTACGCTCTAAGCGCACGGGCTCATGGCGCGCTTCGCGCGGCCTGTAGCTCAGTCGATAGAGCAGGCGGCTCGTAACCGCAAGGTTCAGGATTCGAAATCCTGCAGGCCCGGACCCGACCCAAGAGACCGACCGTTCCCAACGCGCCGAACCGGATGGAAGGCCACGGGACCTTTGGGCGACTTCACTTCCGATGCGCGAGACGGGGTAGGTTGGCAAGGTCCCTTGGTTTTCCCCGCACTCCGCAGGGGAACGAGCCCCAACGGCGGAGATGGAGGAGGAGGGCCCGACCGGGGAAAGGAACCATCTCACTTGTAGGTGGACTGGTAGGTCGTCCCCTCGTCATCCCAGATGGTGATGCAACTGCCCTCGCATTCCGTGAGGCATGCGTTGCACAGGATGCAGTCCGGCCCGTTCTCGGCCACGGACTTCTCCCCGCGGAATTGGAACTTCGCCCCCACTTCCGGATCGTCCACGACATCCGGGAATTCGGAACGGGGATGCATCACGAACACGTTCACGGGGCAGACATCGAAGCAGTGCCGGCACCCGGTGCACTTCTCGATCTGCACCTTGACGTCCATGAGGACCCCCTCACCATCTCGGCATGCACCCGGCGTGCCCCAGCTGGAGGTTCTGTGGAACGTTGAGGCCACCCTCCCGCGGGTGGACCCGGGGGGACATGGACATCGTGAGGGCCTCTGGTCGGGGGGGTTCGGGGGCCTTGGGGATCGCGATGTCTCCCCGGCATACGGCGCACGTGGGACCGTGCCGCTTCAATTCCCATTGAAGGGCCACCAGGTACATGCTGGGGGTGGGGCGGAAGACTCCGGCCGCGGATGCCCTCCACTGTTTCTCGTGCCGGCGCGCCATCTCGGTGAGGGCCTTCTCCAGGGGGCGCTCGCGGCCCGGGAAATAGAGGCTCGCGAGGCGATCCGCCTCCCTTCTCACCCACTCCTCCGGGTCCGTCATCCCACTTCGGGTCCCCACACCCCCAGGGTACATTTAGGCTGCCCCAGTCGAGTCTCGTTCAAAATCAGGGGCGATGGGTTGGCGGAAACGGGTCACGGCTTCTTTTTGTTCTTGCAACCGCAGGTGTCGCACATGGACTCCCCCGCCCACTCGATTTCCACGCAGGCCATCCCACTCTCGACGAAACGTCTAGATGCGGGGTTCCCTTCCCGGCTCAGGAGTGCATTTCCACGATCTTCTTCTCGATCACGGCGAGGGTGACGGACAGGGTGGAGATGGCGAGGCCGAGCTTCTCCGCGAGATCGGTGAGGGAAATCCGTCGGGGCACATCGAAGTAGCCCTCGGTCATCGCCTGGTGGAGGATCTCCTCCTGTCGGGGCGTGAGAAGGGAGGGCCGGCGTGGCGGGGGTCCGCGGTGGATCGCTTCCAGTTGCAAGCCGGTGGAATCGTGCGCAAGTTCGTTCAACAGCTCCCGGACCTTGTCTTCGGGACCCACCACCGTCCAGGCCGCCACGCCGTTCCTCACCGGGAACGGGAAATGTCGGAGAAGCTTCAAGCGTTTCAGGATGGGAACGAAGGTACGTCCTCGGTAGTAGACCCGGAAGACGGCCGAGGACTCCGTGGCCTCGATGAGTTCCACCTCCTCCACGCGGGGGAGGGAACGGATCTCCTCCCCCCATCTTCCCCTTTCACCGGGCCGGATCTGGACCTCGAAGAGCGTGGCGCCCCCGTCCAGCTCCAAGCGGTCCAGGACGTCCAGGCGGACTTCCGGGTGGTTCACCGTGAAGGTCCTCAGCCACAGCTCCTTGGGGAGGGTCACCTTCAACCGGCAGGAGACGACAACCGGCCCCTCGGGAGGATGCGGGGGCCCCTCCGGATGACGACGTCTTCCCCCATGAGCCGTTCCCTGATCTTTCGAGGGGCCCTTCCGCGGGGCATGCGGCGGAACCTTCCGGGCCCCTCCCCGGACTCGGCCCCTTCCGTTCACGTGGATCCCCTCCCTCGACGGGACCGAATGGTCTAGCCGAACATCCCATATCATCCCATTCCCTCCGGGAAGCTGCTTGTGGCGCCCGTCCGCCAGAGAGTTCCTCTCGGGGCATGCATGATCCGGATCAAGAGAGCCTACGAACCCCCTTCGCCGGAGGACGGCCGCCGGATCCTCATCGACCGCCTCTGGCCCCGCGGAGTGCGGAAGGAGGAGGCGCGGATCGATGAATGGCGGAAGGAGCTGGCACCCAGTGACCAGCTCCGGAGATGGTTCGGGCACGAGCCCGCGAAGTTCCCGGAGTTCCGGGAACGCTACCGAAAGGAACTCCTGCGCCAGAGGGACTCCCTCGCAGCCCTGGCCATCGAGGCCGAGCGGAGCGTCGTGACGCTCGTCTATGCCGCCAAGGATAGCGAGCACTGCAATGCCACCGTCCTGAAGGAACTCCTCGAGGAAAGCATCCAGTGACCGGGTTGGGGGACCGAGCGTGCCCGAAGAGGATGCGGAGAAGGACTCCTTCACCGCGTTGGGGGAGGCGCTGGAACAGGACCATCGCCGCCTGGATGACCTGTGGGAGATGGCCACTCGGGAGTGGCGGGAGGATCCCGAGCGGTCCCGGGCCCACTTCCGGACCTTCTCCCGGGGTCTCCGGACGCACATCCAAGCAGAGGAAGACGTCCTGTTCCCGTTCTTCGAGGAACACGGTGGGGAAGGGGCCCCCCAACTCACCGACCTCCTGCGCGAGGAACATGGCCGGATCCGGGAAGCCCTGAGTGCACTCCTGCGGGAGGTCGAAGAAGGGGCGCCGGACTTGGAGGCGGAGAACACGGCGCTCCAGGATGCTCTCTGGGCCCACAACGCGCGGGAGGAGAGTCAGCTCTACCCGTGGTTCGACGCGCACGCGACGCGGGGGGCGGCGAAGGAGGTCTCCCAAGAGATCCTCTTTCGGCTCGCCGGAACCAGGGGTGCCGTCGATCAATCCAGGGAGGGATGATGGACCCTCCAATGGAGGACGGGGAGGCTCCCCACGGACCAGAAGACACCCAGGGCGGCGAGAAGTCCGCCGAAGAGCCACCGGCCCGGGAGGTCTCCCAGGACCGCGGATTCAACGTTGAGGAGGGCCATCGCCACGGAGGCGAGGATCAGGACCGCACCGGTGGAAAGGGCCCGGAGGGTCCACCGGTGGGAGACGAACTGGAACGGGGCCACCATGCTGAACCACATCCCGAGGATCATGAGACCGAGGAAGCCGAGGAGGTTCGTCCACGCATGGGCCTTCACGAGGCCGTAATCCCCCGAAGAGATCATCCATAGGCCCACGCTCCCGCCGACCAGGAGGCAGCTCCCGCTGGCGAGATAGACCCAGTGGGCCCGTCGGGGAGTCCGGGCACGGGTTACGAGCCAGAAGAGCTGCAGGACGAACAGCACCGCCGCCGTCCCTTCCAGAAGGCCCGCGATGAGGAGAAGGGCTCCCTCCCGCGGGGCCAGGGCGAGCAACCCCAATGGAACCCCGATGGCACCGGTGAGGCCAGTGGCCGCGAGGGACCGGGCCACCCACGCCGGGGCATCGGTCCCGGCGGAACGGGGGATCAACCGGAGGCTCACACCGAAGATCAGGAGGGCGAGCTGGCCGAGGACGTAGGTATGTACCCCCGCCAACCAGAAGCCGAAGCCGGGTCCGGGCGTCACCGAACTCGCCATCCACAGGAGGGCGGAGGCGATTCCGAAGATCCAGGAACTCCCGAAGAGAAGGGCCGCCACCCGGTCCGCGGGCCGTTCCGGAGGCCCCGTGTGGGGTGGTGGGGTCCGGAGGGATCGCAATCCCGTCCCCACAAATGCCAGGAGTACCAGCAGCCAGGCTCCGCTTCCCGCCAGGGTGATCACCCACCCCGTCGACACCGGCACGAGGAAGGAACGGCCCACCAGGCCCAGGACCACCGAGGCCTCTGCCACGGCCCAGTAGGCGGGGCCGTCGGGAGCCCCTATGAGCCGCCGGCGGAAGATACTGGGGAACAGATGCCATGCGAAACCCAGAGCGGTGAAACCCACAAACCCCACCAGGAAGAGCCAGAGCAGGCCCTCGAACGGAACCCCGGAGACTCCCACAAGGAGGCCCAGGAGCACGAGGTGCAGCGGGGCCGCGGTCAAGAACCGCCGGGGTCCGGGAGCGATCACCATGGTGCGGTGTCCCTCGTCCCTCCGGCAGAGAACCACCCCTCACGGGGGTTCGCCGAAACGATTCGGCGACGCCTACTTCTCTCTCGCTCCCGCTGCACCATCTCGCCCACACCCGTATCCCGGGGGATGAGATATGAACGACGGCGCTCGTGAGACACGGATCGAAGGGTTCCCGACTCCGGCATCGTCCTCCGAGTCCATCCTGGACGTCCGGGGGACACCCCCTCCCCAACGGCATCCCGCCATCTTCGGTGCATTCCAGCGGCTCTCCCCCGGTACCTCTTTTGTCCTGGTGAACGACCATGACCCGAAGCCGCTGTTCTACCAGTTCCAGGCGGAGCACACCGGGGAGTTCACCTGGGAGTACCTCGAGAAGGGTCCGGAAACCTGGCGGGTGCGCATCGGCCGGTCCACGGCTCCCCGGGAGGCACAACCCCTTTCGATGCTGCGGTGACGGACTCCCTTCGTCCCGTGGGTCGCCGGCTCCCCGCATCCCGGGAGAGAGGCCCCGCCACGGGGCGGTCCCGCCTTCGCCTCCCGGTGATGGCGGCGGGGCTCATCTCCCTCGTGCTGGGGCTCTGGGCGGGGCTCTTCCGGCTGGGGTGGGCCCTGCCCCTGCTCTCCACGTCCCTGCCGGAGGCGCACGGGCCCCTCATGGTGAATGGCGTGCTGGCGACCCTCATCGGCCTGGAGCGCGCCGTGGCCCTGCATCGTCGGGCGTATTTTGCGGGTCCGTTCCTCACCGGGGCCGGGTCCGTGGCCCTGGCCCTGGGGATCCCGTCCTCCTTCGCGATCCCCTGGGTCGTCCTGGGAGGCGGGATCGTCCTGGCCATGTTCCTGGAGATCCGGGTCCGTCAGCCCGCCCTCCACACCACGGCCCAGGTCCTGGGGGCCGGCGCGCTCCTTGCCGGGAACGTACTGTGGTGGGGGGGGCTGGACATCCCGTACCTGATCCCGTGGTGGGGATCCTTCCTGGTCCTGCTCATCGCCGCGGAGCGCCTGGAGCTCACGAGGATGCTGCCCATCCCCACGTGGCGCCGTCACCTCCTCGGCAGCTTCTTCGTCCTCGACCTGGCCGGGTGCGCCGTGGGGGTCCTGTGGTTCGTCCCGGGAACCCTGCTCCTCGCCGGTTCCTGGATCGCGATGGCCCTGTGGCTCATCGCCCACGATGTGGCCCGCTGGAACCTGAGACGGGCCGGGCTTCCCCGCTTCGCCGCGATCTGTCTTCTCTCCGGATATGCGTGGCTCGCGGCGGGAGGGGCATTGATCCTCGCGTTCGGTGGGATCGTGCCGGATGGCCTCGTGTACGATGCCCAGCTCCATGCGGTCTTCCTGGGGTTCGTTCTCTCCATGATCTTCGCCCACGCGTTCGTCATCCTGCCGGCCACCCTGGGGACCCCCGCGCCCTTCCACAGGGCCTTCTATGTCTGGCTGGGGGTCCTCGACGCATCGCTCATGGGGCGGATCGCGGCCGATCTCCTCGCCCTCGGATCCCTCCGAGCCTGGGCGGGATTGTTCAATGTCGTCGCCATCGGGGGGTTCGGCATCTCGCTCCTCGCATCCGTGCTCTTGGAGCGCTGGCCCGTGGGCCGGTTCTCGGGCCTGGATGCATCCTCGTTCTTCCCGTAGAGCCCGGGTCCGACCCCCTGGGGACCCGTGCTGCCGGGAACCGCCATCCTGCGGCCGGCTCAAAGGAACCCGAACTGCCGCTTGGCAAAGTCGCTCATCCTCTCCGGGCTCCACGGGGGGTCCCAGACGATGGTGACCTCGGCGGACCGGATCCCCGGTATGGCCTCCGCCGCGGCCTTCACCTGCTCCTGGAGCAAGCCGGTGACCGGGCAGCCCGCGCTCGTCATGCTCATGCGGATGCGGACGCTCCCGTCGTCCGCCCAATCCACACCATAGATGAGGCCCAGGTCCACGATGTTCATCGGGATCTCCGGGTCAAAGATCTTCCGGAGGGCCCGGTCCAGGAGGGTCTTCGGTGGGGCGGCCGGCGTTCGCCCGTCCGGTGCGGCGGGCCGGTCCCCTCCCGGGGGGGCCATCTCCCCGGAGGGTTCCGCTTCCTGCCGGGTCGCGGGGACATTGGGGCCGTCGATGCGGAACCCTTCCCGGCCCCCGTCGGAGGCGTAATCCACCGTCGCATCCGCAAGGTACCTGCGGCTCACGGGATCGATGAGCAACGGGACCCCGTCGCAGGGAAGGATCTCTTCCGGTCGTCGGGCCTTCTCCAGGGCCATGCCGAGCCGGGGGGCTGTTCCGGGAAGGACGTAGATGCGGAACGCCGAGCCGGAGGGTTGTCCCTTGAGGAGCGCCACCATCCGGGTCTTTGCCTCCGGCGAGATCCGGATCTGGAATTCGGCTCCTCTATCGGGTCTGCCGGTGCCGGGGTGGGGATCCTGCATGGTCTCACGTGTGCCCGGGAACCCTCCGGTCGGACGGACCTTGGGGGGCCCCGGGACCCCCTCGCACGACGCCGGCTCCACGGCCGCCCAGGAACGGCCAGAGGGTCCGCAGGTTCACGAGCCCGAAGATGAGGAACGAAAGTACCGCGAGCCCCAGGAACCCATCTGCAAGCACGGGGGGCGCGGACGCCAGCGAGAGCGCAAAGAATCCGAGGATCCCCACGTTGGTGAGGGTGAGATGGAGCCGGGGCAGAAGCCTGGGCCCAAGGGTCACCCCGAAATGGCTGGGTACCACGATCGTGCTGACCCCGCTGATGGTGAGCCCCACCCACCCGAACAGGGCGAGGAGGTCCCGATCGTCGACGAGCCGGTCGGGGAGCGCCCCGGTGCCCAGGAGTCCTTCATACACGATCCCTCCCAACATGAAGACGGTGAGGAGGACGAGATAGCCCGAGGCGCTGAGGAGCATCCAGAGGGCCTCCCGCGAGGGGGGCCGGCGACTCCCCGGGCCCCCTCCGGGGGCCATGGGAAGGGCCGTCCCTGGGATGCCTGGGAGCAGGCTCACGGGGTTCCCCCGGATTCCAGCGTCGGGAGAGGGGCGGGAGTGCCACTACTCTCCTCCGCGGGAACGAGATGGTCCGGGCAGCGGAAGGTAAGGTGGACGCGAACGGTGTCGTCCCCTCTCACCTCGACCTTCTGCGAAGAGATCTCCCAGCCGCCGGCCGGCGGGATCAACCCCAGTTGCCCCTGGGGCCCCGGGACCACCTGCGCTTCGTCGCTCCGGGTGCAACCGTCCTGGGCGCAGCGGACCGCAACTTTCTGGTCTTCGTGGCCCGCGGGACTCTTGAGGAGCTTCTGGACGTGCTGGTCCAGATCGGCCACTTCTCCTTGCGTGGCCGAGAACTTCGCACCCACCCGCTGCGCGGCATCCTCGGGTAGCGTGGAGATGAGGCAGGAAAGGGGGTAATCCCCCTCGTACACGCTCACCTCGTATCCCTGGTTGGCCAGCTTCTCCAGGAGTTCGCCGAGCCGTGCCCGCGCGTGGGGGACTCCCGTTCCGTACTCTTCCAGCGCCGCCCGGGCCTCCCGGATGCGTTGGGACTCCGCCTCGTGGTCGCGCACCAACCGATCGAGATGTTCATAGCACGTGGTCATGGCGACCGGGCGGGCTTCCGGCTGGAGCTCGCGGTCCATCCTCTGGATGTGCAGGGTGAGGTACTGCTCGAAGAGCCGGAGCTCCTCGGCGACCTCCCCCACCGGCACATCCTTGCCATCCTTCAGGAGGAGGGCCACCTCGAGGATGCGCTCGGTGATCCCCTTGATCACATCGTTCTCTCGCTGCAGCTCTTCCAGAGGGTCTGGGACATCATTAGCGGACATGTTCGGATCCCCGTTCCCGGGCCTCCACACCCAACCAGGGAGAGAGGGCCGTTAGCGCGTGCGCCTAGAGGATTCGGAGAGCGGGGGAGGGAGTCTTAATCCCGAAGGGGATGCCCGGGGCCATGGAACGGCGGACACGTCCCACTCCATCCTCCGGGCAGAGCCGTCGGGGAAGACCGCGCCGCCCGAGGGTCTCCTCCTCCGCCCGCCGGCCATCGCCGCTCCTCGCGTGCCGGATCCGCGTCCCCCTCCCCGACGGCCCATGGATCCAGCGCTTCAGTCGGGCGCATCCCGACGTCCACATCGAGGTCTTGAACCGATTGGACCTGGGCCGGGATCGTACCCTCACGGAAGTGCGCCTGCGTTCCCCGGAAGCGACCCCGTGGGAGGAGGAGATCCGGACGCTCCCTGGGGTCCTCCATGTGGACCCGCTGGGTCCTCCGGGGCCGGTGACGCTTCTGCGCGTCGTCCACCGCACGTCGGCGTTCGTCCCGATCTTCCGACGGTATCAGCTCATGCGCCGCTTTCCGTTTCCGGTCGAGGCCGGAGTGGCGACCTGGGTCGTCGTGGGCCCGGAGATCAAGGTCCGCCGCCTCCTGGACGCCATGCGGTCCAAGGCACCAGACCTCACCGTGGAATCCGTCCGGCACGACTCGGCCCAGGGCCGGGAGATCCTCACGCCCCGGCAAGAAGAGCTCTTCCGGCGGGCCATGGCGGAGGGCTATTTCGAGGTCCCCCGCCGGGTGACCCTCACCGCGCTCGCCGCGCGATTGGGGATGGCGGTCTCGAGCCTCTCCGAGGCCCTGGCGATCATCGAGAAGAAGCTTCTGGAGGAGCGGCGGGTTCTCTCGTAGGGAACGAGTTCCCGGCGCCGCCCGGAAGACAACGGCGGGTTGGGAGCACCACGCGAAGGGCCCGAGGCTCCCCCGCACGCCTCCTACGCCTCTCCCCGCCCCCTTCTTCGGAGGTCCTTGCGGCAGCGGGAGGTCTCCGGGGACGAACTGCGTCCGGAGGGCCGGTGGGACCCCCCCTCGAGGAGCCCCCAACGCGATGTCTGCGACCCATCGCGGCCCCCGCGGGGTGTCAGGGACAGGCCGGAGCAGGGGCCGGCGCCACTACCTGGGCCGCGGCGTGGTCGGCATCCTCCGCGTCCTCCCCGTAGCGCTCCACGAAGATCCGGTCCTTGGGGCAACCGAGCCGTTGGGAAAGGTCCTGCATCTCGTTCACCATCTCGTTCACCCCGCAGAGATAGACATCGGCACCGGAGAGGTCCGGGAACATCCTCTGTACGTGCTCCTCCACATGGCCCACGCGCCCCGTCCAGGATCCGTCCGCGGAAGGCCGGGAGACGATGGGGACGAAGTGAAAATCCGACCATGCGGTCTCCAGGGTACGGAACTCCGCCGTGTGCACGAGGTCCTCCGGGTGGCGGCCCCCGAAGAACAGCCACGTCGGGGTGGACGGTTCCTCCCTCCGGATCTGCTCCAGCATGGGGACGAAGGGCGCGAGGCCGGTGCCCGTGGCCACCAGGAGGATGGAGCGCCCGCCCGCGGGGCGCAGGGTGAACTTCCCCAGCGGGGCCAGCACCACCAGTTCGGGCCTCCGGAGCGGGTCCAGGCCGCAGAGAAGGCTGGAGCCGAAACCATCCGGGATGCGCTTGATGAGGAGACGGAATCGGTCGTGGTGCAAGGCCGAGGAGAAGATGGAATAGGAGCGGGTGACCCGCCGGCCGTTCCGACTGAGGTAGAACGTGACGTACTGCCCCGGCACGAATTCCAATGGGTCCTCGGGTGGGAGCGTAAAGGTCAGCACATGGGTCGAAGGGGCCACCACCTCGTTGGAGACCAAGGTGACCTTGCGCTGGTGCGGTGGCGACATGGTGAACCTCCAACTGTACGAGGCCCCCGGGAGGCCATGACCGTTGGACCTAGACGGTTCGGGTCATCCGACTTGGGTGCCCCTTCCTTCCCCATGGACCGGAGCGGGGACCATCGGGTCTCCCGGAGGCCTCCTCACGTCCCGCATGCCGTGAATACCGGTGAATGCCGCCCGTACGTTTATGATGGCCTGCCCGCCCAGGACGGTACCATGGCGAAAGCTTGGCTTCCCGCCTCCGGTCCCATGCCCCGCGGCCTTCCCGGTCTCATCCTGGGCCTCGTGACCCTCCTTGTCCTAATCCCCGCCACGCAGGGGGTTCCATCCGTCTCCATCGGGTCCGCCGCGTCCGTGGGCGACTTCACCCTCACGAGCCAGGCCGCGAACATCACGCTGGCCGTGAACGGGACGGGGGGTTTCGTCTGGGAAGGGGCGGCGAATCCCGTGCCCCCGGGCGACGGAGCCCTCACGTACGGCGGAGGCTACCCCTGGCCCTCCGACGCCCTCTCCGTGAACGACTCCGCTCTGAACGGGACCATCTATTGCGCCCAGCCCGGAAACTCCCCGCCCTGGGGGGATCTCAACAACTTCGTGGTCCGCTCGGGTGCGCTCTCCGCCACCCGGGGATTCGTGGCCTGGGTCACCCCGAGCCTCACCATCAACGAGACGTACACGTTGGAGGCGGTGGCGGGTGAGCCGGGCCTGGGGTACGTGGCGTACAATGCCACGGTGACGAACCGGGGGCCCGCGGCGGACATCCGGGTCCGCTTCTATTTCGACACCCAGCTCAACTACAATGATGGCGCCCCGTTCTTCGTCCCGGGGCTGGGGGAGGTCACCACGGAGGTGAACTTCTCCAGCGCGTGGCCGTTCATCGAGGACTTCGACAACTATTCCGCCCCCTCCCTGGTGGGCCTCTTCACGCCCCTGCCGGGAAGCCCGTCCCCCTACCTCACCAGCATCGCGGAGTGGCCCACCTCCCAGGGAACGAACTGGACGTACGTCACCAACCCCGCCAACGACATCACCTACGACTCGGCCATCCTGTTCTACTATGATCTCGGGACGCTGGGGACCGGACAGAGTTCCTCCGCCGGCGTCAACTACGGCCTGGGGCAGGTGTCCGGGGGAAGCCTCAAGGTGAACTCCATCACCCCCGACCGTTCCCAGTACACCCCCGGCCAGGCCTTCTCCGATGAGGTGGTGGTGGGGAGCACGCAGAACACCTCCACCAGCGGGACGCTCTCCCTCGGGGTGTGGGGGTCCTCGGGGAGTTCGCCGGCTCTGAGCCTGAGCCTCCCCATCACGACCCGGCCCGAGTCGGGGGGGCTCGCCGGGTTCACCTACCTCAACTTCACGGGTTCCATGCCCACGCCCACGGGCCTCTACCAGCTGGTGGCCACGCTCAGCGTGAACGGCAAGAACGTCTCGAGCGCCAACGCCGTGGTCTCCGTGGTGCCGTTCCAGATCGGGGCCACGCATTTCCCCTCCCTCCCCACCTCCCGGGAGAACGTGACGTTCACGGTCACGGTGAACATCGCCCAGGCCACGAACACCACCCTCTACGTGGACGGGGCGGCCGTCCAGACATGGGCGATGGGATCCGGCACGTTCAACTTCGTCCACACCCCCCTCGCCGCAGGGACCCACACGTACAACGTGACCACGCACGAACCTCCGGGGAACTCGAGGGTGTCGGGCGGTCCCTGGTCCTTCCTGGTCGTGGCATCCCCGGGAGGGGTTGTGCCCCTCACCGCCACTCTTTCCGCCACCCCCAACCTCATGTGGCAGGGGAACACCACGACCCTCCGGGCCTCCGTCTCCGGTGGAACGGGCCCCTACACCTACTCGTGGAACTCGCTGCCGCCCGGGTGCACAAGTTCCGATGTGGCGACGTTGACCTGCGCTCCCACCGCCACGGGGAACACCACCGTCTCGGTCACGGTGACGGATTCCTCGTCCCCCACGCATCAGAGCGTCACCGTGACCACCCACCTCGAGGTGGTCCCGGCGCCCGGAAGCGGTACGGGTTCGGGAGGTCTCCTTTCAAGCCTCCTGGACGCATGGCCGTACCTGGTACTGATCCTCGTGGTGGTGGCGGTCCTCGGCCTGGCCCTCGCGATCCGCCGGCGCCGCGGCAGGAAGGTTCCGTCACAGATGTATCCACCACCTCCGCCGCCTCCTCCCATGGGGATTCCTCCGCCCCCGCCCCCACCGGGGAACCGATAGATTCGGAGCGTGGCCGACGCGGGGGCGGGTCTCTTCCGCGGAGCCCGTGGGCCGTGGAGATTTCGCTGACGGGGACCCACGGCCGCTCCAGGGGAGTCACCCGTGCACTGGTCACAGGGAAGGGGAGGTCCCGTATCGCCTTCCCTGAGACCTCGTCCCATTCCGCCACCGGTGCGGGATCCGGGGGAGCCATCCATTCACTTTTGAACCTGTCCTGTTATCCCCCTCCATCGGGAGAGGAGAGGACCATGGAGAAGAGGCCCTGGGAGCTCACGGGCGACGCCTTCTGCGACGAACTGTTCCGGTACAAGCTGGAGAACCATCCGTTCCGCACCCACCCGTTCTTCCGCGACTGGGTCGCGGGGAAGCTCCCCCGGACCACGCTGCAGCGATGGGCCCCCCAGTTCTATGCCTGGCTCACCTGCATCCCGCGCGCCTACGCCCTCCGGTTCGCGCGCCTTCCCTGGGAACCGCGCTTTGCGAAGTACCGGCCCATGCTCCTGGAGCACCTCACCGAAGAGGCCGGGTTCCCGGAGGGGGTCCACACGCCCCACCCGGAGCTCTTCCTGCGGTTCTGCGAGGGGCTGGGCCTTTCCCGGGAATCGGTGGAGACGGCGGAGCTCCTCCCCACCACCCACCTCGCCATCGACGATTTCATGTACGTGAACCACGAGGAGCCGTTCTACGTCTCGGCCGCGGGGTCCTCGGAGCCCCCCAACGTGGACCTCTGCGAGAAGCTCCTTCCGGTCCTGCGGAAGGTCTACAAGATCCCCGAGAAGCACCTCGAGTACTACCGGCTCCACGGGGAGGCCGACAAGGAGCACAGCATCCTGGTGAACAGCCTCGTCCACGACTTCGCGCAGGAAGGGGAGGCGACCCGGCGGAGGATGTGGCAGGCCATGCTCCGGAGCTTCGGGGTCCACCAGGCGATCGTCGACGGGGTCCTCGCGGCCCCCGGGGACTCCCCCCCACGCGGAGCCCGCCCCTGAAGGGGAAGGCCTTTCCCCGGGCCCGGATGGGAATGCCCCGGGGCACCAGTTCCGGCGGTCGGCGTACGTGGTCCATTCTCTTCGTGTGCGGGCGGGAGGGCAAAGCCCCGGCGCCCGCCTGCGGAAGGTGAGTCCCCGATGCACCGAGGTGGCCTACTGCCGGGGGGGTCCTCCGGTGGAGGTCCCGGGAGGGGGAGTGGTGGGCTCCGTCCGGGACGCCCGCAGGGACTTCTTGTCCACCTTTCCGGTGCTGGTGAGGGGGAGGCCCGGGAGGATCTGGAACTCCTCGGGGATCCACCAGGTCCGGATCCGACCTTCCGCCGCGTGGCGTTCCAGATGGGCGCGCATCGCGGGGACCGGGGAAGGCGGGGCATCCCGTAGCTGGACGAAGGCCACGGGCCTCTCTCCCCACTTCTCGTCGGGCCGCCCCACCACGGCTGCCATCTCCACGAAGGGAAGTTCCGAGAGGAGGTTCTCCAGGAGGCTCGTGGGGATCCATTCCCCGCCCGATTTGACGGCGTCCCGTTCCCGGTCCAGGATCTGGAGCCGGCCCACCCCGTCCCTCGCCCCCAGATCGCCCGTCCGGAACCAGCCTTCGGGGTACGCCTCCCGGGTCCGCACCGGATCATCCACGTAGCCGTGGGGGAGCCACGGAGCCCGGAACTCGACCTCCCCGAAACCGGCCCCGGGGAGCTCCCGGATCCGGACCTCGCTCAGCGGGGCCAGGGTGGTGGCCATGCGGAGCCGCTCCATCTGGTCGGGGAGTTCCAGGGAGGTCTCCTCCGGGGAGAGGCGGCCGATCCCGGCGATGAGGCCATCGGTGAACCCGTAGATCGACGTGATCTCGAGGCCCCTCTCCGCGCATTCGGCCACGAGCTTCTTGGGAATGGCCATCCCGCCCACCAGGGCCTTGCGGCCCCGGAGGACCTCCCGCCGCGGTTGCCGGAGGAGCATGTGGAGCATGGTGGGCACGGCGTTGAACCAGCTGACGTGCTCCGACTCGATGACGGCGAGGGTGCGGGCCGGTTCGAACCGGCCATCGAGCACCAGCTGGGCGCCCAGGAAGGGCCCGATGTACACGAGCCCCCAGCCGAAGAGGTGGTAGAACGGGATGAGGCCCATGAGGGTGTCGGAGGAGCGCAAGGAGGCGGGCCCCGGATGGGCGGAGAGGAGGGTGGAGATCCCCCAGATGGCCAGGAGCACCTTCCGATGGGAGTAGCGGACTCCCTTGGGCGTCCCCGTGGTCCCCGAGGTGAACAGGAGGACGGCATCGTCCTCCTCATCCACTTCCCGGCCGAGGATCCCCGTGCCCTCGGGTCCCGGGGGTGCCTCCGGAAGCCCCGGGAATCCCATCGCTCCGTCCATCTCGAGGGTCTCGTGCCCCTGGGCGAGACCCCGGAGGGGAGGCGGGACCTCGGGGCCCAGGAGCACCAGGCGGGGGCGGGCGGTCTCCAGCGTCGCGGCGATCTGGGCGGGGGGGAGGCCCAGGTTCACCGAATGGAGGACCGCCCCGATCCCCGGGACCGCCTGGTGGAGGAGGAAATGCTCCGGCGTGTTGAAGTCCAGGACCGAGACCACGTCTCCCCGGGACACACCGTGACGCCGGAGGCGGGCGGCGAGGGATTCGGCCCGGGCATGGAGCTCCGGGTAGCCCCAGGAGCTCCCCCGGTAGGAGACCCCCTGGGAACGGGCGGGGAACCGCGCCGTCGTCCAGATCCGGTCCAGCGTGAGGCCATCCGTGCGCGTCATGCCATCCACTCCAGAGCCCCTTCCATCCGCGGGTCCGGGACATCGGGTGCCCGGTGGGCGATGTGGCGGGCCACGTAGAGGTCCAGGAGGGTGCGGGCCGCGTCGGTCCCACCGGGTCCATGGGCGTACTCCAGGAAGAACAGGGACGCCATGAGGTGACCCACCCGGGTCAAGAGGTCCTTCGCGTAAAACTCGCCCCGGTGCCGGTCCTCGAGGATCCCCCGCCCCCACGTCGACAGCTCCTCGGTCTCGCTGCGGAGCCGGTCGGCCGTGGGGCCCGTCACCGGGAGCGACTGGATCCGGCGCAGGACCTCCTTCCAGAACGCCTCGCGGACCGGGGCCCGGTTCCACAGGTCCAGGAACTCGAGCGCCTGGATGTTGCTGGTTCCCTCCCAGATGGAGGTGACCAGCGCCTCCCGGTGGAGCCGGGCGAGGGGGAACTCCTCGAGGAAGCCGATCCCCCCCAGCACCTCGAGGCAGGACCGGGTGACCTCCTGGGACATCCACGACGTGAGCGCCTTGGTGAGATGGGTGAGGAGGCGGGCTTGGAAGTATCCCTCGGAATAGGGAGGCCGGTCCTCCGCGGTGGCCGAGACGGCCCGCGCCGTGCACAGGGCCAGCAGGAGACCCACCTCCACCTCCGCCTCCATCTCCCAGAGGTCGCGGCGCAGGAGGGGATGGTCCCGGAGCGCTTTCCCGAAGGCCTGCCGGTGGACGGCGTAGCGGTAGGCCTCCCACAGGGCCTTCCGGGCCAGTCCCACCGCGGCCAGGGCGTTGTCCACCCGGGCGATGTTGAGGATCTCGAGGGCGGTGTAGATCCCGTGGGACGCCTCCCCCAAGAGGAACGCCTCGGATCCCTCGAGCTCCACCTCGCCGGTGGGGACGGCCCGGGTCCCCATCTTGTCCTTGAGCCGGCGCAGGGAGAAATTGGGTTCCCCGGAGGCCCGGAGCCCGGGGACCAGGAAGAGGGCGATCCCCTTGGGGCCGGGGCGGACCGGTTCGGGCTTCGCGGTCACGAGGGCCACATCGGCGAGGCCCACGTTGCTGGTGAAGTACTTGTTGGGCCCCCAGAGCCTCCAGCCCTCCGGGGTCTCCCGGGCCACGGTCACGTTGGCTCCCAGGTCGCTCCCTCCCTGGACCTCCGTGTAGAACGTGGCTCCCCAGGCCCCGTGGGGCGAGTCGGTCGCCAGGGAGGAAAGGAACCGCTCCTTCGTGCTCGGATCCCCGTACTTCCAGACCGCAAAGGCGGTCTGCATCGTCAGGGTGATGGTGCAGAAGAGGCCGGCATCGGAGATGAGGTAGCCGCTCAGGAAGTGGGACCAGAGACGGGGAGCGTCCTCGAGACCGGCGGAGATGGTCCGGAGCTCCCGGAGGTGCCCGAGGACCCGGCGATGCTCCGGGGAGATGCGCACGAAATCGATCCGTTCGCCCAGGAGACCCCAGGTATGGAGCACGGGACGGGCGCCGTGGTCGATGGAGTCGGCCACCTCCATCATCTCCTCGCCCACGAAGGCCCCCAGGAGGTCGTGGTGCTCGCGGGGTGCCATCCCCAGGAACTTGAGCATCTCCTGGAACGGACGGTCATCCCGGCAGTAGTTGACCCCGTGGGTGAGGAAGAGATGATGGAATTGATCCCGCATGGGAGATTCTTCCCGTACCGTCCGGACCCATCCGTCGGTTATTAGCCCATCCGGCACCGATCCGGTCCTTTCCCCGGCGAATCACCGTGGACTCCGCGCAACGCACGGGAGGAGCCGGGGCGGCGGGTCGGACGGAGCCGAGGAACGCCGCCCGGCATCATGGGGACGCGGGACCGAGGAGGGGCAGGAGGGCCTCGGGTTCCGGGAGCCCCTCCGGGGGATGGTAGGCCGACGGGGGGACGCCCCGGATCCGGAGGACCTTTTCCGCCACGGACCGGCAGTACCCGCACTGGGAACAGCTGCGGTGCTCGCAGTCCATGGTGGCGATCCGCCGCAGGAACCCCGGAGGGAACCGCGTGTTGTCGATGACGACGTCCGCGAGCGGAGCGAACGCCTCCGTGAAGGCGCGGACCACCTGGGGTTCCCGGGGGTCGTCCGCGAGCGTCGCGAGCGCGCTTCGGGGGCCCCGGACCTGGACGTAGCTCAGGATGTCCAGGAGGTTCCCTTCGTACTTCCGCCCGGCGTAGGCCTGGGCCACCTTGACCAGCCACGGGGTGGCGTGGTTGCGGCCGGAGATCTTGAAGCGGTGGACCCCCTCCTCCTCGTAGACCTCGAGGTCCTCGGGCCGGATGAACACCGACGCGATGAGCTTCCAGGGGGTGCGCACGTATTCCAGGCCGCACTCCACGATGGGGAATTCGAAGAGGGGGCAGGGTTCCCCGAACTGGGAGCTCAAGGAGCTCGTGTTGAGGTGATGGAATCGGTACGGGCAGGAGGGGATGCAGCTCTGGTTCACGAGGACCTCGACGCGCATGCCGATCCGGACCAGTCCCCGGATGAGCGCGAAGTCCCGGTTGGCCTCCTCCAGCACCACCGTTTCCGCGCCCAGGCGCTTGTAGTACTCCGCCTGCGTCACGGTCCGGATGCGGGCGAAGGAGGAGACGGTGATGGGCACTTCGGGGTGTGCCCGGTGCAATGCGTCCACCAGGGCGGGGATGGCGATCACGAACCCGTCGACCCCGAGGTCCAGGAGGTCCTCCGCGGTCCGCAGGAAGGCGGGAAGGAACCCCGGCCGGTACTCCTTGAGCCCCAGGTCGCTGCTGTTCAGGGTGGCGTAGAAGGTCCTCCCCGCCGCGTGGACCGACCGCAGGTGCCGGCGGAACTCCTCCCGCGTGACGGAGGGGAGGATGTGGGGAGGCCTTCCGCCCCCGGTGATCTGGTAGGGGAAGCTCCCGAAGAGGCTCGCGACGGGCAGATCCCGCGTCCGCTCCACCAGGGCATCGTCAAAGTTGGAGGCGAGCACGATCTCCATGGCCTCCGGAGACGGGGCTACACCCAAAACGAGCATCCCTGACCGGTACGGGCGAATCCCCTTGACGCAGGGAAACCTCCCCGGACCCGGAGGCATCCGTGGGGATCTCATCGTCCCGGATCGAGGTCCTGCGTCGGGAACTGGAGGGGATCGACCACTCCCTGACGATCCTCGCGGCGGCCCGTGTGGATCTCGCGGTCCGCATCATCCGGGAGCGGATGAGTGCGGGGGATCCCGTGGCCCTCCCCGCGCAGGAGGACCGGGTGTTCCGGAGGGCCCGGATGTGGGCCCGGCGGTACGGGGCTCCGGAGCCCCTCGTGGAGGGGTTCTTCCGGGGGATCGTGGCCGAAGGGAAGCGACGGGCCCTCGTCTCCCGTGGGGAGGGGGCCACGGGTCATCCGGAGTTCGTTACCGTGTTCGTGACCCCCGGATCCGGGGCCAGGGAAGCGGTCCCGCCTTCGCGGCCCATCCCGGCCGCCGCGCGGAAGAGCCGGTCCGGGGGAGGACTTGGGGTCCCTTCCCGAGGGGTCCTGGCCGCTGAACCCGTGGATGTCGCCGCGGAACCCAGGTGAAGAAAGATGTACTCCGAAGGGATGGGAAGTAGTGTGGCCCGGAAAGCGATCGTCCCCCCGGCGGAGAGTCGGGGAGCGTTTCAGGAGACGAACCCGAACCGGCGGGCCATGGGGCGCCCCGCCAACGGCTCCTCCGTCCGGGAGCTCTCCCTGGTGGAGATCCGGTTCGCCCCGGGGGATGACCGGGATTGGCTCCTCAAGGTCATGGGAACCCCCGAGACGTACGTGAAGCTCCGGAACTGCCGGCCCACCGACGGTTCCCCCCCGGGCCTCTTCCGACTGCTGGAGATCTCCTGTTCCTCCGTCCGGTTCGCGGGGCTCCTCCGAGAGCTCCGGCAGAGGAGCGACGTGCGCCACGTGGCGGTGACGCCGGTGGCCCCCGCCCGTTGGCTTTTACAGGTGGAGAGCGATCTTCCCGCCCTCTGCCAGGGGATATTCGAGGCGGGAGGGACCTGCGTGGGGTGCCGACTCCTCTCGGACGCGGATGAGGACGGCCGGATCTCCTGGCGGATCCTCGCGCCGGGATCCGAGCCTCTCCGGGCGCTCTATGAGAGGATCCTCAAGGAGAGGCCCACCCCGTCCCCCGTGGTGCACCGCCAGCGCTACCGGGAGCGGTCGAGCCTCACCCGGCGCCAATCGCTGGCGCTCCGCACCGCCTTCCGCATGGGCTACTACGAGTTTCCGCGCCGCGTGGGGCTCCGGGCACTCGCGGAGGCCATGGGGGTGAGCCGGTCCACGGTGTCGGAGATCCTGCGACGGGCCGAGGTGAAGGTCATGGAAGGGCTTCACTCCGCCTGAGGGGGACCCCGGACGTCAGTGGGCCCGCTTCCCGGGTCCCTTGAGTTCCCGCTCCGCCTGGAGCCAGTCGTCCAGCGCGTGCCCCGGAGCGCCCCCGCGGGACAGGAAGATCTGGTAGGCGCGCTCCCGGATCATCTCGTCGGTGGGAGGGGCGGGGGAAGGAACCGGCCCGTCGGGAGCCGGGGGACGTTCGTCGAGGGCATGCGGCATTCTGCGGGGGGTGTGCGAACGGGGCATCGGAACACCTCGGAGAGGGAGTGGAAAGGCGAGGATCGATGGGAGGATCCGGAACGAGTGCGTCAAACAGAGGAATCACTGGGGATGCTTAAGGATTGTAGTCCCCTGCTGCGTCCCGGGTCCACGAGGTCGATCTACACACCTTTCCGGCGTCCTGCCACCACGAACCCATGGCCCATCTCGAGGGTCCCTGGCCTCCGGCCGACGCATTCCTCGAGCCGGAGGAGCGCCTCCCAGGTGCGTTTCTCCTGGTGGGCGATGGAGGGGCTCCGGTCCTGGAACGCCGTGAGAGGGGCCACGCTCATCACATCCAGGGTCTCGAAGCCATGGCGGGCGAGCGTTTCCCGGGCCTCCCCCGCCGTGAAGAATTGGCATTCGAACTTCGCGAGCCGGGCCGGTGCGAACGGTTGATACCCCGTGGCAAGCACGGAATCGATGAGGTAGAGCCGGGGGTTGCGGAGGACTTTCTGCAGGCGGCGGTCCTGGGAAAGGCCGTGGAGGAACTCCTGGACCGCTCCCGCCGGGGAGGGGAAGTCGGCCACCAGGAGACCCCCGGGCCGGAGCACGCGGCGGAGCTCCTCCATCACCTTCGGTGCGTCACGGGCGGCGAACCCGAGGATGTTGCCGAGGGCGACGGCCGCGTCCACGGAACCGGTGGTGAGGGGCAGGTGCTCGCCCGCCCCCTGGATCCAGTGGACCCGCGGGAGACCCCGGCCGTCCCGTGAGCTCCGGCGCGCGGCCTTGAGGGATCTCCGGGAGAGGTCCACGGCGATCACCGGGCCCCGCGCCAGGCGACGGATCACGGGGGTGAAGCGGCCGGGGCCGGGTCCCAGTTCCAGGACCCGGCCGGGGGAGTCCTTCAGATGCGCCCGGAGGAACCTCTCGCGCAAGGTCCCCAGGAGGATCCGGCGGGGGTCACCCTGGTAGCGTCGCCGCTCCCTCGCGACGCCCAGGTCAAAGACCCCCCGAAGGCGCCTTCGGCGGCGTGGGGCTTCCCCCTCGGGTCGGGTCGGCATCGCGGATCGGTGGACCACCTCCCCCGGATATTTGGACCCTTTCGACCCCCCCGGCCCCGCCGTCCGACCCTCGGGAGGGGACCGATGGGATCGATCCCCGGATCCCGTTCTTCAGGGGGTGCGCCTAGGGCGGGAGGTCCAGCTCCTGCCGGAGCGCTGCCAGGGGGACCCCGACCCAGGCGGGCCGGAAGGCAATCTCATAGCGGACCTCGTAGAGGAGCTTCCTCCGAAGGTGGAAGCGAAGGTGCTTCCGGAACTCCTCCGGGTCCTCCGGGGCCAGACGACCACTCTCTCCGCTCCGGCTCAAGCGTCGCCGGTACTCCTCCACGAGGGCCGCTTCCGCGGCGTCTCTCCACCGTCGGGCTCGAGCCATGAGATCCGGCGCCCGGGGGGACCCAGGATCCCTCGCGGCGATCCGGGCCACATAATCGAGGGATCGGAGCAGGCCTCCCAGGTCCTTGAGCGGGGGGTGCAACCCGGCGCGTTCCCCCGGGGTTCGAGCCGGTTCCCCCTCGAAATCCACCAGGACGAACCCCCGGGGGGTATCCAGGATCTGCCCCAGATGGTAGTCCCCGTGGACCCGGATCCGAAGGAGTCCCCTCCATTGGAGGGATTCTGCCTCCCGGATCCACTCCCGGAGTCGGGTCCGGGCCCGAAGGATACATTGGAGCCCGGGACGGACCTCGGGAGGGACCCGGGGAAGCGCCGTCCCGAGGACCCGAAGGGTGGTCTCCACCTCGCGGGACCAGGCGATCTGGAGGTCTTGTCGGAATCGGGGGGAGATCCCCCGCGGGGCCCAGCGGGGTTCCCGGATCCGGGCCAACGCCACATGGAGGTCGGCGCTCACGGCGCCCAGGGTCCGGCAGGCGGCGATCTCGGCATGGGGGGAGGCGCGGGAAGGTTCGCGGAATTCCTTCCGCAGCGACCGCAGGAAACGCTGGAAGAGGTCCCCGTGATGGCGGAGGTACGGGGAGAGGACGCCCAGGAGCCGGGGCGGAGATCCCCGGGGCCGGTAGACCAGCGTGGCGAGGGGCGGAGGGACCCGGTGGAAGCGGGTCCGCCGCCAGAGGAGGAGAGGGATCTCCACGTCGGGGGAGGGGTGGGGCCCCGGTCGCCGATAGAATTTGAAGAGGTACCGGGACCCGACCCGGAGGGAAGTGTTGGACTGCTCCACGCCCAGGGGCCGGATCCCGCCGTGGGGTGGGACCAGGACCGGGGGGAGGCGCAGGAGTCCGGTGGGACGTGCCTCCACGAACCCTCCCGGAGTCCTCCAGCGCGCTCCCCGGGCGAGCGCCGGACCCAGGGCGGACCAGAGGGCGCGCGACGCGGCGACCTCCGGCCGGAGGGAGAACCCGGAGGGGGCCGGGGTTCGCTGGAGGAGAAGGAGATAGAGCGAAGCGTCCCGGATCCCGAACCGCACATCCACGAGGGCGAGGACGGCGGGGCGGGGTCCGTCCCCGAGGGCGAGATGGTCCCTCCAGTGCACGGAGCTCATGGGATGGGACCCCCGGGCGAGCCAGCGCTGGCCGCTCAGGAGCGGGATGAGATCCGGGACGGAGTCTCCCGGGAGCGGCCACGGAAGGATCTTTCGCGAGGGGTCCTCCCGGATCCCCGGGGAGGACATCGGAGCCCTGTGGGAGGGGACGGGCCCCCGGCGATCCCTCCGCGGAGCCTTCCGGGGCGTCCCCGTGGGCATACGGTGCCTCGCCTAGGGGGAGGGGGGCACGGAGGAAGGGGGAGGCGACGTGGAGGCAGGCTCCGGTGGGAGCAGTTCGAACCAGAACCACTCGTGCTCCCCCAGGGTGAAGAAATAGGGGAGTTCGCCGATCCGGGGGAAGCGGGTGTTCCCGCGGAGCTCGAGAGGGGTGTACTCCTTGAACTGGGGGAGCGACAGCTCCAGGGCCACCGAACGGCGGGAAAGGTTGAAGACGCACAGGACCGTCTGCCCCTCGTAGCGGCGCAGGAAGATCAGGGCGCTGGGGTTCGCGTGGGGGAGGAACTCGATCTCCCCCCGTCCGAAGACCCTGGCGTACCGCCGGCGCACCGCGAGGATCCGCTGGATCCACCGTAGGAGGGACGAGGAGAGACGCACCTCGGCCTCCACGTTGCGGCTCTCGTAGTGGAAGTTGGGGTTCGTGATGACCGGGAGGTAGAGCATCTCGGGGTCCACCCGGGAGAACCCGGCGTTCCGGTCCGGCGACCACTGCATGGGGGTCCGGACGCCGTTGCGGTCCCCCAGGAACACGTTGTCCCCCATGCCCAGCTCGTCCCCATAGTAGAGCACAGGGACGCCGGGCAACGAGAACAGGAGGCCGTGGAGGAGCTCGAGGAGCCTCCGGTCGTCGTCCACCAGGGGGGCGAGGCGCCGGCGGATCCCCAGGTTGAGGCGCATCACCGGGAGCTTCGCGTACTCGTGGTACATGAAATCCCGCTCCTCGTTGGTCACCATCTCCAGGGTGAGCTCGTCGTGGTTCCGGAGGAAGATCCCCCAGGCGCACGTGGCGGGGATGGGAAGCGTCTGCATCACGATGTCCGTGATGGGATGGTGCACCTCCCGGGCGATGGCGATGAAGATGCGGGGCATCAGCGGGAAGTTGAAGGCCATGTGGAACTCGTCCTCGTTCCCGAAGTACGCCTTCACATCCGCGGGCCACTGGTTGGCCTCGGCGAGGAGGATGCGTCCCGGGAACTCCGCCTCCACCCGGGCGCGCAGGTCCTTGAAGAACGCGTGCGTCTCGGGAAGGTTCTCGCAGGAGGTTCCCTCCCGTTCGAAGAGGTACGGGACCGCGTCGCACCGGAAGCCGTCGATGCCCCGCTTCATCCAGAACTGGACCACCCGGAACATCTCCTCCCGCACCTCGGGATTGTCGTAATTGAGGTCGGGCTGGTGGCTGTAGAAGCGGTGCCAGAAGTACTGCTTGGCCACCGGGTCCCACGTCCAGTTGGACCGCTCGGTGTCCACGAAGATCACCCGCACCCCGCGGTACTTCTGGTCGGTGTCGCTCCAGACGAACCAGTTCCGCTTGGGGGACTGGGGATCGGCCCGGGCCTCCTGGAACCAGGGGTGGTCCTGGGAGACGTGGTTCATCACCAGATCCGCCACCACCCGAAGATCCCGACGGTGGGCCTCCTGGATGAAGCGGTCGAAATCCTCGAGGCTCCCGTAGGTGGGGTGCACCTGGTAGTAGTCGGAGATGTCGTAGCCGTCATCCCGCCAGGGGGACTGGTAGAACGGGAGGAGCCAGAGGGTATCCACCCCCAGATCCCGGAGGTAGTCCAGCTTCTGGATCGCCCCCACGAAGTCCCCGTAGCCGTCGTGGTTGCCGTCGTAGAACCCCTTGATGGAGAGCTCGTAGAAGACCGCGTCCTTGTACCACAGGGGAGGATGGTCCATGGCGGTCCCTCACTCCTTCCCCAGGGCGAGGATGTGGGCCACCCGGACCGCGGGGTCCAGCTTCACGTAGTTCCGGGACCCCGTCCAGGTATAGACCTCGTCGGAGAGGAGATCCCGGATGGGGTAGGGTCCCCCGGAGGGGAATCCCAGCTCCCCCGAGGGAACGGTCACCATGGACTCGCGGACGCGATCCGGGGCCACGTTCACGATCACCAGCAGGACCGAGGTGGCCGCGGGGTCGAACCTCACGTAGGCCACGAGACCGGGATCGTCGATGGGGAGGAACCGGATCCCCCCGAACCCCTGGAGGGCGGGCCACGTGTGGCGCAGGTGGTTCAGGCGCCGGATGAGGTCCTGGATCCCGGGGTGCCCGGGATCCCGCCACACCAGCTGGTACTTCTCCGAATCCCGGTACTCCTCCGTGTGGGGGATCGCCTGGGATTCGCAGAACTCGAAGCCGCTGTAGATGCCCCAGAGCGGGGAGAGCGTGGCCGCGAGGACCGCCCGGGCCGCGAACGCCGGGGGTCCCCCCTCCTGGAGGAAGGGGGAGAGGATGTCCGGCGTGTTGGTGAAGAGCATGGGCCGGAAGTACGCCATGCGGTCCGGGCGGGAGAGTTCCTCGAAGTAGCTCTCGATCTCGGGCCGTGTGGTCCGCCACGTGAAGTAGGTGTAGGACTGGCTGAACCCCAGCATCGCGAGGTGCTCCATGATCCGGGGACGGGTGAACGCCTCGGCGAGGAACACGAGGTCCGGAAACTCCCGTCGGGTCTCCCGGAGGAGCCACTCCCAGAACTCGAAGGGCTTGGTGTGGGGGTTATCCACCCGGAAGGTCCGGACCCCTTCCCGGGCCCAATGAAGGACCACGTCGCGCATGGCCATCCAGAGCCCGTCCCGATCCGGCCCGTCGAAGTCCAGCGGATAGATGTCCCGGTACCTCTTGGGGGGGTTCTCCGCGTACCGGATGGAACCATCCTTCCGGTGCCGGAACCACTCGGGATGCTCCCGCACCCAGGGATGGTCCGGGGAGCACTGGAAGGCGAGGTCCAGGGCCACCTCGAGGCCCAGCTCGCGGGCCTTCCCGAGGAGCGCACGGAAGTCCTCCGGAGTCCCCAGCGCCGGGTGGACGCTCGTGTGGCCCCCGGACCCATCTCCGATGGCCCAGGGGCTCCCCACGTCGTCCGGCTGGGCCCGGTCGGCGTTGTTCCGGCCCCGGCGATGTGTCCGCCCAATGGGATGGATGGGGGGGAAGTACACCACGTCGAACCCAAGGTCACGGATCCGGGGAAGTTGCTTCTGGACGTCCCGGAACGTACCGTGGACGCCGGGGCGGGGACCCCAGGAACGGGGGAACATCTCGTACCACGCCGCCCGTCCTGCCTCGGCGCGTTCCACCAGGAGAGGGTAGATCGCACCTTCGGTGACCGGGTCCCGGGGCTGGAGTTCCCGGGCCAGGGCGGATAGCCCGGGGTCCGATGCCGCGCGGAGGAAGTCCGCGTATCGCTGGGACTCCAGGGACTCCTCGAGCCCACGGAGGCGAGGAGCGTCCTGGCGGGACGCGCGCTGGACGATCCTCCGGACCAGGGGAAGGCCCAGAGAGGCATCCTCGGAGATGTCCTCCTGAGCCTCCGCCCACGCGCTGAGACGGGAGATCCAGGAACTCCAGTGATCGGTCCATGCCACGATCCGGAACTCGTAGGAGCCCGGGTCAGGTAGCTTCAGTCCGGCCCGGAACCGATCATTGCCCAGGGGAAGGAGGGGTGTCGCGTTCCAGGACGTGGCCCCTTGGGCCCGGATCTGGGCTTCCCCCATGGGGATGTCAGTCCCGGGAAGGAGAAGGTCCGCCTCCACCTGGACCGGCGTGTGGACCAATCCCTTGGCGGGGAAGCGGCCGCCCTCCACGACCGGCATGACGCCACGGATGGCCACCTGCGTCCCATGCCGGGGTAGAGGGAAAGGAGGCGGAGAGGGCATGCGCTACGGTCCACCCTCCGCGATCATTGTCCCGCTCCCGGGGATGGGCCGGTTTCGGAAGGCCGGGTCGGCCGCAGGGGGAAGGAGCCCGAGGGAGGCGAGGACCCGGCGGGAAGGGCGTCCACTTCCTCACCCCATTCGGTCTCCCTGCTCCCCATGCGCGTCCCTCAAGCCTAATACCCGTCGGGTCAATAGACTTGAGGTCGAATCCCCTGCACCATGGTGTGGAGCGTCTCCCCCGGGGGGGGACCGGGACGCGAAACCCCCTTCCCCTAGCCCCCCGGCGGGTGCCTCCCTGAGATGGACCTCACGATGCGCACCGATCTGGACCCGGCCCGCCTCGATTCCCGGGGCCGGACGCTCTCCGAGAGAGGCGTCCTCCCCGCGGCGCAAACCCCGGCCCAAGGAGGATCGCTCCCGGGAGAACCTCCTCCCCTCGAGTCGGTGCGGCCCACGGACCTTGACGTCTACCTCTTCCGGGAAGGGACCCACAGCCGGATCTACCGGTTCTTGGGGGCGCATCCCGCGGTCGAGGCGGGGAGGACCGGGACCTACTTCGCCACGTGGGCTCCCGACGCGCAGGCGGTGGCCGTGGTGGGGGACTTCAACGGGTGGGATGCCGGCGCCGACCGCATGGCCCCCCGGGGCGACTCCGGGATCTGGGAACGGTTCGTCCCCGGGGTGGGCCCGGGAGCCCTCTACAAGTACCACATCCGGTCCCGGTACCGGGGGTACCGGATGGACAAGGCCGACCCGCTGGCCTTCCGGGCGGAGATCCCCCCCCGGACCGCGTCCCAGGTGTGGGACCTCGGCTACGGCTGGGACGACGGGGAGTGGATGGCCCGTCGGGGAACCCGGAACGGTCTCGACTCCCCCATCGCGATCTACGAGATGCACTTCGGCTCCTGGCGTCGCGTGCCGGAGGAGGGGAACCGCTCCCTCACCTACCGCGAGATGGCCCATTGGCTGCCGCCGTACCTCCGCGAGTCCGGCTACACGCATGTGGAATTCCTCCCGTTGATGGAGCATCCGTTCTACGGTTCGTGGGGGTACGAGGGGACCGGCTATTTCGCCGCCACGTCGCGCTACGGGACGCCCCAGGAGCTCATGGGGCTCGTGGAGGAACTGCATCGCAACGACATCGGCGTGTTCCTGGACTGGGTCCCGTCCCATTTCCCCCAGGACGGCCACTCCCTCGGGTTCTACGACGGGACGCATCTCTACGAGCACGACGATCCACGCCTGGGGGTCCATCCGGACTGGGGATCCTACATCTTCAACTACGGCCGCCGGGAGGTCTCGAGCTTCCTCCTGAGCTCGGCGGCGTTCTGGATGGACCGCTACCATCTCGACGGGCTCCGCGTCGATGCCGTGGCCTCGATGCTCTACCGGGACTATTCCCGGCGCGCCGGAGAATGGATCCCCAACCGCTACGGCGGCCGGGAGAACCTGGAGGCCATCGACTTCCTCCGGCGCCTGAACATCATGCTGTACCGCGACTTCCCGGGGACCCAGTCGATCGCCGAGGAGTCCACCGCCTGGCCGGGCGTGAGCCGTCCCACCGAGATGGGAGGTCTCGGCTTCGGGCTCAAGTGGGACATGGGCTGGATGCACGACACGCTCCGCTACATGTCCCGGGACCCCATCCACCGCCAGTATCACCACAACGACCTCACGTTCCGCGCCATCTACCAGTTCCACGAGAACTTCGTGCTCGCCCTCTCCCACGACGAGGTGGTCCATGGCAAAGGTCCCCTCTACGCGAAGATGCCGGGGGACCCGTGGCAGAAGCTCGCCCAGCTGCGGCTCCTCTACGCCTACCAGTACGCCCTCCCGGGGAAGAAGCTCCTCTTTATGGGAGGGGAAGCGGCCCAGGAGCGGGAATGGGACCACGAGACGAGCCTCGACTGGGATCGGTGGACCCAGGAGGGGCCGGCGGGCCTCTTCCGATGGGTGCGGGACCTGAACCTTCTCTACCGGACGCAGCCGGCCCTCCATGCCACCGAGTTCCACCCCGAGACGTTCCAGTGGGTGGACGCGGGGGACTCGCGCGAGAGCACCCTCGCGTTCCTCCGCCGGGGGACGGCCCGGGACCCCCCGGTCCTGGTGGTCTTGAACTTCACCCCCGTTCCCCGCCACCAACGCCGCTATCCCGTCCCCCACGCCGGCCGCTGGCGGGAACTCCTCAACAGCGACGCCCGGGACTACGGCGGGTCTGGTGTGGGGAACCTGGGGGAGGTATGGGCCCCCCCCTATTCCACCGGAGGAAAGGGAGGAGTCCTCTCCCTCACACTCCCTCCCCTGGGTGCACTCTTCCTCCGGCCGGAGGAGACGTGACGGAGGGGCGGGAGGTGGGCGCCCTTCCCGGTCCGGAGGGCTGGACGTTTCGGGTCTGGGCCCCCCGGGTCCCCTCGGTCCGCCTGATCCTCCCCGCGCAGGGCGATGCCTCCGGGATCCCTCTGGACGCCGAGGGAAATGGTTACCACCGCGGGCTGATCCCCGGGCTCGGGGAGGGGACGCGCTACCGCTTCCGCCTCGAGGGGAGCGACCTGCCCGACCCGGCCTCCCGCTGGCAGCCGGAGGGCGTGCACGGCCCTTCGGCCCTGGTGGACCTCGAGGGATACCCCTGGACCGATGGGGATTGGACCGGCATCGATCTTTCGGACCTCGTGATCTACGAGCTCCACGTGGGCACCTTCTCCCCGGAGGGCACGTTCGCGGGGGTCCTCGCCCGGATCCCCGCTCTCCGGAAGATGGGGTTCACCGCGGTGGAGCTCATGCCCGTCGCCCAGTTCCCGGGACGGTGGAACTGGGGCTACGACGGCGTGGACCTCTTCGCGGTGGAGTCCCACTACGGCGGGCCGCACGCCCTGCAGGACCTGGTGAACGGGGCGCACCGGGCCGGCATGGCCGTGCTCCTCGACGTGGTCTACAACCACCTGGGCCCGGAGGGGAACTACCTCGGCCGGTTCGGCCCCTACTTCTCGGAACGGCACGGGACCCCCTGGGGTCCCGGGCTGAACTTCGACGGGCCGGGATCCGATGAGGTCCGGCGCTTCTTCACGGCCAACGCCCGGCAGTGGCGCGACCTCATGCACCTCGATGGGCTGCGCCTCGATGCCATCCAGGGGATCGTGGACACGTCGGCGGACCCCTTCCTCCGGGAGCTCTCGCGGGAACTCACCCGCCGCTCGGGCCGGCCGTTCCATCTCATCGCCGAGAGCGACCAGAACGATCCCCGGACGCTCCAGAGCCCCTCGAAGGGAGGGATGGGTCTCCATGCCCAGTGGGCCGACGACTTCCACCACTCCTTCCATGCCTTCCTTACGGGGGAGAGGCGCGGGTACTACCAGGACTTCGGTGGGTTCCACCCGATGGTGCGGGCCCTCAAGACCCCCTTCGTGTACGAGGGTCAGTTCTCCCCCTACCGCGGACGGCGGCACGGCGCACCCGCCCGGGGACTCGCCCCCCACCGGTTCGTCGTCTTCCTCCAGAACCATGACCAGGTGGGGAACCGGGCCCAGGGAGAACGCTGGACCCACCTCGTGAGCCCCGGGGACCGGCGCGTGGCCCATGCCCTCCTGGTGCTGGGGCCCTACCTGCCCCTGTTCTTCATGGGGGAGGAGTACGGGGAGGCCCGTCCCTTCCTCTTCTTCACCGACCACGGGGATCCGGCCCTCATCGCGGGCGTCCGCGAGGGCCGACGGAAGGAGTTCGCCTCGTGGGGGGCCGAGGAGACGCCGGATCCCCAGGATCCCGCCACCTTCCAGAGGAGCCAGCTGGACTGGGAGGCCCAGGACCTGCCGGAGCGCGAGGGGACCCGACGATACCTGTCCGCCCTCCTCTCCCTGCGCCATGCCCACCCCTCCCTCCGGGCCCCCCGGGGGAGGCGGATCACCTTCCGGGAGCGGGAGCGGTGGATCCGGGTGGACGTTTCCGCCTCCCCCGCGGAACGCTGGACCCTCCTCGCCGTGTGGGGCGGAGGGTGGTACCCAGACCGGCCGGGGAAGGTTCCCACGGAGCCCCGCCACATCTGGATGGACTCGGAGGATCCGGCCTATGGGGGATCCGGGACCCCCCCGGAGGATGGAGGAAGGGTGCGGGGACCCCGATTCCTCTTGTACGGGTCTACGGTTCCGGAGGGGGGATCCCCTTGGAACGGTTCGTGACCATCCACGGGCATTTCTACCAGCCTCCCCGGGAGAATCCCTGGCTGGACGTGGTGGAGGAGGAGGCGTCGGCCCGCCCCTACCACGACTGGAACGAGCGGATCTCCAGCGAATGCTACGAGCCCAACACGGCGTCCCGGATCGTGGACGGGGAGCAGAGGATCCTGCGCATCGTGAACAACTTCTCCCAGATCAGCTTCGACGTGGGACCGACGCTCCTCCGTTGGATGGAGGAGCGCCAGCCCGAGACCTACCAGAGCATCCTCGCGGCCGACAAGGAGAGCCGCTCCCGCTTTGGGGGGCACGGCTCCGCCATGGCCCAGGCCTACAACCACAGCATCCTGCCCCTCCTTCCCGCGCGGGACATCCGGACGCAGGTCCGCTGGGGCCTCCGGGACTTCTCGGAGCGCTTCGGACGGCCCGCGGAGGGGATGTGGCTCCCCGAGACGGCGGTGAACCGGGAGGTGCTGGACATCCTCGCCCAGGAGGGGGTCCGGTTCACCCTGCTCTCTCCCCACCAGGCGACCCGCACGCGACCTCTGGGGGGAAGCGACTGGACCGACGTCGGAGGCGGAAAGATCGACCCCTCGGTCCCGTACCGCATCTCCCTCCCCGAGGGCCGGTCCCTCTCCCTCTTCTTCTACGATGGTCCCGTTTCGCATTCCATCGCCTTCGAACATCTCCTGGACCGGGGGGAATGGTTCGCGCAGGCCCTCGTGGACGCGCTGGGCCGGGCCCAGCGCGTCCCGGGGAGGCCCTGCGGCCTCGCCCATGTGGCCACTGACGGGGAGACCTACGGCCATCACCATCCCCACGGCGACATGGCCCTCGCCTACGCGCTGTATCACCTGGAAAAGGAGCATCTCGCCCGCATCACGAACTACGGGGAGTTCCTGGAGCTCTGCCCGCCCCGGGACGAGGTGGAGATCGCGGAGAACTCCTCCTGGAGCTGCAGCCACGGCGTGGAGAGATGGCGGGCCGATTGCGGATGCCGGACCGGCCATCCGGGCTGGCACCAGGCCTGGCGGGCTCCCCTCAGGGAGGCTCTCGACGACCTCCGGGCACAGCTCGACCCCCGCTACGAGGAGATTTCTGGAAAGTGGCTCCGGGACCCCTGGGCCGCCCGGGACGACTACGTCTCGGTGTTCTTCCACCCCGGTCCCCCCCGGAAGGGGCGCTTTTTGGAGGCGCACGCGAAGGGTCCCCTCTCCCCCGAGGAGGAGATCCAGGTCTGGCGCCTCCTGGAGATGCAGCGCTCCCTCCAGACGATGTACACGAGCTGCGGCTGGTTCTTCGACGAGGTCTCGGGCATCGGGACCGTGCAGGTGCTCTCCTACGCGGGGCGGGCCATTCAGCTGGCGGAGGAGGTCCTGGGTGGGCCGTTCCTCCCCCGGTTCCTGGAGCGGCTGGAGAAGGCCCCCAGCAACCTGCCCGCCTACGGGAACGCCCGGCGGGTGTACGAGGAGCTCGTGGCGCCCCGGCAGGTGGATCTGCCCGCCGCCACAGCGGATTATCTCGTGCGCCGTCTGCTCACTCCCGCCGAGGAGCCCATCCGGGTCCCCTCCTTCCACGCCGAGGAGAGGCAGTTCCAGGAGTGGGAGGCGGGACGCGTGCGGATGCAGGTGGGCCTCCTCTGCATCGGCTCGGACTGGACCGGAGCGTCGAAGGAGTACGAGTTCGGGCTCCTGCACTTCGGGGATCTCAACCTGGCCGGGGGGTTCCGGGAAGCCCGCCCCGACTCGGACCTCGCTTCCCTGCGCGAGGTCCTGGCCCAGGCCTTCGAGTTCGGGGACCTCGCGGCGGTGGTCCGCCGCCTCTCCGATCACTTCCCCACGTGGACGGTCTCCCTGCGCTCCCTGTTCCGGGAGGAGCGGCGCGGGGTGATCCAGCGGCTCCTGGCGCAGAACCTGGAGCTTGCCGCCGGGAGCTACGCCTCCATCTACGAGCGCGAGGCCCCCCTCATGCGGACGCTCAAGGACCTGGGCGTCCCCCGTCCCCGCGTCTTCGACGTGGCGGCCGGCTTCGTCCTCAACAACGAGCTCCGGGGCGCCCTGGAGCGGGACCCTCCGGACCTGGGCCGGGCCGCGGATGCCCTCGATGAGATCTCCCGCTGGGGGCTCACCGTCGACGCGGAGGACCTGAGCTTCACGCCCCAGCGCACCGTGGAGCGCGTCCTGAAGCACCTGGAGGACCAGCCCCTGGACCTCCCCAACCTCGAAGGGCTCGTGCGCCTCCTCCGGATCCTCCGCCGGCTCCCGTACCGCCCGGATTTCTGGAGGGCCCAGAACTCCTTCTACCACATCCTCACCACCGTCTATCCCGAACGTCGGGAGAAGGCCCGGACGGGGGATCTCGGGTCCCTCCGGTGGGTGGAGGCGTTCGCCACCCTGGGACATCTCCTCTCGGTGCGCGTGGAATGAGGACCGTCCTCTCCCTCTACCGCCTGCAGCTGGGTCGCCGCCTTCCGTTCGCCCGGGCCCGGTCCCTCCTCCCCTACCTCGCCCGGCTGGGGGTCACCCACCTCTACCTCTCCCCCGTGCTCACCGCCCGGCCGGGGAGCGCCCATGGGTACGATTGGGTGGACCCCACCACCATTAGCCCCGCCCTGGGGGGGGAGCGAGGGCTCCGGTCCCTGGTTCTCCGGGCCCATGCGCTGGGGCTGGGCCTCGTGGTGGACATCGTGCCCAACCACATGGCCGCCTCCCTGGAGAACCGGTGGTGGTATGACCTCCTGCGCCGGGGACCCCGCTCCCGGTACGCCCGGCATTTCGACATCGAGTGGGAGGAGGGATCCCAGGTCGTCCTCCCATGGCTCACCCGTCCGTTGGAGGATGTGATCCGGGCGCGCGACCTTTCCCTGGAAGGGCGGGGAGGACGCCACACGATCCGGATCCCCGGGGGGGCGCGTCTGCCGGTCTCCCCCGAGGGCGAGGCGTGGCTCCGCTGGCGGGCCCGGAACCGGGAGGCGTCCTACGGGGCACCTTCCACGCCGCGGGAGGGCCTCACGCCCTCCCAGTGGAAGACCCTCCTCGGGGCCCAGTGGTGGCAACTGGTCCCCTTCCAGGAGTCCCCCGAGCGCGTGAACTACCGGAGGTTCTTCGACGTGAACGACCTGGTGGGGCTCCGCGTGGAGGAACCCGCCGTGTTCCGGGACGTCCACGCGAAGGTGATCCCGGCGGTACGGGCCGGCTGGTTCGACGGGCTGCGCATCGACCACGTGGACGGCCTCCGGGACCCGCGGGGATATCTTCGGCGGCTCGCCCGATCCGTGGGTGGGACACCCGGACCCCACGCGAATGCGCCCGCCATCTACGTGGAGAAGATCCTCCTGGGCGCCGAGGAACTCCGGAGGGACTGGCCGGTCGCCGGCACCACGGGATACGAATTCCTCCGGGACCTGTCCCAGCTCCTCGCGGACCCCCGGGGGGCCCGGCGGCTCACCGTCGCCTACGAGAGGTTCCTCGGGGTCCGCCGTCGTTGGAAGAAGATCCTCCTCGAGTCCCGGTCGGAGGTCCTCGCGGAGCTCTTCCCCGCGGAGGTCCGCCGCCACGCCCGAAGGCTGCGCCGGGCGGCGGAGCGGCTCGCCGGGAATCCCCTCCCCCCGGATCCGCTCTGGGAGTCGATCCTCGCCCGGTTCGTGGCGCATTTCGAGGGCTACCGGAGCTACCTCGACGGGGTCTCCCTCGCCTCGGAGGAGGATCGCCGGAGGATCCTCACCGCGTGGCGGGCGGTCCGGACGGACCTGGAGAAGGAACCCTCGGCCGGGGACGTCCTGGCCCATGCGGGAAAGGTCTTCGCGACGATGCTCCGGAAGGCCCCCCCCGCCGAGGTGGCGGAGTTTGCGATGCGCCTCCAGCAGTTCCTGCCCGCCGTGACGGGGAAGGGATTGGAGGACCGGGCCCTCTACCGATTCTTCCCGGTGCCCGCCCTCAACGAAGTGGGCGGGGTGCCGCAGTTCCCGGTCCCTGGGAGCTCCACCGCCCGATGGCACCGGGCCATGGCCCGGGCCGCCCGGCAATGGCCGGGGCGGATGACCACCACCTCCACCCATGACACCAAGCGGAGCGAGGATGTCCGGGCCCGTCTCCTCGCCCTCACCGAATGGTCCGGGGAGTTCGCGTCGCTCCTCCCGAGGTGGAACGCCCGACTCTGGCGGATCCTGGGGCATCGCCCTCCCACGCTCCTCCCGGACCGGAACGCGGTCTACCTCCTCTTCACCACGCTCCTGGGCTCCTGGCCCGTGGACGCCGCCCCGGACGAAACCTACGCGCGACGGATCCAGGCCTACCTGGTGAAGGCGGCCCGGGAACGGGCGCGGCGCTCCAGCTGGCACGCTCCGGATCCCGAGTTCGAGCGGTGGGTGGAGACCGCCGTGGCCCGGCTCCGGCGCGATGACGGTCCCGGCGGATTCCTTTCGTCGTTCCTCCCGTTCCAGAGGACCCTGGCCTGGCACGGGGCCCTCCGCTCCCTGGTGGCCGTGGCCCTCAAGGGGACCGCGCCCGGGAGCCCGGACATCTACCAGGGCTGCGAGATGTGGGACTTGAGCCTCGTGGATCCGGACAACCGGAGACCCGTGGACTTCCGTCGCCGGAAGGAGGCTCTCGCGTCCCTCCTCCGGGAACGACGGGGAGGAAGGATGCCCCCCGTGGAGAGCTGGCGACGACATTGGGAGGATGGTGGGATCAAATTGTGGGTGACCCACCGGACGCTCTCCCTCCGGAAAGGGGCTCCGGCCCTCGCTCCCGGCTCGCCCTATCTTCCGGTCCATGTCCGTGGCGCGGGCGAACGCGTGGTGGCCTTCCGCCGGGGAACGGGGGGCGAGAGCGTCCTCACGGTGGCGCTCCGGGAGACCCGACGGTTCGCCCCGACGATGGGGGGACCTGTGGGAAGTCCCGAGGGCGAGAGCCTCCCCGGCTTCATCCGACTCCCCGGATCGCCGACGGATGGATGGACCGACGTCCTCACCGGGAAGACCGTGGGGCCTTCGACTCCCAAGGGGGGGCTACCCGTGCGGGAGGTCCTCCGGGAGCTCCCCGTCGCCATCCTGGTGCCTTCGAGGTCGATCCCGTGGTGAGCCGGAGTTCGGCGCCTCCGGGGGAGGCGAAGGACACGGAGGGAGGGGGCCCGGGCGGAGGTCTGCCATCGTCCCTCCCCCGTATCCGCCCACGAGGACACGCCCGGGGCACAGGGCCTTCCACTGCTCCCACTCCCGCACTCGGAGGGGCCCGGCACCTTTCGGATGGATGGGCAGTATGTCGCTCCCCTCACCCTCGACGGATCCCTTTCTCCCGGACATGCTCGGGCCACCTCACCTGGGCCTTCCCCGGGGCGATGATCCCTCCCCGTCCTGCATGAACCTCTGTCCCAGGGGGAAGGCGGTATCCTGGACACCATGCCATGGTGTCCGCAGGGGCCGGTCCCCGGAACGAAGGCTAATAGATGGGGAAGGGGCCTAAGGACGACCCGAGACCAGGGGGTACAGCATGTCCCAGGGACCTCGCTTGAGCACGTTCTCCATCGTGGCCGCCGATCTGGACCGTCAGGAATGGGGGATCGCCGTCCAGTCCAAGTTCGTCGCCGTGGGATCCGTGGTCCCCTGGGCGGAGGCCAAGGTGGGGGCGCTGGCCACTCAGGCGCTCGCCAACGTCCGCTACGGGCCGGACGGGCTCTCCCTCCTCCGGAGCGGGCTCGCGGCCCCCGACGTGGTGCACAAGCTCACTTCGGTGGACCCGGAGCGGGAGCACCGGCAACTGGGGGTCGTGGATGCCAAGGGACGCGCCGCCGCCTACACGGGTGCGAAGTGCCTGGACTGGGCGGGTCACGTCGTCGGGGAGGGCTTCACGTGCCAGGGGAACATCCTCACGGGCGAAGAGGTGGTGGAGCGGATGGCCCGGGCCATGGAGACCACTCCGGGGGATCTCGCGGACCGCCTGCTCGCCGCCCTGGCGGCCGGCCAGAAGATGGGAGGGGACCGGCGGGGACAGCAGGCGGCGAGCCTCTTCGTGGTGAAGCCGGGGGCCTCCTACGGGGGGGGCGTGGACCGGTACATCGACGTTCGGGTGGACGATCATCCGGCCCCCATCGAGGAGCTCCGGCGGATCTTCGCGATCTACGACATGACGCTCCTCAACCGCGAGGACCCCTCGACCCTCATTCCGCTCACTCCGGCGGCCATCCTGGAGGTGCAGAAGGACCTCAAGTCGGTGGGATACTACTTCGGCCCCCTCCACGGGCGATGGGACGAGGCCACCCAGGCGGCCTTTGACAAGTACCTGGGGGTCCACAATTTCGAGAACAAGGCCCGCACCGACGGGAAGGTCTGGCCCTCGGTGCGCCGCCACCTCCGCGAGTCGGCCGCGCGGGCGGAGGCGGAGGCGCAGAAGGCCCAACCTCAAATCTACGGGGCCCTCTCCTCCGGCCCCGGGAAGGTGATGGGATCGTCGACGCGGCCCGCCAAGGACACAGAGAGGGCGAAGCGGCGGAAGTGAGCGCGGAGCTCCACCGCCGATACTCCTCCCCCGCGCAGGTGGAGAGCCTCCGAGCCGCCCTGGCACCGGACAACGCGGCGTACGTGGAAACCTCCAGGGAGGGTACCGACCTCCGTATCCGCGTCCGGGCCCGGAATGCCGGGGAGCTCCGGCGCACGCTGGAGGATCTCCTGGCCTGCCTTTCCGCCGCCGAGAAGACCTGGGACATGGCCCAGGGACCGCGCGGCGAAGAGGAGCCGGCGCCGGGGGCCTCTGAGGACGAGGACGAGGGATGACCCAGACCTCCCCCGTCACGACGTCCCACGGACGGGCTTCCTTTTCCATGGGTGGCCCGGGGCGGTACGGGGTGGCCGTGGCGGTCACCGTGGCGGGCGTCCTCTCCCAGTACGTCGTCCCGGCGGGGTGGTTCCCCGCGGGTTGGGCGGGCTTCGCGCTCAGCCTCTTCCAGGTGTACGGCTTCGGGCTCCTCGCGTTCTACTGGGCGTTCCGGGCCGCTCCCCTGCGGAACTTCGGCCGCCACATGGGGGTCGGGGTGCGGGAGGGGCTCCGGTGGTACGGGGTCTTCGGGGTCCTGGGGCTCGTCCTTGCGGTGGTCCTCACCAACATCTATCTCAAGCTGGACCCGAGGACCGGGGAGCTCCTTTCCCGGATCACTCCCGTGATCCAAGAGGGCAGCCAGAACACGGTGTTCTTCATCCTGTTCTCCATCTTCTTCGTGGGGTTCGTGGAGGAGACGCTCTTCCGGGGGTACGTCTTCGGGGGAGCCCTGCGCGCACTGGGGACCCGGAACTGGGGCTGGACGGCCCTGTGGACCAGCCTCCTCTTTGCGGGGGTCCACCTCTATTACGCCCAGACGTACCTCGAGGTCTCCCCCATCTACTACGTCCGGATCGTCACGCTGGGCCTCGCGTTCTCCTTCGCCTACTATCACTCCCGCGGGAACCTCCTGGTGGTCGCGCTCCTGCATGGCGGCTTCGACGCCATGAGCTTCGGGAGCCTCTTCCCGGGCGCGCTGGGGACCGCATTCCTGGCCCTCTCGCTCCTCTTCCTCCTGGCGTGCGGCCTCTACGCCCTCGTCCTTCACCTGCGGAGGGTCGAATCTACGCCTCCCCCCTTGGCCCCGGCGCCCTACCATCCCATGCCATGGGTAAGTCCCTCGGGGATGCCCGCCCCACCGCCCCCCCCTCCGCCCATGGGGATCTGGACCCACTGCATCCTCTGCGGGATGCCGTTCCAGGTCCCGGCCTCCGCGGCGGCCGCCCCATGCCCCCGCTGCGGGTCGTGGAACCCCCTGGGCTCCCGGATGCCGTTCCCGGGGGTCGTTCCTCCCGCACGGGATCCCATCGCCAACATGCCGCCGGGCGCGTGGCCCCCTGCGTAGGGCCAGATCCCCTCCCCCGTGGATACCCGGTGCGGGGAAGAGCCCACGGGAGCGATCCCGAGGACCTTCAGAAACCGTTTTCCTTCCGGCCCAGTGGGTCCACGGGGTGTCATCCGTGGACGATGCGCCGATGCGAGATCTCCTGCGGCAGGCGAGGACCATTGCGGTGGTGGGGTTGAGCGACAAGCCCGACCGGGACTCCAACGAGGTGGGGCGCTACCTGAAGGAGAGGGGGTACCGCGTGGTGCCGGTGAACCCCGCCCTCCGGGAGGTCCTGGGGGAGCCCTCGTACCCGTCGCTCTCGGAGATCCCGGCAGACGTGGTGGTGGACATCGTGGACGTCTTCCGGAAATCGGAAGCGGTCCCCCCCATCGTGGAGGAAGCCCTCCGACGCCGGCCGCGCCCCCGGGCCATCTGGCTCCAGCTGGGGGTCCGTCACCCCGAGGCCGCCCGTCAGGCGGAGGCCGCGGGAGTTCCCGTGGTCCAGGACCTCTGCATCATGCAGCAGCATCGACGCCTTCTTCCCCCGTGAACGAACCCCGTCCCGCGAGAGTATATGGAGGGGTAGGTCCATGAGAGGCCCCCCCCTGGAGAGCGCCGTGGAAGAGACCTCCCGCACCCGTACCTCCTCCTCTCCCGGACCACGCTCCGCGGCCGTCCCAGCACCCAACCCCTACGCCCCGTTCCTGGCCATGGAGCAACGCGTACGGGAGTTCTGGGCCCGGGAGAACGTCCCCGAGCGGGCGCTGGCCCTGCATCCCACGGGGCCTCCCTTCCGATTCACGGAGGGCCCCCCCACGGCCAACGGCCGTCCCCATGTGGGCCACCTCATGGCGCGGTCCCTGAAGGACATGGTCCTGCGGTTCCGGCGGATGAATGGGTACCGGGTGGTGACCCCCATGGCCGGGTGGGATTGCCATGGCCTTCCCGTGGAGATCGAGGTGGAGAAGAGCCATGGCTGGCGCTCCAAGAAGCAGATCCTGGAGTACGGTCTCGCGAAGTTCGCGGCGGACTGCCGGACCAACGTCCTCACGTACGAAGCCATCTGGCGGGAGCTCTCCTCCCGGATGGCCTACTGGCTGGACTATTCCCATGCGTACTTTACCATGAGCCCCGAGTACATCGAGAGCGTCTGGTGGTCGCTCAAGGAGCTCCATGGGAAGTCCCTTCTGGAGAAGGGGCTCTATGTGGTCCCGTACTGCCCCCGGTGCGAGACACCGGAGGCGAGCCATGAGGTCGCCCAGGGGTACCGGGAGACCACCGATCCGTCGGTGACCGTCCGCCTGCGGCGCACCGACGGCCCTCCGGATGGCCCGCCCACCTACCTTCTCGCCTGGACCACGACCCCGTGGACCCTCCCGGCCAACCTGGCCCTGGCCGTGGGCCCCGCCATGGACTACGTGGTGTTCCCAGGGACCTCCGGGGAGCGCTACGTCATGGCGGCCCCGGCATTTTCCCGGTACTTTCCCGAGCCGGGCACGGCTCCTCCCATCCAGGAGCACCTCACCGGGGCGGATCTCGTGGGATGGCGCTACGAGCCCCCTTTCCCCGGCGTGACGCCGGGAGGACCGGCCCGGCACCGGGTGTATGCGGCGGACTGGGTCTCCACGGAGGAGGGGACCGGGATCGTGCACGTGGCCCCCTCCTTCGGTGTGGACGACCATGCCCTGGGGCAGGCGGTGGGCCTGGGCGCGTTCGACCCGCTGGACGCCTCCGGCCACTTCACCTCGGCGGTCCCCCTGGTGGCCGGGCTCTCCTTCAAGGCCGCCGATGCGAAGCTCCTCGAGGACCTCTCGGCCCGGGGCCTTGTCCATTCCCAGGGGACGTACCGCCACACCTACCCCTTCTGCTGGCGGTGCGGGAGCCCTCTCATGTACCGTGCGGTGGAGACGTGGTTCATCCGCATCCACAAGCTCCGGGCGGAACTCGTGGCCCACAACGCCGCGGTGAACTGGATCCCGGCCCACCTGCGGGAGGGCCGGTTCGGGAACTTCCTCTCCGAGGCCAAGGATTGGGCGCTGAGCCGGAACCGCTACTGGGGGACCCCTCTGCCCTTCTGGGAGTGCCCCCGGGGCCACTGGGTCGCCGTGGGAAGCTTCGCGGAACTCCGCGCCCTCTCCCCCACGCCGCTCCCCGAGCCCTTCGATCCCCATCGCCCGTGGGTCGACGAGATCCCCGTGGAATGCCCGGAGCACCACGTGCGGATGACCCGGGAACCGTACGTCATCGACGTGTGGTACGACAGCGGATCGGCCCCCTTCGCGCAGTACCACTACCCGTTCGCCCAGGATTCTCCCTTCGATCCCGCGGTGCCCCTCGACTTCGTGGCCGAGGGACTGGACCAGACCCGGGGATGGTTCTACACCCTCCACGTGCTGGCCACCCTCCTCTTCCACCGCCCCGCCTACCGGACCGCCCTGGTGAACGGGATGGCCCTCGACGAGGGGGGCCTCAAGATGTCCAAGTCCAAGCGGAATGTGGTGGAACCGCTGGAGCTCATGGACCGGATGGGGGCCGACGCCCCCCGCCTCGCCATCTACCTGGGGTCCTACACCGAATCCACCCGGTTCTCCGAGACCTCCATCCGGCTCAGCGGGGGGAAGCTCCTCACCACCCTCCTCAACGTGGTGGAGTTCTATCGCTCCAATGCGGCGCTCGACGGGGTCCGCGGGTCGGAGAATGCCCCGGACCCCTCCTCGCCCCTGGACCGGTGGCTCCTCTCCCGGCTGGAACGGTTGGGCGAGGTGCTGGGAAGCGCCTACGACGCCTCGGATGCCCACACCGCCGCCCAGGAGATCCAGGGGTTCCTGGAGGAACTCTCCACATGGTACCTCCGCCGCTCCCGGCCCCGGTTCTGGTCGGAGACCAGTCCCGAGGACAAGAGGCAGGCCTACGCCACCCTCTCCTACGTCCTGATCGCGGTCTCCCGCTTCCTGGCCCCCCTGGCGCCCCACGCCGCGGAGCACGTCCACCAGGTGGTCCGGGGAGACGACTTCCGCTCCGGCGCCCCCAGCGTCCACCTGGAGGCGTGGCCCCGGGTGGTGGGGCACCGGGACACGGCGCTCGAGGGCGCCATGGCGCGGCTCCTCACGGTGGTGGAGGGAGTGCGCGACCTCCGGATGAAGGCGGGGGTCCGGTCCCGGATCCCCCTGCCGGAGCTCGTGATCGGAGGCTTCACGCCGGAGGAGCGCCGGGCCCTCGGCGCCGCATGGCCGGGGCTCCTCCAGGAGGAGGCCAATGTGAAGAAGGTCACGGAGCTCACCCTGGAGGAGTTCGCGGTGCGCCCGTTCCCGGAGGCGGACTGGGTGGTCCGGGCCCAGGAGGCCCGCCTTCCCATCGCTCTGTCCCGGAACCCGGGACGTGAACTCTGGCTGGAGGGACTCTCTCGGGAGATCATCCGACGGATCCAGATGGCCCGCAAGGAGTCCGGGATGGAGTACGGGGACCGGGTCCGGGTGGAGCTCTGGGGAGGGGTGAACCTCCGCGCAGCGGCTCGAGCCCATGGGACCGTGGTGGCGGAGGCGGTCCTCGCCGCGGAGATCCGGTGGCCGGAGGAGGAGTCCCCTCCGCCGGGCCCCGGCGTCCACCGGTGGGACGACGTGGAGGGCGAGACCCTCGTGGTGCGCCTCGAGAAGGCGCGGGAACCCTGACCCCGTTCCCCGCCGGGAAACCCCCTATTCTGGGCCCAGCACACGGATCACGTCGCCCCGGGGCTCCCGCTCCCCGAACACCTCGGACCGGAACCTCTGGAACCGGACCTCCCCCCGACGCCACGCGTCGGCCGGGAGCCCCGCCTTCTCGCAGGTCCCCGAGAGGAATGCGGGCACATCCCATCCCAGCTCCACGGGCACCTGGGGCAGGAGGAGCCCCTGGGCGGACCCCGCCGTGGCGATGAGGCCGTCCCGGCCCACCACCACTTCCCGGAGGAGGTCCGTGGGGGAGGAGGCCGGGATGGGCTCCGGGGGAGTGAGGATGGAGACCTCCACCGTGATGTGAGGAAGTTCCTCCGGGGCGACGGGCGGGAACCGGGGGTCCTCCCGGGCGGCATGGATCGCCGCGAGGGGGATCCCCCGCGCGAGAGGGTAGAGAGGCAGCGGGAACCCGATGCATCCCCGGAGCTCCCCATGCGGCGGGGCGGTCTTCAGGGTGACGAAGACCCCGCGTTTCTCGCCGAAGATCGAAGGGAGAGGGGAGGGATGCCCCGGCGGGGGTGGACTCCCCTTTCCCCGGGGGCGAGATAGGGTCTCCTCGAGAGTCGACCGGGCGAGCCGGACGGCCCTCTCCCCTTCGGTGGGCGTGACCATGGCGGAGAGGGAACGTCCGGGGGGAAGAAAAACTTTGGAAGGATCCAAGGGTCCCTGAGGAGGGGGGCCCGGGTGCCTTCCTCCGATTCGGGGAGGGACGGCCGGACCCTTCCCATGCCCTTCACCCGTCCGGCGCCCCGGGTGGGATCGAAGGGCGTCCCCTCCTTCGACGGAACCGGGGCCTGTCCCTGGTTCGGGGGCCGCGGCTTTGTAAGAGTAGTCGCACAATCAAGCCGGATACTAAACAAACAATTCCTAAGGGGTTCGAGAACACGCGGTCCGTTTGTCAATACGAACGCCAGTATGATAACCGTTAAACCCCCAATGGTTTGGGATAAGTGGGGTGTCGGAATTGGCAGTAGAAGTCCCGGCGGAAGCCATCGAGGCGTTCCGGACCTACCAATCGAATCTTCGTTGGGCCAAGGAGAATGGCCGCAAGCTTGAACGCTACGCGGGCAAGTATGTCGCGGTTGCGTCCGGCAAGATTCTTGAATCCTCGTCTTCCGGCGAGGAACTTGAGAGGAAGTATCACGATGTCCCGGGCGTCTACATCGCGAGGGTAGCCCACCGGGGCCTACGCTGGGTGCTCTGAATGGGACGCGTCGAGCTAGTTTTCAACCGAGACAGTCTCCAATTCTCCTTGGGAGTGCTGGTGGTGCCCCCATCAGGCGGGAACCTCATCAACGCCGAGTTCCTTGTTGACACCGGCTCGAACACGTCAGGGCTAAGCGAAGAAACCGCTCGAAAGATTGGAATCAACCCCGAATCGCTGGGTACGGATGTGACCGTTGGAGTAGGAGGAATCACGAGGGAACCCATCTATCGGGGAACGATTACAGCCTTCTTGACCCCGAATCTCGACAAGACCCTCTTGCATTCCCCTCGAGTTTTTTTCCCCATTACACGGAAGGCGAGGAAGAAAGTGGCCGGGAAGGTTGTTGCGCAGGCGATACAGGAATTTTCGGTTCCCAACCTGATTGGAATGGACGCCTCAAGTTCGATAAGCGGGATGCCTGGGGTGCTTCACCTCGACCTACGAGGCGGTTCGGGATATATCGAATGGTGAAGAAGGACCCGCGTTAAAGTAACCGGGCCTGAGGAGGCGGCTCCGTCACCACTTTGACAAAGCCCCGGGCCGCGACATCCTCAAATACCCTCACCGGGCTCGCCCCCCTCCCATGCCGTTCCCCGAGGCCACCGCGCGACTCCTCCAGAAGAAGATCTGCATGAACTGTTCCGCCCGGAACGCCATGCGCGCCACCCAGTGCCGGAAGTGCGGCTACCACGGCCTCCGGGTGAAGTCCAAGGAACGCTCCGGAAAGACCAAGTAAAGGGGCCACGCCTTCGCGGCCCACCCCTCGGCGTTCCCTCCCGGCCCGGGGGCCATCCCGGCTCAGGATCGCCCGGACATGGTGGAAGGGGATTCCTTGGGGAGCGGGACTGGATGGCCGTGCCGGGCCTCCTGGGAGACCTGGAAGCGCTTGCGCAGGAGCCAGGACATGTTGTGGAGGCCGTCGTGCCACGAGGAGAGCTTGGGACGGCCCCAGCGCTCCGAGTAGTGGATGGGGATCTCCTCCAGCCGGAACCCGCGCAGGAGGACCTCGATCTTGAGCTCCTCGGAGAACGCCATCCCATCCTGGGTGAGATGGAGCTTGGGGAGGATGGACCGGCGGAAGACCCACATGCCGCTCTGGGAATCCACGAGGACCCGGGCGGGTGCGTCCTTCAGCACCTCGTGGAAGAGAACCGTCACCATACGGTTCAGCAGGGCGTTCCCCAGCCGGTGCTCGGTGGTCATGGCCTTCTTCTCCAGGTAGGTGAGCCGGTCGCCGGTGACGAAGTCCTTCTCATGGTAGATGAGGTGGAGCAGGAACCAGGGGATCTCCCGGGCGGGATAGGTCCCGTCGCCGTCCATGGTGGCCACGAACTCCCCCTGGGCGGCGGCGAAGCCGGTCCGGTAGGCCCGGCCGTACCCCTTCCGGGGCTCCGAGATGACCCGGGCCCCTTCCGCCTCCGCCGCCGCCTGGGTCCCGTCGGTGGAGGCCCCGTCGACCACCAGGACCTCCCAGTCCACGGGGTCCGACCGGAAGAAGAGCCGGTTCGCGTTCTCCCGGGCCTCCCGGAAGGCCCGGAGGGTGAACCCGATCCCCTCCCGCTCGTTGAGGGTGGGGATGATCAACGTGGCCCGCATGGTGCCCGGAGGAATCCATTGGACGCCCTGCCGGCTCTTAAGACTGCGTGGACTCTGGACGGAGGCCGGGCATGACCGATCCCTCCCTGCCAATCCCTTCCGAGGTGACCACGGAACCGCCCGGGTCCCATCCGGCCCATTGGCGGTTCGGGACCACCGCCGACGTGGGGGTCGGGGCCCGGGCGGACAGCCTTCCGGAACTCTTCCGCCAGCTGGCGCTGGGGCTCAGCGATCTCCTCACGGATGTCACGAGGGTTTCGCCCCGGGAGGTGCGCCGGATCGAGGTGGCGGCCCCCAGCCCCGAGGGACTGGTGGTGGCCTTCCTCACGCGTCTGATCCAGCTCTTCGACGTGGAGGAATTCCTGGTGGGCGACCTGGAGGTGGACGTGACGGGGGAACCGCCCCGGGAGTTGCGCGCCCTCCTGCGCGGAGAGGCCTATGACCCCCCCCGGCACCCGCCCGGTGTCGGCGTGAAGGCCGTGACGCTCCATCGGATGTTCCTGGACCTCAAGAGGCCCCGGGCCCAGGTGATCCTGGACATCTGAGGGCGGCGGGATCAGGGGATCCGGCTGGCGAATGCGGTCACCCCGGGACCCACCCGGGGGAGGTGGCCCAGTCGGACGAGCTCCCGCTCCACCGCGGCGATCCCGGTGAGGAGGTCTCCCCAGCTTGCGATCCCCATGTGGCCCAACCGGAAGATCTGTCCCTTGGCGCTCCCCTGACCGCCGGAGACGATGACATTGTGCCGGTCCCTGAGGGCGGCCCGGAAGGCGCCGTCCTCCACGCCGGCGGGGTAGCGGATCGCGGTGACGGTGTCCGAGGCGTACTCCTCCCGGGCGTAGAGGGCGAGGCCCATGGCCTTCACCGCGGCCCGGGTGGCCTCCGCGAGGGCGTGGGTCCGCTCCCGGCGACGGGCCG
>JAJZYH010000010.1 GCA_021798195.1 Thermoplasmata archaeon
TCCCCGCTCCCCCGAGGATGAGGGATGGGATTGGAGGCGGGAGGCCCGCCGAATGGTGGGATCGCTGCGGCTCTCCGACCCTCGCGTGGCCCGTGCCATGGAAGCCGTTCCACGGCACGAGTTCGTTCCCCAGGGGCTGCGGGCACAGGCGTATTCCGATGAGCCCTTGCCGCTCGCCCCGGGGTCCACCATCTCGGCTCCCCACATGGTGGCGTTCCAGGCGGCCTGGGCCGAGGTGCGTCCCGGCCACCATGTGTTGGAGCTGGGCAGCGGGTCCGGCTATCTTCTCGCCATCCTCGCCCATCTGGCGGGACCCACGGGCCGCGTCTTGGGGATCGAACGCGATGCCTCCCTCGTGGGCGCCGCGCGGGAATCCCTCCGGCGGTCGGGGGTCGCGGATTGGACCGAGGTTCGACGGGGGGATGCCAGGGGTCCGTTCCCGGACGGAGAGTTCCATGCCATCGTTGCCTCCTTCTCCGCTCCCGCCTCTGTGGTACTTCCATGGAGATCGCACCTCCGGCCCGAAGGGAGACTCGTGGTTCCCCTCACCACCTCACGGGGAACCCGGATGGTCCGATGGTCCCGGGTGGGATCGGGGTATTCGCAGGAAGAGGGTCCGGATTGCATGTTCGTCCCGATCCAGTGAACCTCGACAGGGAGATCCCCCGTCGGTCTGAGTCGCTCGGCCCGTCGGAAATGCTGTGTGCCCTGCCGGTACGACAGGGTGGGGCGGACCATGCCTTTTATACCCCCCTCGATTACGCCCGGCCCGTTCTTCCCCCTCATTTCTTATGATACGATTCGGACCGGCCGGGATCCCGCTCTCCTGCAAAGGCCGGACGCTCCGGGACGGCATCAGTGACGTCCACCATCTGGGCCTCACGGCGATGGAGGTCCAGTTCATCAAGGTGAACCCGTTCACGCGGGGGATCTATGACGAGGAGGTGGGGAAACGCCCCATGGAGATCCCGGGCCAACTCATCGTCGAGGTGGGTCCTCCCGCCAAGGGGGATGTGTACTCGGATGCCGCCGCGCTCCAGGCCCCCCTGGACCGTCGGGCCCAGGTCACCACGCTCAACTGGTTCCTCGCCAAGGATTATGGCGATCTCACCCAGGCGAAGAACCTTGCCCGGAGCGTGGACGTCCGGCTGACCCTCCATGCCCCCTATTACGTGAACCTCGTGGGATCCCCGGAAGCCCGGGAGAGGAGCCTCCGGCAATTCCAGTGGTCCTGTGCCCTCGCCATGGGCCTGGGAGCGGATGCAGTGGTGGGCCACCTGGGCTTCTATGCCTCGGAGGACCGGGAGGGGGCCGTTCGCCGCGTCGTGGAGGAGGTCCGCCGCCTCCGGCAATGGATGGACGGACTGGACCGGGGAAGGATCCTCCTCGCCCTGGAGCCCAGCGGGCACCCGGAGGTCATCGGGACCCCGGAGGAGATCCTCGGGATCGCCCGGGCGGTGCGCCGGGTGCGGCCCGTCCTGAACATGGCCCACGTGGCCGCCCGGGCCGGGAAGCCCTTCGAGACGCGGGAGGAGGTCCAGAGGGTGGTGGAGGAGTTCCTCGCCGCGAGCCACGGGGACCTCTACCTCAACTTCGCGGGGGTGGAGACCTACGGGCCCGGCGAGTTCCGGTTGACCCCCATCAAGCGGGGACGGATGCACTTCGATCACGTGGCGGAAGTCCTCGCCGACCGGGACTACGACGCCACGGTGATCAGCTCGTCCCCCCTCCTGGAGCACGACGCGATGTACATGAAACTCCTCTACGAGCGGGCCCTTTCCAAGCGCTTCGCCCGCCGGCATGCCCCCCCGGTCCCCAAACCGGCCCCGGGACCGTCCCGGTCGCCACCCCCTGCTCCCCGAAAGGCTCCCGCCCATCCTGCCCCGCGGAGACCCCAATCTCCGGCGAAATCCACGAGGCTTCCCCGTTCCCAGGGGGCTCACATCAAGGGGAGCCACGTTCCCCGGGGAAGGCGGCCCCCACGACCGGTGCGCCCCCGGGGGAATCGGAAGGCCCATGACCGACCCAGGAGGGCGACACCTCATGGCCACCGGAAGAGGTGAGGTACCTCCGGAGGGAGACCGCGCGGCCACGTTCCGCGCGGCCGTCCAGTACGTGGGCCAGGCCGTCACCCGGGCCCTGGAGGAACTTCCGGACGAGACCCTCCTGCGCACCGTGACGCTCATCCACGGGGCCCCCACGGTGTTCGTCTACGGCGCCGGCCGATCGGGGATCGTGGCGCGTGCCTTCGCCATGCGCCTCGTGCAGACGGGGATCCCCGCCTTCGTCATCGGGGAGTCGGTGACCCCCATCGTGAAGAGGGGCGATCTCGTGATCATCTTCTCCAACCGGGGGGAGAGCCAGTCCTCCCTGCAGACCGCGAACATCGTCCGGCGGGAAGGGGCGAACCTCGTGGTCATCACGGCCCGCCCCACCAGCAAGCTGGCCCACGCCGCCAACCACGTGCTCCCCCTGCGCTTCCCCGAGGATGAGGTCCGGCCGCGCTACGCGCCCCTGGGGACCCTCTTCGAGGCCGCGAGCCTCCGATTGGGGGACGGGCTCATCTCGGAGCTCATGCGGGTCCGGGGGGAGACAGAGGATTCCCTCCGGCGGCGCCACGCCATCATGGTGTGAGGCCGAGGGGCCGGGGGCCGGCGGGCTCCCTCCGGGTGCCTGGACCCACCGCTTCGCGGACGGAGCGGGACCCAACGGGAGAGCGTATTTATCCCGGAAATCGGTGACCGCCCCGCGTGGAGAAGACCCGGCCCAAAGGTGAGCAGCCCCTCGTACCCATCCCCAAGCGCTTCTTCGTGACCAGCGGACGTGCCATCAACAAGACCAGCGAGCTCAACGCCTTCGACCTCGCGCTCCTCAAGGCCGGGATCGGGGAGCAGAACCTCGTGAGCGTCTCCTCGGTCCTGCCGGATGGCATCCGCCAGGTGGAGCGCCGCCCGCTCCCCATGGGGGCCATCACCCATTGCGTCCTCGCCCGCTACCAGGGGGGCGAAGGGGAAGTGATCAGCGCCGGGATCGCCTACGGGTTTCGGGTCGACGGGCACGGCGGGTACGTGGCGGAGGGCCACATCCACGGCACCCAGAAGGCGCTCAAGGAATTCCTCCGGTGGCGGATGCAGGAGATCGCGCACTTCCGGGGCGTGGAACTCAAGAAGATCTACTATCGGACCGAGGAACTCGAGATCCCCATGGACCATTATGGGGTCTGCATCGCCGCCTGCGTGTTCCTGAGCTAAGGGTCCCGACGCCACCCGCCCGGGAGCGCCGCTTCGCCCTGCGGCTGCGGGGCGGGGAGATCCGGGGGCGGCTTCCCGGTCATGGGAGCCATGGCGTGGAGGACCCATCCTCGGCGGCCGTCGTGGGCCCGGGGAATAGAGACCCCAGTCCCCCCTCGCCACCGACACGACGGGAAGACCCCTCCGCACCCCCCGCCGGTCCCCTTCGGAACCTTTGAATGCCGGAATAGTGTGAGGGGGGACCGGGTGCAAACCATGACCGGGCCATCCTCGGAAGCGCATGATCCTGGATCCCATGGTGGGTTCGACCTCTCGCGGTTCGTCTTCGTGCTGGACGAAGGGGGCGTGTTCCCGGCTCCCATGGAGAAGATCTGGCGGCTGCATTCCAGCCCGGAGCATACCCACCCCTCTGCCCCCGACGCGCAGTTCGTGCGGGTGAGCGAGAATGTCACGGAGATCCATGCCACCATCGTCCTCCCGGATGGGAAGAAGGTGCCCAACAAGATGCGGCTCACCGCCTATCCACCGCTGGGGTTCGCGCTCGAGTGGCTGGAGGGGTTGTTTGCGGGGTCCAAGGAGTTCAGCTTCTACATCCCCCAAGGGAAGGGGACCGGCGTGACATCGGTAGGGGAATGGACAAGCCCTGCCCTGGAGGTCCACCGGGTGAGGCCCGCCGTGCTCCAGCTGATGCAAACGCTCTACGAAGAAGACCAGGCCAACCTCGCCCGGATGAAGTGACGGCGACGAAGTGGAAGGGGCCGTACCCTTCTCGGGCAGGATGGTGACCGGCGCGCAGCGGTTCACAGGAGGCGGCGGAGCAGGAGCTTATCCTCCAGCGAAGCCTCGATCTGGAGCCGCCGGCTCACCAGCGCCTTCATGGGGCCAATCTCCTTGCGCACCAGCTGTTCGAACGTCGCGCTATCGGTGAGGATGCGGACGTCGGGTCGGGACCCGTTGCCCAGTCGCGGAGGCGTGAGGCGGCCCCCCTTGAGCTCGAAGTGGTAGTTCTCTCCCTCCTGGAGACAGAGTTCGATCACCCGGTCCTTTCCCCGGAGCTCCTCCTGGACGCCGGGGTTCTGGTCACAGTGCCGGTTGAACCGGTCCACCAGGGCCACCAGGGTATCCTCGATCATGGGGGTTCGCCGCCGTGGAGCGGACCGGGGCTCATAATCCTTCGTCCTCCGGTGCCCCCGCGGGGGAGGGACCCGACCCGCCCCAGCGCTCGAGCGGCTCGCCGGGATGCAGGGAACGGCTCACCCGGGTCACGGTGGCCCAGGTGCGGCGGACATGGGGGGGGAGGTCCCGGTGCCGGGCGAGGAGATCCTCGAGATGTCGCCGGGTGCGCGGGTCCGACGGATACCCGGTGCCCATCTCCTCCCCCAGGGTGCGCGCCAGCTGGACCATCCGACGGTCCCGGGTCACCTTCGCCACGATGCTCGCCGCCGAGACGAGGGGCAGATCCCGGTCCGCCTTGTGGCGCGCCACGATGCGGACCCGGGGGAACGACGGAGGAAGCTGCCTTCGGAGATGACGGGCGAACCGGTCCGCGTCCACATCGCAGGCGTCCGCGAGGACGAGGCCGGGGGAACAGCGCCGGATGAGGCCCCCCATGAGCGCCACCTCGAGCGCGTTGAGCCCCGGCCCGCGGACCCACCGGTCCACCTCGGGAGGGTCCGCCCAGGCGGCGAGGAGGGTCCCGCGCCGGCAGAGTTCCTCGAAGACCTCTTCGCGCCGGCGGGCGCTGAGCGCCTTCGAGTCCCTGGTGCCCAGTCCCCGGAGCTCCGCGTCGATCCCCTCCGAGGCCGGCACCGCGAAGCCGCCCACCACGAGGGGTCCCAGGAGGCTTCCCCGGCCCGCCTCATCGAGCCCCAGGACCCAACGGAACTCCCCCGGAGGCATGATGGGTCCACCGCTCCGGTGGCGGGAATCGCGGAGGGATGAAATAGGCTCGCCCGCTCCCCACCCCCATGCCGCTGGAAGGGCTCGCCGTTCCCACCGCCACGCTGTTCACGGAGGATGGCGAGATCGATCTCTCGAAGAACGCCCGGTTCACCCGGGGGCTCCTGGACCAGGGGATCCTTCACGTCTTCGCCCTGGGAAGCCTCGGGGAGTTCCCCTCCCTCACGTTCGAGGAGCGGGAGACGTTCCTGGAGACGGTGGTGGAGAGTTCCACCTTCCACTCCGACGTATGGGCGGGCGTCGGGGCCCCCTCCACCAAGAAGGCCGTGGCCCACGCCGACCAGGCGGAATCCCTGGGGGCCGCGGTGCTGGTGGCCACTCCCCCCTTCTACCTTCATCCGGACGCCGGCGGGATCCGGGACTATTACCGGACGCTCCGGAAGCAGACCAAGCTTCCCCTCCTCGCCTACAACATCCCCTCCCTGGTGGGCTACGCCCTGCCCCCCTCCCTGGTGCACGAACTGGCGCGGGAGGGGACCCTCCAGGGGATCAAGGACACCTCGGGATCCCTCTCCAGCGTCCGGTCGTTCCTCGAGGGGGCCCCGGAGGGCTTCGCGGTGTTCCCGGGGGATGACGAGCTCGCCCTGGACTCCCTGCGCGCCGGGGCCCGGGGAGCCATCATGGGCATGGGGAACATCCTCCCCAAGCTCACCGTGGCGTTCATGAACGCGGCGCGCGCGGAGAAGTGGAGCGAGGCCGAATCCCTCCAGCAGCTCATCGCCACCCTGAGGCAGGTGGTCCAGAAGGGGCCCTTCCCGTCCACCGTGAAGTTCCTCATGAACCGGCTCCGCGGGGTGGAGGTGGGCTACCGGAGCCCGTACCTTCCCCTCACCCCGGAGCAGGAGAAGGCCGTGGTGGACGCCCTCACCCCGGTGGAAGCGTCGTTCAAGTCCTATCTCTGAGGGAGCCGGGCGGGGAGAACGATGCGAGCGGTCCTGGTATCGCCTCCGACACCGGGGGCGAAGTGGGTCGAAGATGCGCCCTCCCCCGTGCTCACGCCGGGGAGCGTCCGGGTGGGGGTCCTGGAGTGCGGGGTATGCGGGACCGACCGGGACATCGTCTCGGGGCTCTACGGGACGCCCCCCCAGGGACAGACCTCGTTGATCCTGGGGCACGAGAATTTCGGACGCGTCCGCGAGGTGGGCGAGGGGGTCAGCGGCTTCCGGGTGGGGGATTACGTCGTGGCCACCGTCCGCCGGGGATGCGGCCGGTGCCACATGTGCCAGAACAACTCGTCGGACCTGTGCGAGACCGGGGAATTCACCGAGCGGGGGATCCGGGGCCGGGACGGGTACATGGCGGAGGAGTACGTGGAGACCCCCGAGTACCTGGTGAAGGTGCCGCGGTCCCTGCGGGACATCGCCGTCCTCATGGAACCCTTAAGCGTGGTGGAGAAGGCCGTGCTCATGGGCGAACGGCAGATCTCGCTCTGGGAACGGCCGGCGCGGGTGGGGACCCATCCCGGGCCCTACCGGGCCCTGGTGGTGGGCACGGGGGCCGTGGGGCTCCTCGCGGGGCTCGTGCTCCGGGCCGAGGGATACGACGTGGTGGCCATCGATCGCCACGACGACACGCCGGCGAGCGAGCTCCTCACCCGGGCCGGCGTCCGCCACATCAACGTGGCGGAAGGGATGCAGAAGATCGCTCCGGAGGGCCGGTTCCAACTCATCGTGGAGGCCGCCGGGTCGCCCCAACTGGATTTCGAGCTCTTCCGTTCCCTCTCGCCCAACGGCGTCCTGGTCCTCACCGGGATCCCCCCCGCGGGGGCCACCTTCCCGGTCTCCGCCGGGGAGATCCTGCGGACGGCGGTCCTGGAGAACCAGGTCATGGCGGGCTCGGTGAACGCGAACCGGGACTACTTCCTCCGGGGGATGCGCCACCTGAGGCGCTTCCGGAAGCTCTGGGGCGACCTTCCCGGTCGCATCATCACGGCGCGCCGCCCCTTCTCCGAGTTCGGGGAAGCCGTGGCGGCGAAGGGTGCGGATACCATCAAGACGGTGCTCACGTGGTCGGGGGCGTGAGGACCCCATCCGGGAGGGGACGGGGCCGTGCGCCTCGGAACCCTTCATAACCACTCCCCGTTCCCGTGACCCCCTGGGGAAAAAGGGAAGGACCATGTCCTCAGAGAGCGGGATCATCGTCACCCGGGACCTGGAGAAGGTCTATCCGGGGAACGTGCGGGCCGTGGAAGGGATCTCGTTCGAGGTACGGCCGGGGGAGATCTTTGGCTTCCTCGGGCCCAACGGGGCGGGGAAGAGCACCACCATCGGCATCCTCACCACGATGCTCCGCCCCACGGGCGGGGAAGCCTGGGTGGACGGCCTCTCGGTGGGGGAGGATCCCGAGGGGATCCGGCGCCGCATCGGCCTCGTCTTCCAGGAGTCCACGGCGGACGACGAGCTCACGGGCCGGGAAAACCTGGAGCTCTCGGCGGCGCTCTATGGGGTCTCCCCCGCGGAGACCCGGACCCGGATCGCCGAGCTTCTCCCCCAGCTGAGCCTCGAAGGCGCCGCGGACCGGATGGTGAAGACCTACTCCGGAGGCATGCGCCGGCGGCTGGAACTCGCCGCGGGGATCATCCACAAGCCCCGGATCCTCTTCCTGGACGAGCCCACCCTGGGGCTCGACCCCCAGGGCCGGACCGGGATCGGGGAGGCCATCCGGGACCTGCGCCACCGGTTCGGGGTCACCGTCTTCATCACCACGCACTATCTCGACGAAGCGGACGCGCTCTGCGACCGGATCGCCATCATCGACCACGGGAAGATCCAGGCCCTGGGAACCCCCTCCGAGCTCAAGGACCGGATCGGAGGGGACGTCCTCACCCTGGTCCCGCAGGACGGGTCCCGGGACCTCACCGAGGTCCTCGCGAAGGTCCCCGGGGTCCTCTCCGTCCGGCGGCACGAGACCGGCTATCGCGTGAAGGCGGCGAAGGGGGAGGCGCTCGTCCCCACCCTGGTCCAGACCTGCTTCTCCCAGGGGGTCCCCCTCGCCACCGTGGCCCTCAAGAAACCCTCCCTGGACGAGGTGTTCCTGGAGTTCACCGGGCGGGCCTACCGGGAAGAGGAGGGGCCCTCCGCCACCGACGCCGCCCTCCGGATGAACCAGTTCCGGGGGAGGCGCCGATGACGTGGCGGGAGTTCCGGGCGCTCACCCTCCGGGAGATCCGGCATTGGCTCCGGATCCCCACCGCCATCATCTCCTCCTTCATGATGCCGTTCTTCTACCTCCTGCTCTTCGGGCAGGCATTCAACCTGGGGAAGTTCCTCCCTTCGCAGGGGGGGGCCACCAATCCCCTGGTCCTCGCCGCGTTCTCCGGCGCGCCCAGCTACTATTCCTACTTCTCCGTGGGGATGGTGGGCTTCGTGGTCCTCTTCTCGAGCCTCTTCGCGGGGGCGAACGTCATCTTCGACCGCCGGCTGGGCTACGTGAAGAAGGTGGCGGTGGCCCCCGTGGGCCGGACCCTGATCCTGGGTTCCCGCCTCGTCGCGAGCGTCCTGAGGGGGATCCTCCTGGGCGCCGTGGTCTTCCTGGTGGCCCTCGCCTTCGCCCGGATCCCCGGGCTCGACGGGCTCACCGTCACCGCCACGGTGACCCCCCTCGGGCTCCTCGAGATCTTCCTCGCGATGGTCTTCCTCTCGGCCGGGTTCACCTCGGTCTTCCTCGCCATCGGCTTCCTCCTGGAGCAGGTGGACTCGTACTTCGCCATCATCAACCTCATCAACCTGCCGGTGCTCTTCTCGTCCGACGCCCTGGCCCCCCAGTCGGTGATGCCCGGCTGGCTCCGCACCATCTCCAACGGGAACCCGGTGACCCTCGCGGTCGACGTCATGCGGGAGAACCTCTTCCCTTCCGCGTCGTACTACGCCTACGGTCCGCTGGTCTACCTGGGCATCCTGTTCGCGGTGGCCGTGGCCCTCACCGCCCTTTCCGTGGCCCTCACCCGGCAGGCCCTCGCGCCCCGTTGACGAAGGGACCTCCCGGGGAGGAGGGAGGCGTGCGGGCGCTCCGCCAAGGCCTATATACCCCCACCCAGTAGCGGGCCCCCCGCGAGGATGCATCATGGGACTCTGGCAAGGACGGCCGCGGCGCAAGCGGACCGGGGGGCGCCTGCGACCCAACCGGAACAAGCGCCGGTTCGAGATCGGGCGCGAACTCCAGTTCGCCACCATCGGGGAGCCCAGCCTCAAGCTCTACCGGGTCCGCGGGGGCAACCGGAAGGTCCGGATCCTCAACGCCATCTCCATCAATGTGTACGACCCCGCCACCAAGACCACCAAGGTCGCCCGGGCCCTCACCGTCCGGGAGAACGGGGCGAATCCCAACTACGTGCAGCGGAACATCATCACCCGCGGGGCCATCCTGGAGACGGAACTGGGACGGGTGGAGATCCGCTCCCGACCGGGACAGGACGGGGTCCTCAACGGGGTCCTCCTCTCCCCTCCCCCGGGAGCCTGAAGCTTCCGGGAGCCCGGCGATGCCGGACCACTTCTACGTCTATCCCACCTACCTCGCCGCGGGCGCCACGCGCCGGGGAGGCCGCCGGGTGCCCGCCGCCTCTTCGGTGAAGGGGGAGATCTCCCTGGACCAGATGGCCGAAGCGGCCCGGGCCCTGGGCTACGAGGTGGAGGTGGAGGAGGGCAAGAGCTACCCCCGGACCTTCTGGCAGGGATCGGGCCGGCTCAAGGTGCAGAAGAAGGGGACGGACCCCAAGACCGCCTTCGTCCGCCGCCTCGCCCAGGAATTGCAACGACGGTCTCCCACGCCTCCGGCCCGGAGCGCGTGAGATGGATCCCATCGCCCTCTACTTCACCGGGACGGCCGGGGCCGGGAAGACCACCCTCACCAAGGCCTTCCAGAACTGGATGGAGACCGCCGGGTACGACGCGGTCACCGTGAACCTCGACCCGGGCATGGAGAACCCGTCGTTCGACCCCGACGTGGACATCCGGGACTGGGTGCGCCTCCAGGACGTGATGGCGGAGTACCACCTGGGTCCCAACGGGGCGCAGGTGGCGGCCTCGGACCTCATCGCGCTCAAGGTGTTCGAGGTGCGCGACGCCCTGGAACGGCTGCGCGCGGACTACATCCTGGTGGACACCCCGGGGCAGGTGGAACTCTTCGCGTTCCGGGAGTCCTCCCGGGCCATCGTGGAGGCGCTCTCGGGGGACCGGAGCCTCCTGGTCTTCCTCTTCGATCCCGCCCTGGCGCGGCAACCCGCCGGCTTCATCTCGCTCCTCATGCTCTCCGCCACCGTCCAGTTCCGGTTCACGCTCCCCCTGCTGAGCGTGGTGGCCAAGGAGGATGTCCTCACGGAGCCGGAGCGCACGGAGATGGGGCGCTGGTCCCAGGAGCCCTTCACCCTCTACGAGGCGGTGCACGGGGAGGGGGAGACCAGCGCCACGACCCTCTCCTCGGAGCTCTTCCGGACCATCGAATCCATGGGACCCATCTGGCCGCAGGTCTTTGCGAGCGCCGAGAAGAACACCGGCCTCGAGGACCTCTACGCCGCCGCGCAGCGGACCTTTGCCGGGGGCGAGGACCTCGAGAAGTCCGGTGGCGACGCCTCCGAATGAGGACGGACCGCCCACCCTCAGTCGGAGAACATGAGCCCCATGCCCTGGGCCGACATCTCCTCTTCGGCCTTGAAGCGGGCGTGGAGCTCCTCGGCCCGGGCGGGATCCACCTTGGCGGCGATGGGACCCAGGAGGGTGTCCGCGCGGCCCATGGCCGATTCGGAACCCTCCATGTAGAGGTAGATCTCGTCCGCCGCGCCCCCCAGGGGTCCCGCATCGCGCAGGATCCGGGTCTGGCGCCACAGGACGTCATCCTTGAGCGACTCCTCGAGCTCCCCCCTCCGGGACACGGGGGCCACGTAGATCCTCCAGGCCATGGCGGCCCCGCGGACCGCGAGGGACTATAAGCCCCTTCCGGGAGGAGGGACCAAGGCCTCGTCCGTCCCACGGAACGGGCGCCGAGACTACGGGGTGGACCGGGGATCCATCTCGCCCGTGCCCATGGGGCGGGCCGCCCTTCCCGGAGCGGGAGAGCCCGGCAACCTCAAATCCCGTGCCCGGGCTCCTCCCAGGGACCATGCAAAGCTTGACGGTCACTGCCGGAACGGGCGGGTGGGGCTCCTCCGCGATGGCGGCCACCAGCCCGCTTCCCACGGGAGAAGTCCTCCTCGTGGGGGTGGCCCACGTCCTGGACCTCCGCAAGGGTCTCCAGAGGACGGTCGCGGATTTTCACCCCGATGCCGTGGCCGTGGAGCTGGACCCCGAGCGGGCGGATTCCCTGGTGGCCCGGGAACGGGCCCATCGGGAGGGGCTCGAGGTCTCCCGGACCCGGCGGGGCCAGCCCCTCATGTTCCGGGCATGGGGACACATCCAGGACCGCCTGGCGCAGAGCCTGGGGGACATCCCCGGGGCGGAGATGCTCCAGGCCGCCCAGCTGGCCCGGTCCATGGGGCTGCCCGTCTACCTCATCGACGACCCGCTCTCCCAGGTGGCCCCCCGCCTGGTGGGGAGCCTGTCCCGGAGGGAACGGCTGCGTCTGCTCCTGTCGAGCTTCGTGGGGCTCCTGGTCCCCGCGCGGATCGTCCGCAGGGAGCTCGAGAAGTATTCGGAGGACCGGAGCGAGTACCTCGAGATCCTCCGGGAGCAGTACCCCTCCGTGACCCGGGTGCTCATCGACGAACGGAACGCCCACATGGCCCAGCGCCTCGCCGTCCTCTCCTCCCGCCATCGCCGGGTCATGGCCGTGGTGGGGGACGCCCACGTGGGGGGCCTCGGGGAGTCCCTCGCCCAGCGGGGATGTCCGGTCCATGCCATCCGGGTCGAGGAGCTCATGGACACCCGCCCCGCTCCCGCACCGGGGCCGGCCCCGGGCTCCGTCCCTCCCCCGCCTCCCCCCGTTTCCGGGCCCCCGTGAGGGGTCCCGGGGAAGTGGGGCCGATGCCTTTTTATCCGGCCTTCCATCTCCCCGCGCCTCCCTCCCATGACGAGCCAATCCCCGCCCCATGGTCTACCGCCGGGTGAGCTCCGGGACGGGGAATCGGTCCTCCGGTCCTGGCGGTTCCACCATCACTGGGTCGTCCTCACCACGCGTCGGTGTCTCGGGCTGAGCGGGCTGGACATCCTTCCCGAGCACCGCCGCGTCCTCTGGAGCGTCGACCTGGACAAGGTCCGGTGCGTGGAGGTGCTGGACCTCGCCTCCACCGAACGCACCACCGAGTACGCTCAGGCCCTCTCCCGGGGGATGTGGGCGTCCCCCGGCGGACCGGGGGCCGCGGTGGCCCTCTCCCCCACGGGGCTCGCCACGGGGAAGGGCCCCGAGGAGCTGCTCTCCTCCGCGGGGGATTTCGCCGTCGTCCTGGACGACACCATGGTCTTCCGCGGATACCCGCGCGACGCGGAGGCCATCCAGGCAGAGATCGAAAGGGCCCGGAACGGGTCCCCGCAAGCATAGGGAGGCCCGGCGCCGGGCACCCCGCACCCGTCCGCCCCCGAAGAGGGTGCGGACCCCTCCCTTCAGAGAAGGGGGAGGCTCTTCGCCCGGGCGTCCTCGAGGCTCTTCCGAAGGTCGTGGGCCAGCCGGACCACCTCGGGGCTCTCGAAGGTCCCCAGGGTCCCCGCGTCGCCCCGGATGCTGATCTGCGGGTCCACGGTGAGCCCCCCCAGGACCGGGATGTCGTACTCCTGGGCCATGGAGGCCGTGTGGCTCTCGCCGTAGAGGGAGAAGTCCTTCTGACAGTGGGGGCACCGGGCCCGGGCCATGTTCTCCACGATCCCCAAGAGAGGGACGTGGAGCTCCCGCGCCATGTTGATGGCCTTCTTGACGATGAGGCCCGCGAGGTCCTGGGGAGTGGTCACGAAGAGCATCCCGTCGATGGGGATGGTCTGGAACACGGTGAGGGGCACATCGCTGGTCCCCGGGGGCATGTCGATGAGGAGGAAGTCGAGGGGTCCCCAGTTCACCCCGCCGAAGAACTGGACGATGAGCCGGGTCACCAGGGGACCCCGCCAGATCACCGGGGTGGTGCTGTCCTCCACCAGGAACTGGCTCGACACCGTACGGATCCCCTCCGGGGTCACCGCCGGTTCGATCCCCTCCCCCCGGTCCACGAGGTGGGTGGAGAGGCCCAGGAGCTTGGGGATCGAGGGCCCGGTCACATCGGCGTCCAGGACCCCCACGGAAGCTCCCTCCCGGTGGAGCTCCGCGGCGAGGAGCGCCGTCACCGTGGACTTCCCCACGCCCCCCTTGCCGCTCCCCACGGCGATGACGTTCTTGAGATCCCCCTTGGGGAGACGGGAGAGGAGGTTCCCCATGGCGCCCCCCCTGCGGGGGGGCGTGGAAGGCGCGGCCCGGGGAGGCTCGGGACCCGAGGGCATGGGGCGGCGATGCCCGAGCCCTATTTGAGGCCGTGCGGCTGGTCTCCCGGGCAGGAGAGGTCTCAGTTGACGAAAGGGGATGCCGGGGATCTCGAGGATCTCTTCCGACCCCGGTCGGTGGCCGTCATCGGGGCCTCCCGTCGTCCGGGCTCGGTGGGAGCTTCCCTGTTCCACAACCTGGTGGCGGCCGAGTTCACGGGCGTCATCTACCCGGTGAACCCCTCCTGGGCCAGCGTGGGAGGGGTCCGGTGCTACGCCACCGTGGAGGATCTTCCCGAGACCCCCGACCTCGGGGTCGTGATCGTCCCCGCCGACCTCGTCGCCGGGGTCGTGGATTCCCTGGGCCGGCGGGGGACGCGGTCGGTGATCATCATCTCGGCCGGGTTCAAGGAGGTGGGGGGGGCCGGGATCCGCCGGGAGGCGGAGCTCGTGGAGGTGGCCCGCCGCCACGGCATCCACCTGGTGGGACCCAATTGCTTCGGGGTGTTCAACACGGCGGACGGGGTGCGGCTCAATGCCACGTTCTCCGACACGCTCCCCCCCCGGGGCAACATCGCCTTCGTCTCGCAGAGCGGGGCCCTGGGAGCGGGGATCCTCCACTACGCCCAGGTCCAGCGCATCGGGTTCACCAAGTTCGTCTCGGTGGGGAACCGGGCGGGGGTCGACGAGAACGAGCTCCTGTCCTACTTCGGGGACGATCCGGACACCCGGGTGGTGCTCCTCTACGTGGAGTCCCTGAGCCAGGGAAGACGGTTCCTCGAAGTGGCGCGGGAGGTGACGGAGAAGAAGCCGGTCCTGGTGATCAAATCGGGCCGAACCCCCCTCGGGGCCGCCGCCGCACGGAGCCACACCGGGAGCCTCGTCCGGGCCAACTCGGACCGCCTCTACGATTCCCTGTTCGCGCAGGCCGGCGTCCTCCGGGCCGACGGCATCAGCGAACTCTTCCAGATGGCGAAGGTGTTCGCCAACGACCGGCAGATGGCGGGCCCCCGGCTGGTGATCCTGACCAATTCGGGGGGGCCGGGCATCCTGGCGGCCGACGCCGCCTCCCGGTCCGGGCTCACCCTCCCCGAACTCGCGGGTACCACCGTGGGGGCCCTCCGGCGCATCCTCTCCCCCAACGCGTCGATCCGCAATCCCGTGGACATGACCGCGGACGCCGATCTCAAGACCTACCGGGAGTCCTTGCGGACCCTCCTGCGCCGGGAGGGGGATGCCCTCCTTCTCATCGCCACCCCCACCGGGAACACCACGGCCCGGGACGTGGCGGAGGCGGTCCTCGCCGGGCGGGCCGGCTCCCGGAAGCCCGTCGTGTCCTGCCTCTTCGGCCTCACCGACCTCTCCGAAGAGGTGGCCCGGCTGGAGTCCCAGGGGATCCCCAACTTCGAGTTCCCCGAGCAGGCGGTCACCGCGCTCGCGAGCCTCGCCCGGTACGGGGAGTGGCGGCGGCGCCCCCGGACCCGGACCCCGCACTTCCGGGTGGACCGGACCCGGGCCGGTCGCATCCTGCGAGCCGCCCAACGGGCGGGGCGCCGGGAACTCGCGGAGTACCGGGCGGCGGAGGTCCTCCAGGCCTACGGCTTCCAGATCCCTCCGCGGACCCTTGCCTCCTCCGCGGAGGCGGCGGGGGATGCCGCGGAACGCCTGGGATACCCCGTGGTGCTCAAGATCGCCTCCCCGGACATCCTCCACAAGACCGATGTGGGAGGCGTCGCCCTCCACCTCACGGACCGGGGGGCGGTGGAGGCCGCTGCGCGGCGCATGGCGGACACGGTCCGGGAGCGCCAGCCCCGGGCCCGCTGGGGGGGCTACCTCGTGGAGAAGGAGATCCGGGGCGGCCGGGAGGTGATCCTGGGGGCGCAGCGCGATCCCGAGTTCGGCCCCCTGGTCCTCTTCGGCCTGGGGGGAGTCTACGTGGAGGTGCTCAAGGACGTCACCTTCCGCCTGGCCCCCCTGCGGGCCCTCTCGGCGAGGAACATGGTGGGCTCCATCCAGGGGGCGGATCTTCTGCGGGGGGTCCGGGGCGAGGGCCCCAGCGACCTTCCCGCGCTGGAGGAATCGATCCTGCGCCTCTCCCAGCTCATCGTGGAGGAGGAGCGGATCGCCGAGATCGACGTGAACCCCCTCCTGGTGCTCCCCCGGGGGGAAGGGACCGTCGCCGTGGACGCGCGGATCGTCCTGGCCGAACCTCCGTCTTCCAGATCGGCACCGCGCGCTTCACGCCGTCCATGAGGAGGCGGGCGGCCTGGAACGCCTCCTTCCGGTGGGGCGCCCCCACGGCCACCACCACGGACACCTCCCCCACCGGGACGCGTCCCGTCCGGTGGAGGATGGCGATGCCCAGGGGTCCGTGGCGGCGGATCGCTTCCTCTTCCAGTCGGCCCACCTCCTTCCGGGCGAGCTTGGGATACGCCTCGTAGTCCAGGGCCGCGACGCGGCCCCGGGGGGATGGATCCGGTCGGACCCGCCCCAGGAAGACCACGATCCCGCCGAAGGACGGGGATCGGAGCGCTCCCAGGGCATCCTCGGGGGAGAGGGGCCCCCTCTGCAACCGGAACACGGGTCCTGAGCCTCCTCAGCCCCCGCTGTAGGGAGGAAGGATCGCGATCTCGTCGGAGGGGTCGAGAGGGGATGCCTCGCCCCGGGGCGGGACGTATTCCCCGTTCCGGGCAACGCGCGCGGTGCGGAGGATCCGGTCCATGCCGGGGTAATCCCGTCGGAGCCCCGCGAGGAGATCCCCGAGGGTGCTGCCCGGAGGGAGGGAGATCCGGAGCACCGAGCGGTTCCCCGCCGCTTCGCGGGCGGAGGCGAAGAGGAGCACGCGCATGAACGGCCGGGAGTACCCTCGGCGGGGATTTGAAGGGTGTGCGCAGGTCCCTGGCCCCCTCGGCGCCGGCGCCACGAGGGCCCCCGGGGGCACGTCTCGACAGGAGACGTGCCGTGCGGTCGTTTCTGTCGCTTCCGTTTTATACTCCACGGGTCGTCCGCGCCCCGAAATCGATGAAGGATATCGCATTGCGGACCGGAGGCGCCGCGGGGGACGGGATCGCCACCATCGGCGAGACCTTCGGCCGCTTCTTCACCCGGAACGGCTACCATGCGTTCGGGCACACGGGCTACCAGTCGGTGATCCGGGGAGGTCACGTCTGGTTCCAGGCCCGCGCGGGAACCGACCGGGTCTGGTCGCAGGGGGATGGCTGCGACCTCCTCTACGCCCTGGACAAGCAGACCGTGGATATCCACGCGCCCTCCCTGCGCCAGGGGGGCGTCCTGATCTACGACCCGGAGAAGTTCTCCGTTCCCGCAGAGGAGATCCCCCACGGGGTGACCCCGCTGGAGGTGCCCACGCTGGCCATCGCCCGGAAGTTCTCCAGCAACTCCATCCTGCAGAGCGCGGCGGGCATGGGGGCGGCCGCCTACGTCGCGGGGGTCCCCATGGAAACGCTCCAGGGGCTCCTCACCGACTCGTTCCGACGCAAGGGAGAGGAGGTTCTGGCGCAGAACCTGGGAGCGGCCCAGGGAGGATACGAGCATGCCCGTGCCCATGGCCGCGTGCTGGACCGCGCCCTTCCCCCCAAGGGGGGATCGCCCAAGCTCTTCCTCAGCGGGAACCAGGCCATCTCGCTGGGCGCGGCGGCGGCAGGGGTCAAGTTCCTGGCCCAGTACCCCATGACGCCCGCCAGCTCCATCATGCACTGGATGGCGGCGCATGCCCGCGCGCTGCACATCGTGGTGAAGCAGGCGGAGGATGAGCTCGCCGCCATCAACATGGCCATCGGCGCCTCCCACGCCGGGGTGCGGTCCATGACCGCCACGAGCGGGGGAGGATTCTCCCTCATGGTGGAGGCCCTGGGCATGGCGGGGATGACCGAGACCCCCCTCGTGGTGGTGGAATCCCAGCGTTCGGGGCCCTCCACCGGGCTCCCCACCAAGACCGAGCAGGGGGATCTCAACCTCATGCTGGGGGCGGGCCAGGGGGAATTCCCCCGGGCCATCCTGGCCCCCGGCAACGTGGTGGAGGCGTTCCGCCTCACCCGGCAGGCGTTCGACCTCGCCGAGGCCTTTCAGACCCCCGTCCTCGTGGCGAGCGACCTCTACCTCTCGGAGGACATGCAGAGCGCCGACCGGGAGGACTTCCCCCTGGACTTCGATCCTCCCTCCCTCTTCACGGTCCCCGAGCCGCCATCGGGGCAGAACGGCTACGCCCGGTACGCCATCACGCCGAGCGGGGTCTCCCCTCGGGCGATCCCCGGACAGAAGGGGCTCAACTTCATCGCGGGCAGCGATGAGCACGACGAGAAGGGGCACCTCATCTCCGACGTGCTCTCGGGGGTGCCCATGTGGGTGGAGAAGCGCAAGCAGATGATGGACAAGAGGATGCGCAAGCTCGACGGGATCCGGGCGGCCACGTCCCCTCCCACGGTGGAGGGCTCCCCCCATCCCTCGCTCCTCATCGTGGGGTGGGGATCCACCGCGAACCCGGTCCGGGATGCGATGCGTTCCCTCGAGGAACAGGGCATCCCGGTGGGCTATCTCCAGATCCATCAGCCCTGGCCCCTCCACGCAGGGCGGGTGGGGGAGATCCTCCGGGCGGCACCCAAGGTGCTCCTCGTGGAGGAGAACTATTCGGGGCAGCTGGGGCGGCTCATCCGGGCCGAGACGGGGTTCGAGATCCCCGCGAAGCTCCTCAAGTACGACGGGGAGCCATTCTATCCATGGGAGATCGTCCAGAAGGTTCGGGAGGTGGTGGGTCGTGTCCGTAGCGGCGCCGGTTCCTAAGCCCGTGGGTCCTTCGCTGAAAGTGGTCTATAAGTCGTCCACCAAGCCCACCTGGTGTCCCGGGTGCGGCGACTACGGTGTGGTGGCGGGTGTGGAGCGGGCGCTCCAGACCCTCCAGGTGCCCCCCCACGAGGTGGTCATCGTGAGCGGCATCGGTTGCTCCTCCAACCTCCCGCACTTCCTGTCCACCTACGGTTTCCATTCCATCCACGGCCGGGCCATCCCGGTGGCGGAAGGGATCAAGCTGGCGAACCACCGCCTCCACGTCATCGTGACCGGCGGCGACGGGGATGGCTACGGGATCGGCCTGGGTCACCTCATCCACGCCATGCGGCGGAACCTGGACATCACCTACGTGGTGATGAACAACGAGATCTACGGCCTCACCACCGGTCAGGCGTCCCCCACCAGCGTGATGGGCCACAAGACCAAGAGCACCCCCCAGGGGGTCATCGAGGAGCCCGTGAACCCCGTGGCGCTCGCCTTGAGCGCCGGCGCCACCTACGTGGCCCGGGGCTTCTCGGGCGACGTGAAGCTCCTCTCCGACCTCGTGGCGGGGGGCATCCAGCACAAGGGATTCGCCCTGGTGGACGTCTTCTCCCCGTGCGTCACCTACAACCATCTCAACACCTTCGATTTCTTCCGGCAACGCGTCTACCGCCTGGACTCGGCCCAGCACGACCCCACCGACCTTCAGAAGGCCTACCAGAAGGCGCATGAATGGGGAACGAAGATCCCCATCGGGCTCTTCTACCGGGCCGAGAAGCCCACCTACGAGGACCTGGAGGAGGCCCTCAAGGAGGGCCCTCTTGTGCACCAGAAGGCCGGGATCCGGGGACGCACCGAGATCCTCGACGAATTCGTCTAGAGGGGCCCCTCCTTCCCCGCGGGAACTTTAGCGCGGGGTGGAGGGAGCCGAGCCCGTGTCGGGGCGGGCATCCGAAGGGTCCGCGAGCGGTCCCTCCTCCGACGGGGGTTCTTCCTCGGCATGCCCCCTCCGCCCCTCCCGGATGTGGTCCACCAGGAGCAGCACCACCCCGCCGGCGAGGAGATAGAACGTGTAGATGGCGAGGGTGTTCGCCACCGGGGTCGCACCCGCCGCGTCGGCCACCGCGGCCACCACGAGGAGGATGAGGGCCCCCCCGATGGGATAGCGGGAATCGAGACCCACCCACTGGGAGTAGATCATGTAGAGGAGGAGGGTGACCAGGAAGGCCACCTCTGCATAGTCGCTCACGGCCGAAGGGGTGGTAGCGCCGCACCCGCTCTTGAGCTTGCCGGGGACCACCGGGCGTGGGGGGGCCACCCCTTCCGCCCGGAACGGGGGCCATGGCCCGCCCGCTCCAACCACCCCGGGAGAGACCGAGCCAAAATACATGCTTCCAAATGCTGAAATACACGGTCCCATGGTTGGGGATACAGGGTGGTGCCCGCCCCGGAGTTCGTTCGTTGTCCGCGAAATGGTGGAATCCGACGACCCGTCGTTGGGTGATCCCGCTCCTCTTCGCCGCCGTCATGATCGCCCTCATCGTCGTGGCGGTCGTTTCCTCCCTCACGCCGCTCAGCGCCGCGGTCCCGGCACCGAGCCAGTACGTGACGCCCCCGCCTCCCCCCCCTCTCCTCTCCACCTTCGAGGAGATCGCCCTGGGGCTCCTCGCCGTGGTGGTGGTGCTCCTCGTGCTTCTCCTGCTCTTCTACCGCCGCCGAAGGGGTCCCTCGCCCCCGGCCACCGCCGCCGTGGAGGAGGAGCCTTCCGGCGGCCCCGGCCCTTCGGGCCCCGCGGAACCCGCCCCCCTCGTGACCCCGCCGAGGACCGCCGCCCCGGAACCGGTGCCCGCCCCCGTGGGGAAGCCCGGACCCAGTACCCCGGTGGCTCCCGCGGCTGCGGCGGCCCCGCCCGCGGCCGCCCCCAAGGAGTACACCGAGGAGGAGCCCGAGTCCGAGGACATCGACGGCCTCATGGCGGAACTGGACCAGATCACCCAGAGCATCCTCACCCCCAAGACGGGAACGCCTCCGGGGGAGAAGGTGGAGAAGCCGCGCCGCGACCCGCCCCGGGACCCGTCCTAGGCCCGGACCCCCGGCCCCGCGAGCCTCATATCTTCCGGTTCGGTGGACCTCTTCCGATGCAGTCGACACGGACCACGCGGGAAGAGTCCCTGCTCCGCTCCCTCGCGGACGCGCTGGACTCCGCAGGGGGGACCGTCCGGGAGATCGAGGTGGGCACCGAGCTCTCCATCGCGTTGGGCCGAGAGCGCCCCCACCGCAGCTGCGGGGGATGTTCCGAGGGCCTCGAGTTCCGGGGCATCCCCGCCCGGACCGTGGCCTCCCTCCGGGAGCCGTACCGATTGATCCTCGCCCCACCCTCCGGGGGACAGTAGGGGTCGTGCGCCACCGATGGATCTCTCTTCCCTGACATCCCTCGTCCTCACCCTCATCGAGGCCATCCTCCGGGACATGGGGATCCCGGGCCTCTTCGCCCTCATGGTGGTGGAGAGCTTCGGGGTTCCCCCGCTCCCCAGCGAGGTGATCCTCCCCCTCGCGGGCTTCCTCGTCTGGGAAGGGGCGGTGGGGTTCGGCGGGATCCCCTTCACATGGACCACGGTCGTGGTGAGCGCGGTGGTGGGGGGGCTCGTGGGGGCCTTCTGCGCCTACTACGTGGGTCAGGTGCTGGGCATCGCCGTGATCCACCGGGCCGGGAGCCGCCTGGGATTGTCGGATCGGGACCTGGTACGGGCCGAGCGGTTCTTCCAGAGACGCGGCCCCGTCACGGTCTGCCTGGCGCGCCTGTTGCCGGTGATGCGCGCCTACATTTCCTATCCCGCGGGAGCCGCCCGGATGGATCCGGGCCGGTTCGCCCTGTACACCGTGATCGGGTCCACTCCGTTCACCATCGCGTTGGTCTATGCGGGATTCCTCCTGCGTCAGAACCTGGGCGTCCTCGTGGGTTTGTTCAACATCCTCGACGTGGTGGGGGCCGCCATCCTCGTCGCCCTTCTGGTCCTCTTCTGGCGCCATCGGCTGACGAGGGCCCCGGATCCCGCGCGGAACCATCCCCCCGGCGCCTCCCCTCCGGACGAGGGTCCCGCTCCTCGGAACTCCCCTCCCCCCCGCTCTTGAGGCGGGTTCCCTCGGGGGACCGGGCGCGGACGCGGCGCGTTCACCGGTCCCGGGGACCCTGCGCCGCGGCCGGAGGACGCCGGGGGGATTCGGGCTCGAACGGCCGGCGCACCCGGCCCCGGCGCCGCCCCACGAACTCCCCGTCCTCGACGATCCGTTCCCCCCGGAGATGGTGCTCCACGGGGAAGATCCCCTCCCATCCCTCATAGGGGGTCCATCCGCAGGGTGCGTGGAGCGACCGGGCCGAGATCCGCCGGCGCTGCCGGAAATCCACCACCAGGAGGTTCGCCTCGTAGCCGGGGGCGATCCGTCCCCACGGGAGACCCAGGAAGAGCCCGGGGCGGCGCGAGGCGGCGCGCCAGAGGGTCCCCAGCTCGATCTCCCCCGCGCGGACCCGCTCCAGAAGGAGCGGGAGCATGGTCTCCACGCCGGGGACCCCGGCCGGCGCCAGGTCGAAGCGCGTCTCCTTCTCCCCCAGTGGGTGGGGGGCGTGGTCGCTCGCCAGGACAGGGATCTTCCCGGCCCGGAACTCCTCCCAGAGCTCTCGCCTCCTTTCCTCGGTGCGCAGGGGCGGGTTCACCTTCCCCATGGCATTCCGGATCCGCGAGGTCGACAGGAGGAGGTGGTGGGGGGTCGCCTCGAAGCTCCCCCCCCACTCCCGCACCATCTGGGCCGCCTTCGTGGTGGTGACGTGGGCCACGTGGAGGCGGAGGTGGTCCGGACCCTTGAGGATCCCCCGGAGGGCCGACTCCTCGCTCTCGGGAGGCCTTGCGAGATCCCATTCCCGGGGCTCCCGGGGCGCCTTCCCCTGGGCGAAGGAGGAGGGATCCTCGGCATGCACGTGGAGGGGAAGTCCGGTCCCCGCGATCTCCGTGAGGAGACCCGGGACCTCCTCCCCCGCCGGAGGAGGGATGTCCCCGGTGGTGGGGGACAGGTACAGCTTGAACCCGGCCGCCCGGGGGGCGAGGAGCGGGATCCTCTCGCGGGTCGTGACCGCAGCGTAGGGGAGCACATCGACGAACGCCCGGGCCGGGATCCGGGCGATCTTCTCCTCCAGCCGGGCCAGGGTGGTGATGGGGGGATCGGTGTTGGGCATGTCCACCACGGCGGCGATCCCCCCCAGGGCGGCCTGGACCGTCCCCGTGGAGAGGTCCTCCACGGCGCCGGGGGGCGACGGGTCCCGGAAGTGAACGTGCAGGTCGACCCCCGAGGGGAGCAGGATCCCTTCCCCGAAATCCTGCCGCGGCGCGCCCTTCAGGTCCTTCGCCACCCGGCGGATGATCCCGTCCCCGTCCACCCCGATCTCGGCGGGGGTGATCCGCCCCCGCCGAAGGATGCGCCCCGCATAGATCCGTTCCACCGGCGGTTCTTCGACGGGGGGCGGACGGCCGATCCGTCCCCGGGGCCGGGCGGGCATGGAAGGTCCCACCCCGCGGGGTGAGATTAATCCCACGGATGTGAGCGGGGCGCAGCCCGTCCCCCGGAGCACGGGATGGGACAAAGTTATGAATCGGTCCCCGTCCCCCGGTCGTGGCCCCGCGCATCTCTCCCGTGGCAGGGGGACCCCTCACGTATGCTGGAGTCGGAGTGGACCGGTCCGCGGTGGCCACGGCCCTCTCGGCCCTCCTGAAGGGGGTCCGGTACCGGGCCCCGTCCACGAGCGGCCGCGTGATGGACCTTCCCGGGCACTACGCCGGCCTCGTGCGCATCGGCCGCGAAACGCTGGCGCTCACCACCGATGGGGTGGGATCGAAGCTCCTCCTGGCCCTGGAGATGGACCGGTGGGAGGAGGTGGGAGAGGACGTGGTGGCCGTGAACGTGAACGACCTCTCCGCGGTGGGCGCCCGGCCGGCCGCCCTCCTCGACTACGTCGCCTGCCGGGCGCCGGAGAGCGCCATCTTCGCGGCCATCGGGCGCGGCCTCGACCGGGGGCTCCGCAAGGCCCGATGCTCCCTGCTGGGAGGCGAGACCGCGGTGGTCCCGGACCTGGTCCAGGCCCTGGATCTTTCCGGTGCGGCCCTGGGGTTCTTCCCCGGACGGCGTCGCCCGGTCACGGGACGGGACATCCATCCGGGGGATCTCGTGGTGGGACTGCCCTCCTCGGGCTTCCACGCCAACGGCTACACGCTGGTCCGCCGGCTCCTGGAGACCCACGGGGTGGGCCTCGCGGAACGGATCACGGGGGAGCGGGCCCCCCTGGGCCGCCTCCTCCTCACTCCCACCCGGATCTACACCGCGGCCGTGGAGGCGGTGGTGGAATCGGGCATGGCCGTGGGCCTCGCCCACATCTCCGGCGGAGGCGTCCGGAACCTGGTCCGCCTCAATCCCCGGGTGGAGTTCTGCCTCGATTCCCTCCCGCCTCCGCAGGGGGTCTTCCAGTGGGTCTCGGCCCTTTCGGAACTGCCCCCCTCCGAACTCTACCAGACCTTCAACATGGGGATCGGGTTCGTCCTGGTGGTCCGACCACGGTTCGAGACGTCCGTCCTGGATCTCCTGGCCCGGACGGGGGAGCCCCGGGCCCGCATCATCGGGCAGATCCGGAAAGGTCAGGGCGTCCGGCTGCCCCACGAAGGCGTCCGGTACACCTCCTACTAGAGGCCCCGGGCAGCAGGGGCCCGCGCGACGCCCTCCCTTCTCCCGGGAAGGGGGGGAGGAACGCTAAAGGGGATGGGGGGTCGATGGGCGGGCCGTGAAGGGTACCGTCCGGACCTGGGGGATCCTGGTCTCCACGGCGGCGGCGTTCATCTGGGCGACGTACTACCTGTTCGTCCTCGCCCTCCCCCGGATCCCGGACCTCGCCATCACGGTCTACCCCTTCCTGTTCGGGGGCCTGGGGTTCACCCTCCTCTCCCTCCGCCGCTCCCGGAAGGAACCCGGGAAGATCCTCCGGATGATGGGGACCCCGGGAGGGTTGGGCCGGGGGGTCCTCATCCTGGGGATGCAGCTCGACGTGGTCCTCTCCACCCGGTTCGTCGGCGCCGTGGACACCTCCCTCCTCACCCTCCTCGCCGACGTCCTCGCCACGCCTCTCCTGCTCTACGCCCTCTGGAGGGAGGGGGAGGCCCATCTCCGGCACCCCCTCTTCTGGGCGGGGCTGGTGCTGAGCGCCGCGGGGGCCGGGCTCACCATCGTGGGCGGGGGCGGAGCCCACCCCCTGGGCCCCGAAGCCCTCCTCCTGGGAGCACCCATCCCGATCCTCGTGGCCATCTACTTCCTCCTCGCCTCCCGGGCGGCGCGGGAGGCGCCCATGGAGAGGGTGGTGGGGAGCTCCACCCTCCTGGGCGGGTTCCTGGCCGGAGCCGCGACCGTGGCGCTCGACCCCGGGTCCCTGTGGATCTCGGCGAGCCCGGTCCCCTGGGCGCTCCTCGCGCTCTTGGGCCTCACGAGCTTCTTCCTGGCCCCGTGGGCCTACTTCTGGGCCACGAGCCAGCTCACCATCGTGATCCCGGCGGTCCTCCAGGCCGCCATTCCGGTCTTCACCCTCATCCTGGTGGCCCTGGTGCTCCATGCCCCCGTGGCCTCCCTCGCCCTGGTGGGGATCCCCGTGGCGTTCCTGGGGAGCGTCCTCGCCGTTTCGGAGCCCCGGAGGGGACCCCGGCGCCCGCCGGGCGAAGGCCGCGGGTCCGCGGTCAGAGTTCCGCGAGCGTCCGTTGACGCGACTTCCGGGAGGGACCCGCCGACGGGCCGGTGAGGAGCGCCGCCACGGGGGTGGCAAGGGTCGCCGGTGCCTCTTCCTCCCCTTCCTCGCGCTCGGATCCGTCGGAGGCGTCGTCGGAGCCGGAGCCTCCCCCCAGCCGCTGCTGGACGGACCCCCTGAGGAGGCTCTCGTCATCCCATCCGAAGACCTCCGTGACCCGGGAGAGGGTCTGGGCGATCCGCTGGGCGTAGTACTCGTAGTCCGGGGTCCTCGTGAAGGGCCTTCCCTCCCCCTCCAGGTACGGCTCGATCTCCATGGGCTTCTTCTGGGCGTCGACCACCACACCGGCGATCTTCATGCCCGGGATCACGTCATACCCCTCGCTCTGGAGCCTCTTGAACAGGCGCAAGAAGGGGAGGCTATCCTTGGTGGCCGCCTCGTACTCGTTCTCCGCCCGCACCGTCCGGGCGATCACGAGCTTCGAGGGGGGCACCTCCCCGGTCTGCCGGCTCCGCCGCACCGTCTCCACGATCTCCCGGGAGCGCTTCACGGCCTGGTCCGTCGCCCCGTCGAGAATGAGGTCGAAGATCTCGAGGAGCGCCTCGGACTGCAGGTCGAACGAATCGGTCCGGCGCGTCTCGTAGCCCCGGACCACGCGCTCCTCGGTGGGCCAGGCCTGCTTCGCCACGTAGCGCTTCTTGGCCCCGTGGCTGAAGAAGGCGCTGTAGACGCTCTGGAACTCCATGGTGGAGCCCTCCCGGGAGAACTGGGCGGCGAGCTTCTCGCCGAAGGCGCGGGAGCCCTCCAGGGAGGGCTCCGGGGACCGGACGAAGATGCTGTCGGTGTCGGAGTAGATCACCTCGGCCCCCTGCCGCTCCACCTCGCGGATCACCTCGGTGATGCGCTGCCGGGCGAAGGCCGTGATGGCCGCGCCGATCTGCTTGTCGGTGAATCGGTAGAAGGCGCTCGCCAGCACGCCGTAGAAGGAGTTCATGAGCACCTTCACCGCGGCCTGGAGCCCGTCGTAGTACTGGGCCGTCTCGGGCGAGGACGCCTCCTTCGCCCGGCGCTTCAGCGCGTCCCGTTCCGCCATGAGGTCCTTGAGGATCTCGGGGATGAGCCCCGGCCGCACCTCCTTGGGGAGGAAGCGGGCCCCGTTGGGCGCCACGAGGGTCCCCTCCGGGGAAAGGGTGGTGAAGCAGATGTTGTGGCTGATGATGATGGAGGGGTACATGGACTTGAAGTCCAGGACCACCACCCACCGGGCGAGCTGCGGCCGGAGCCCATGGACATAGCCCCCCTCGATGGGGCTCTCCCGCCCCCTCCGCCGGGTGGGCGGGACGCCGATCCCCTGCCGGTCCGCGGCCCGGATGAGGAGCGCATCCACGAGGGTGCTGGTGCGCCCGTTGAGGCCCTCCTCCAGGTAGAGCCCCGTGACGGCGGCGAGGTCCATCGCCTTGTCCATGGCCCGGAGCTTCCGGAGCACCCGGAGGGCCAGCTCGGCGTCCTTCTCGCAGTACTCGAGGACCCTCTGGGGATCGCGGGCCCACTCGGCATCCATGGCCCGGCGGTCCACGTCGAGCTTCCCCTCCCCCAGGAGCTGCTCCGCCACGTACTGGAGGGTCTCCTGCTTGGGGCGCAGCATCTGCCGCGCCGACCACCAGGCATCGGCGATGACGCGTCCGTGGGCCCTCCATTTCCGGTCCGAGACGTCGGAGAGCGGGGCGAGGTCCCGGCCGAAGGAGAACTCCGCGTCGGAGATCCCCCGCGCCTTCGCCCGCTCCAGGAGGAGCGGGATGTCGTACCCGCCGATGTTGTACCCGGTGAGGATGTCCGGGTCCGTCTCCCGGATGTGCGCCACGAACTGCCGGAGGGTCTTCTCCTCCGACTCCGCGGCGAACCGGAACGGGCGCGGAGGGGACCCGGGGGACTCCACCACGCCGCAGATGCAGAAGATCCGGCGGTCCTTGAGGGAGTTCTCGATGTCGAACGCGAGGTAGGTGAGAGGGGCCCGGAAGCTCGCGGTCCGGTGCAGCGTTCCCTCCACCACCCGGACGACCTCCTGCGTGGTGTACCGGGTCTGGAGCGCCTCGGGTTCCGGTTCGGCGTCGAAGGTCACCGTGAGCCCCGCGTCCTGGTCGTAGAGGAACCGGTGGGCGAAGGGGATGTCGCAGGCGAGCACGTTGGGGTTGTCCGGGTCCCGCTCCAGGCGACGGCGGAGTTCGGGCACCTTCCATGGATGGCGGATCTCGATGCGGGCCGCGGGCCGCTCCCGTCCGGCCACCCAGAGGGTCACGTCCTTTCGCCCGACGAACTCGGGATCCGCCGCAAGCGCCCGGAGCTCCTCGGGAGTCGGCTCCACCAGGTGGAACCAGGGCCGGAACCCATGGACGCGCGCGGTCACGGACCGCCCTTCCCGGGTCCGGCCGAAGAGCTCCACCACCACGCCGTCCCCCTCGGCCTGGTAGGAACCCCCGACGAGGAACAACTCGTACCGGCTCACGGGGAAGGGACGTCCCCTCCCTGTAAGAGGGTTTTGGCGAGGGGCCCACCGGTCGTTCCCGGGACGGGGCCCGGTGCGGTCTCTCCCGGCGGGATCCGCCCCGCCCGGAGGTCCGGGAGCACGGACCGGAGCGAGCGCAGGTCCTCCTCCCACCGCGCCCGGTACCGGGGTCCGTGGAGGAGGGCGGCGGGATGGAGGAGGGGGAAGAGAGGGAGCCCTCCCCAGCCCCACAGGCGCCCCGCGGCCGAGGTGATGGGCAACGCGTCCGGCCGGAACGCCTCCAGAGCGTGGCTCCCCAGGGTGATGAGCCCGCGGGGACGCAGGCGATGGATCTTCTCCTGGAGCCAGGGGGCGCATGCCCCCGCCGCCTCCGGAAGGAAGCGGTTCCCCGGGGGCCGGCACATCACGACGTTGGTGATGCCGAACTCCCAGGGCTCGAGAGACAGCGCCTCGATGGCCCTCGCCAGGATGCGGCCCGCGGAGCCCACGAAGGGGAGCCCCATCCGGTCCTCGTCCCGCCCCGGGGCCTCCCCCACGAAGAGCAGGACCGGAGAGGGAGGGCCGCGGTAGATCACGATATTGGTCCGCGTTCTCGCGAGGACGCACCGCCGGCATCGGCGCATTTCCGCTGGCCAGTCGGGCCCGGGACGGAGCTCCGGCCCGGTCTGCGCCGTTTCCCCGCCTCGGCCCGGGCGTCCCACGCCCCACCGATGGATCCGTCGGAGTTCATGGTTTCGGAGGAGCGGGATGCCCCGGGTGCCGGCGACCTTCCGAAGAGCCCCGCTCCGGAAAGGGGCGGTCCCCCGGCCGAAGGTTCCCTTCCACCTCGGGAGGGATCTGGGGTTCGGAGGGGTCGGGGCACGGCTTTCGCCCTTCTCCGGGGACGCCCGCGGGGGGATCCCGGTTCCAAAGGAAGCCCCCCGGCGCGCCGCCGGGGAGCCCGTCCCCCGCCCCGAGAGAAGAGACGTTGCGGCACACGGTCCATGGGGCGGATCCCGCTCCCCGGGGTCCCATAGGACCCTCCCCGCCGCCCGGACACCGCATACCCTTTTATACAGCATCTTGGTGCGTCGCCTCCCCAAGAGGCGACCTGTGACCCCTCCACCTCCGCCCGGCGCATTCACCGCCGGCAAGCTGAAGCATCTCCGCCAGCGACGGCGCTGGTCGGACCGCTACTACAAGCGCCGCGTGCTCCACCTCAAGGAGAAGTCGGACCCTCTGGAGGGAGCTCCCCAGGCCCGGGGCATCGTGATCGAGAAGGTGGGCGTGGAGGCCAAGCAGCCCAACTCGGCGATCCGCAAGTGCGTCAAGGTCCAGTTGATCAAGAACGGCCGGCAGATCTCCGCGTTCGCGGTGGGGGACGGGGCCATCAACTACATCGACGAGCACGACGAGGTGCTGGTGGAAGGCATCGGGGGCCGGATGGGCCGTTCCTACGGGGACATCCCCGGCGTCCGCTACAAGGTCATCAAGGTGAACAACGTCTCGCTCGACGAGCTCGTCCGCGGGCGGAAGGAGAAACCGCAGCGATGAGCGACGAGGAAGCCATCCCCCCTCCTCCCGCCGTTCCCGGGGAGGCGGCGCCTACCGAAGCCGCCCCGCCCCCGAAGCCGGCGGCCCCCGCCCGGCCTCGCATCCCGTTCCCCCCGCTCTTCGGGAAGTACCCCTTCGACGGGGTCCAGGTGCACGACCCGGGGCTCGTGAATTGCATCTCCCTGGACCCGGTCTACTGGCCGCATTCGGAGGGGAAGCTCGCCGTGCGGCCCTTTGCCAAGACGCACATGCACCTGGTGGAGCGCCTGGCGAACCACCTCATGAAGACCGGCCGCTTCTCCGGGAAGAAGACCAAGGCGCTCAACGTGATCCGGGAGGCCTTCGCGAAGCTCGCGAAGGAGCAACCCGACGTGAACCCTCTGCAGCTCCTCGTGGACGCCGTGGAGAACGCCGCGCCGCGGGAGGAGGTGACCCGGCTCCAGTTCGGAGGGATCTCCGTGCCCCGGGCCGTGGACGCCTCGCCGGTCCGGCGGCTCAACGTGGCCATCCGGAACCTCGCCCTGGGTGCCATGCAGGCGCCCAAGAGCAAGGGGACCGCCATCGCCGATGCGCTGGCCCGGGAGATCGCGCTGGCCGCCAAGGGGGACATGAACTCCTTCGCGGTGGCCCGGAAGGAAGAAGTGGAGCGCGTGGCCCAATCGGCGCGGTAGGCCGCGGGCAGCACGGGGAATAGGAGGCAAGGGCACATGGGACACATCCGATCCGAGCTGGCGCAGGCGATCCCCGCCATGATGCACCAACTGGAGAACATCCGGAACATCGGCATCGTGGCGCACATCCACCACGGGAAGACCACGCTCTCGGACAATCTCCTCGCCGCCGCCGGGATGATCTCCAACGAGCTTGCGGGCAAGCAGCTCTACCTCAACTTCGACGAGCAGGAGCAGGCGCGCCTCCTCACCATCAACAACGCCGACGTGACCATCGTGCACCCCTACGAGGGGAAGGACTACCTCATCAACCTCATCGACACCCCCGGCCACGTGGACTTCGGGGGCGACGTGACCCGGGCCATGCGGGCGGTGGACGGGGCGGTGGTCCTGGTCTGCGCCGTGGAGGGGGTCATGGCCCAGACCGAGACCGTCCTGCGGCAGGCGCTCCGGGAGAAGGTGAAGCCGGTCCTGTTCATCAACAAGGTGGACCGGGCCATCAAGGAGCTCAAGCTCACCTCGGAGTCGATGCAGAAGCGGTTCGTGAGCATCATCTCCGAGGTCAACGAGCTCATCCGGCGCATGGCCCCCCCCGAGTACGTGGAGTCCTGGCAGGTGAAGGTGGAGAACGGGTCCGTGGCCTTCGGGAGCGGCTACGAGAACTGGGCCATCAGCTTCCCCTACATGCAGCGCTCCAAGGTGACGTTCAAGGACATCTTCGAGCTCGTGAGCACCGGGCGGTCCAAGGAACTCGCCACCAAGGCCCGGATCAACGACGTGGTGTTCGACATGGTGGTGCGCCACCTTCCGAGCCCCCTCGAGGCGCAGAAGTACCGGATCCCCCACATCTGGAAGGGGGACCTCTCCAGCGAGGTGGGCCGGGCGATGCTCGCCACCGATCCCAACGGCCCCCTCGCCTTCATGATCACCGACATCACCATGGACCCCAACGCGGGGGAGATCGCCACCGGGCGGGTCTTCTCCGGACGCCTCACCAAGGGGATGGAGGTGCTCCTCGCGGGCACCAAGTCCAAGAACCGGGTCCAGCACGTGAGCCTGTTCATGGGTCCCGAGCGGCTCATGGTCGACGAGGTGGGCGCCGGCAACATCGCCGCCGTGATCGGGCTCACCGACGCCTTCGCGGGCTCCACCGTGAGCACCGTGCCCGACATGGTGCAGTTCGAGGAGATCCGGCACGTCTCCGAACCCGTGGTGACCGTGGCCATCGAGCCGAAGCACATGGGGGACCTCCCCAAGCTCATCGAGACCATGCGCAAGGTGGCGAAGGAGGATGCCTCCCTCCGCGTGGAGATCAACAACGAGACGGGGGAGCACCTCCTCTCGGGGATGGGCGAACTCCACCTGGAGATCACCCAGTACCGGATCGTGAACGACTACCACGTGGACATCACCGCCTCGAAGCCCATCGTGGTCTACCGGGAGACGGTGGCCGGGAAGAGCCCGGAGGCCTTCGAGGGAAAGTCCCCCAACAAGCACAACCGGTTCTACATCGAGGTGGAACCGCTCCCCGCGGCCGTGGTGAAGGCCATCCAGGAGGGGGAGATCGCCCAGGGAAAGTCCTTCAAGGACATCAAGACGGTGGTGAACAAGCTCGTGGAGCTGGGGATCGACCGGGACGAGGCCCGGGGGATCACCGCCGTGGAGGGGACCAACATCCTCTTCGATGATACCAAGGGGATCCAGTACCTCCATGAGACGATGGAACTCATCATCGACGCCTTCAAGGAGGCGATGAACCGGGGCCCCCTTGCTGCCGAGAAGGTTTACGGGCTCAAGGTCCGCCTGGTCGACGCGAAGCTCCACGAGGACTCCATCCACCGGGGTCCCGGGCAGGTGATCCCCGCGGCCCGCTCCGCGATCTACGGGGCCATGACCACCGCGGGGCGGGTCCTCCTGGAACCCCTGAGCAAGGTCACGGTGAACGTCCCGCAGGATGTCTTGAGCGGGGCCACCCGGGAGCTGCAGCGGCGCCGCGGCGAGATCCTCGACATGAACCAGGTGGGGGATCTCAACACCGTGGTGGCCAAGGTCCCCGTGGCGGAGCTCTTCGGGTTCGCGAGCGACCTGCGGTCCTCCACGGCGGGGAAGGTCCTCTGGTCCACCGAGTCCATGGGATTCGAGCGCCTCCCCTCCGACATGCAGGCCGCCGTGGTGGCCGAGGTCCGGACCCGGCGGGGCCTCAAGCCGGAACCGTACGACGCCGCCTACTACGCGGGGTAGTCCCCGCGCCCTTCCCGGGTGCGCAGCGTCGTCGCGGCGGATGGTTCCCCTCCCGGGGTCCGCCGGAGGAAGGTCCGAAGGATCCCGGAGCGACTGCGGGATTCCGGCAGGGAGTGGACCCGCGTCCGGGAGAGATTATGTCCCACGCTCCGGATCCTGTCCCGGCCCCCCGCGGCGTGGGAGACCCAGAGCCCGGCGAAGCGGATGGAGGAAAGGCCGCCGGATCGTCACCAGGGGGGAACGGCTACCAGGTGAGGGAGGCGAGAGGATCCCGACCGTCCTGAGGACCGAGAGCCGGGACGGGAGAGACCCGGACGGAGGGGGAGGACATGGAGCGGAGATCCCCCAACCCGACCGGGAGGGAAGGTTGGGCGGGGGGATCGAGCCCGGAAGGGTGAGGGATGCCGGGGGCGGGGGCCATCGGGGGGCGCTCTTGTCACGCGGGCTAATGGAAATAATTGGAATGGAAGGGGAGGTGCATGCCGACAGACACGATGACGAGCATCTCCGTGCACAGCTCGACCCTGAAGATGCTCCAGTCGTTCAAGAAGGGCGACATGACCTGGGACGACGTGCTGATCGACTTCATCGAGGAGCACGTCCCCAAAGAGTTCGTCATGGAGATGGTCCGACGCTCCGAGGAGGACCCCAGGATTCCGTGGGACGACGTCCAAAGGCGAAGGAAGCAGGGACGGTAGGCACGTGCCGGCCGTCAGAATGACGCACGAGGCGGCGGGGGAGTACCTCGCCTTGCCTCTCCGTGTGGCCGACGAGTCCGACCGCCTCAAGGTGTTCCTGGCACGGAATCCGCTCCACCTTCCACCCCGGGTGGATGTGAAGCTCATGGGGGGCGAGAAAGGGAAGAAGGTGTTTCGGCTCCGGGTGGGGGAGTGCAGGGCCGTCTTCACGTTCGACGGGGAAGTGGTCAAGTTCACCCGGTTCCGTCCCAGGCGGAGGGTCGGGTACGGGAGGTTGCCAAAGGGATGAGGCGGGACCGGGAACCCCCGTCCATTTGTCCGCCCTACTTCCTTTCCCGGTTCTCGAGTTCGTCGAGCTTCGTCTGGATCACGGGGAACTTGTCGGGGATGGTCCTGGAGGCTCTCTCTGCGACCTGCCGACGTATCGTGAACGGACGATCGCCCGTCCGGTGGTCCGACCCTGCTGTAGCTGGCCGGTGGATTTGTGTCATGGACGTGTTCCGTTCCGGTGGAGCCCGGATGTCATTTCCCCTGGGGTGGGGGGTGCGGGGGAAGGCCCCGTGCCTCACGTGTCCGCCTCCACCTGCCGTATGGGGAGGCCCAGGGGGAACTCCGAAGGGGGTTTCTCCCGAACGCTTCTTGGGGGATCTCGAAGACCTCCGCCCAGAGCGAGTCGTGGATCTGGGAGTTGTTCCAGTCGATGACCTCTTGGAGCGTGGGGAGCCGCCATCGGTGCTTGTCGTACTCGTGCCCCTGCCGTTCGAGCTTCCCGTGCTTCCTCTTCGAACGCACGATCCACGCGAGCTCTTTGGAGTGGGCCACCGTGAGGTCGCCATAGCCGAGCTCGCGCCGTCGTCGGTGGAAGGGATAGACGGTCCCGAAGGGCTCGAAGACGATGGGGGCGTCGGGGGAACCCTCGCCCGGAGCATGGCATAGGCCTCGGCGTTCATGGGGAATCCGAAGGTATTGGCCTTCTCGTTCTCCCAGATGGGCGCGTGGCTCGTGGTCTCTCCGAGGTCGATCCCTACGGTCGTCACATCGCGCGCATGGTGCTTGATCCTCTGGGTCGTGCGCGTCTCCTCCGGACCGCGACCTCGAACATCGGGTCGAGGTCGCGCTCGAGGAGACGGGAAGGCCGACGCATTACGACCCGGTCACGGCCGGTGCCGGGGATACATTTTTGTGCCCCTTCTCCCTCGCGCCGCCGTCCATGCAGCTCGAAGTGGTGAACGGCCTCGTCCCTTCGGTGCTCGCGACGCTCTCCCCGCAGGAGATGATCTACTGCGAGCACGGCATCATGCTCTACAAGGACACCACGGTGGGAGTGGGGCGGAAGTCGGTCAGTGGAGGGGGTCTCCTCCAGGGGGTCGAGAGGGTCACGGTGGGCGGGATCCCGTTCTTCCTCACCGAGTTCCAGGGGCCGGGGAACGTGGCGTTCTCCCGGGACGGGGTGGGGGAGGTCCGGGTGCTGGAGGTGGGCCCCAACGAGGAGATCGACGTGCGCGAGGGCTCGCTCCTCTGCGCCGAGGGAACCCTGGGCTACGGGATGCACTACGTCCACGGGACCCATCGGCCGGGTCGGATGGTGGGCTTCTGGATGGACCGGCTGAAGGGCCCCGGGAAGCTCGCCCTGCACGGGTACGGGAACGTGATCTCCATGAGCCTCGCCCCCCGGGAGGTCATCACGTGCGACATGGGGGCCCTCCTGTACAAGAGCTCCACCGTGGAGGCGAAGACCGTGAACCTTCCGTTCGGCGGCGGCCTCTTCGGGAAGCTCGAGGCGTTCGAGGTGCTGGACCTCGTGGGCCCCGGGAAGGTGGCGCTCCAGAGCGTGGATCCCCACCAGCCCCACTACTGAAGGAAGGAAGTCGGCGAGGAGGAGAGAACCATGCCCATCCCAGAAGAGTTCGTGAAGAAGCGCACCGAGGTGACCATCAGCCGGGCCTCCCTGAAGGAGATGAACTGCCGCAGCTGCGGGGCGCGGATCGGTCCGGAGAACATCCAGAACGGCTATGCCAAGTGCCCGTACTGCGGGAGCGGCTATACCTTGAGCGCCGAGGGATAGGGGGACCACTGTGAAAGCCGATACCGTCGGGACCATCACGCCGGCCATCCTGGTGACGCTGAACCCGGGGGAGAGGATCCTCACGCCCCACGGGCTCATGCTCTACAAGGAACCCAACGTCAAGCTCAACCGGAAGACCTTGAAGTCCCTGGGAGTGGGGATGTCCGACCTCATGGCCTACTCCGCAATGGGCGCCAAGGAGGAGGAGTACTTCCTCGTGGAGTTCGAGGGCCCCGGGAACGTGACCCTCTCCCGGGACAAGGGAGGGGAAGCGCGGATCCTCCCCCTCGCCCCCGGGCAGACCGTCCAGGTGGCCCAGGGCCATCTGGTGGGACTGGAGCCCACGGTGCGCTACTCCCCGGTGCTCGTGGCGCGCTACCAGAACCCCCTCAACCCCAACGAGGTGCAGATGCTCTGGGCCGACCGTCTCACGGGTCCCGGCACCATCATCCTCCAGGGGCATGGGAACGTCCTGAGCTTCAACCTCCAGCCGGGGGAGTCCATGCGGACTTCGGTGCCGGCCTTCCTCCTCGCGTCCCAGACGGTGGGGATCCAGGTCCAGACGCAGTTCCCCCCGAACCCCACGGGGATCGTCACCCGGCCGCTGACGCAGGCCTACCTCTTCGGGCCCGGGACCGTGATGCTGCAGAGCGGGACTTAGGAGGGGAGGGATCGGACCGTGAAGATCGATGTGCAGGGGGACTACATCCCCATCGCGCTGGCCCAGCTCGCCCCCGGCGAGGAGATCTACTGCGAGAGCGGCCTCGACGTGTACATGGACCCCACCATCCGGCCGCAGGTCCGGGCGCTCACGCAGGGAGGCGTGAGCGGCGTGGTCCGCCGGATGATGGGAGGCATCCCATTCCACATGCTCACCTTCACGGGCCCCGGGTGGGTCGCGTTCAGCCGGTTCCGCCCCGGGGAGGTGCGGGTGCTGGAACTCTCCCCCAACGAGACGGTGGACGTGGCCGAGCACTCGCTCCTCCTCGCCACGGGGAGCGTCCGCTACGACGTGCAGTACGTGGGGGGGACCGGGCGCGTCGGGCGCATGATGGGCTTCTTCCTGGACCGCCTCACGGGACCGGGAACCATCGCCGTCCACGGCCACGGGAACATCCTCGCCTTCACGTTGCAGCCGGGGGAGACCATGCAGATCGACCACGGGGCGCTCCTCCTGAAGGACGCGTCGGTGCAGGTGCAGTCGTTCAACCAGCCGCTGGGCGGAGGGCTCGCGGGCCATGCCATGAGCTTCGAGGCCCTCCACGTGCAGGGTCCGGGCCGGGTCCTCCTGCAGACCCTGGACCCCACCCAGGCGATGGCCACCACCAAGTGACCCGGCCCGTGCGTGGGCCCCCGAGGGAACCCGGCGCCCGGAGACGGGTCCGACCCGTCCCGTGCAGCGAGACCCGCACGACCCCGGCAGCGGCACACCTCCCTTCCGGCTCGGCGGTGGACGGCGAGCTTTGGTCCCACCGTGCGTCGGGTCTTCCCCGGGAAGACACAGGGCGTGGTGCATCGGCACGGAGCCCCACGGGGCCCCGGTCATTCCGTGGGGCTCGAGAAGAGCGTGGTCTGCCTCAGCCGCCGGGATGGGTCGCCCGGCCGGCGTGGCAGGGGATAGATGCCCTCGTGGCGCAAGAGCCATCTCTTGCGCCAGAGGCCCATCCCGAATCCGGTGAGGCTACGGTCGGATCCCACCAGGCGGTGGCATGGGACGATGATGGGGATGGGGTTCTGCCGGGCCGCGCCCCCCACGGCGCGGGCCGCCCCGGGCCGCCCGATCCGCTTCGCCACGTCCCCGTACGTCCGGTAGGATCCGAAGGGGATCCGGGCGAGTTCCGCCCAGACCTTCTGGGCGAAGGGGCCTCCCGAGGGGAAGGTGAGGGTCACGTGGAACTCCTTAAGCTCCCCCCGGAAGTAGCGGGTCAGCTGGTCGGGGGGGGAATCCCGGGGGAAGGGGGGACGCTCCACCCGGCCGGGGACCACAAAGCCGGACTGGTGGATCCCGCGTTCCCGGAGATCCACGAATGCGACCTCCTCATCGCGGTAGCCCATTCGGAACACCCCGAGGGGCGTGGGGACGTCGGCACCTTGGAAACCCGAGAGATCGAAGGAGAGGGAGGCCTCCATGCTACGATTCCTCCCGGAAGCGGGAAGCCCCCAAACCCCTTAAACCAATGCGGCCCTTGATGCAGGGACGGCGAGGTCTCGTGCCCCCGCGATTGTTCTACGATCAGGTCGCATCGACCCAGATGGTGGCCCTCTCCCTGGCCCACGAAGGGGCCGGCCACGGTACCGCGGTGGTCTCCGAGATGCAGGTGCAGGGGCGGGGTCGCGAGGGGCGGACCTGGATATCCCCCCGCGGAGGGGCGTACGCCTCCATGGTCCTGCATCCCCGCTGGCAGGGTCTCCCCCTCCTCTCGATGGCCGTGGGGGCGGAGCTTGCGGTCCGCCTGGGAGCCTGGTCACGGGAGACCCTCCAGATCAAGTGGCCCAATGACCTCGTGGTTCCCCGGGAGCGATCCCCCACGGGATACGCCAAGGTGGGAGGGATCCTCACCGATGTCGTCTCGGAGGACCCGGAGGCCCCCCTCGTGGTGGTGGGAGTGGGGATCAACGTCCGGCCGGACCGGGCGGCGTTCCCCCCGGACATGGAGGGCCGGGTGACCTTCCTCTGGGACCTGGGGGATGGCTCATATGCCCCCTCCGATGTGGTGGAAGCCGCCCTGGAGGCCATCCTGGTGGCTGCCCGGCGGGTCCGGGAAGAGACCGGCCGCCGGTGGGTCCTGGGGGAAGTGGAAAGGCGTCTCTGGGGTCGGGGCCGACGGTTCATGTCCGAGAAGGGAGAGGGGGTCCTGGAGGGGATCAGCGTGTTCGGGGAAGCGAGGCTCAAGACCCCGAAGGGGGAAGAGGTCTGCATCGGGGAAGGGGAACTCCTTCCCCAGGGCCCATGACCGCCCCTCCGGCGCCGGCCCCCGGGCCGGCGCCCGATGGGCCGGTGCCGGGGACCCCGGGCCGCGCCCGGTCCCGGGAGCCTCCGCCCTCCCCCCGGGAACGGCTGGAACGCGCCCGCCAGAGGGCGCGGGAAGGGGGAGGGGCGGAGCGGCAGGCCCGGCTCCGGGCCCAGGGAAAGCTGCCGGCGCACGACCGGCTGGAGGCGCTTTTCGACCCCGGTTCCTTCGTGGAGATCGACACGTTCGTCACCCACCGGACCGAGTCCTTCGGGATGGGGGAGAAGAGGATACCGGGGGACGGCGTGGTGACCGGCTGGGGCCGCATCGACGGGCGGCCGGTGGCCGCCTTCGCCCAGGACCCCACGGTGTTCGGGGGCGCCCTGGGGGAGGCCCATGCGGAGAAGATCGTGAAGATCATGGAGGTGGCGGCCCGGACCGGGATCCCCCTGGTGGGGCTCAACGACTCCGGGGGCGCGCGGATCCAGGAAGGGGTGGTCTCCCTGGGAGGCTACGGGGAGGTGTTCCACCGGAACGTCCGGTACTCGGGGGTGATCCCCCAGATCTCGGTGATCCTGGGCGCCTGCGCGGGGGGCGCCGTCTACTCCCCCGCCATGACCGATTTCGTCATCATGGTCCGGGGAGGGAGCCAGATGTTCATCACGGGCCCGGACGTGATCCGCGCCGTGACGGGTGAGGACGTGACCTTCGAGGCCCTGGGGGGGGCCGAGACCCACAGCACCTTGAGCGGCGTGGCGCACCTGGTGGCCGAGAGCGAGCGGGAAGCGCTGGTCCTGGCCCGCCGGCTCCTCTCCTACCTTCCGGGGAACAATTTGGAGGAACCTCCGCCCGCCCCACCGGTGGCCGCGGACGAGGCGCGGGCGGAGGAACTGGAGCGGCTGGTCCCGTCGGACCCGAACCAGCCGTACGACATCCGGGAGGTCCTGGAGCGGGTCCTCGACCCCGGGAGCCTCCTGGAGATCTTCCCCAACTGGGGGGCGAACCTCATCACCGCGTTCGCCCGCCTGGGCGGGCACTCGGTGGGCGTGGTGGCGAACCAGCCCAAGGTGCTCGCGGGGACCCTCGACATCGCGGCATCGGAGAAGGGGGCCCGGTTCGTCCGGACCTGCGACGCCTTCAACGTCCCCCTGGTCACGTTCGTCGACGTCCCGGGCTTCTTGCCCGGCACGCAGCAGGAGTACGGGGGGATCATCCGGCACGGGGCGAAGCTCCTCTTCGCCTATAGCGAGGCCACGGTGCCCAAGCTCACGGTGATCCCCCGGAAGGCCTACGGAGGCGCCTACGTGGTGATGTGCTCCAAGCACATCGGGGGGGACTACAACGTGGGATGGCCCCAGGCGGAGATCGCCGTGATGGGGGCCGAGGGGGCGGTGAACATCCTCTTCCGGCGGGAGATTGCGGCGGCGCCGGCCGCGGAACGGGAGGCCACGCGCCGGAAGTACGTGCAGGAGTACTCCCGGGAGTTCCTGAACCCCTACCTCGCCAGCGAGCGCGGCTATCTCGACGACGTCATCGCGCCCCGGGAGACCCGGGGCCGGCTCCTGGAGGCGCTCGCGCTCTTCCGGGCGAAGCGGGAGGAGCGCCCCCCCAAGAAGCACGGGAACATCCCCCTATGATCCGAGGGCGGGGGAGGGACAAGGGCCCATGGTGAAGGTCACCGAGACCGTCCTGCGGGACGGGCATCAGTCGCTCATCGCCACCCGGATGCGGACCCGGCACATGCTCCCCGCGGTGGAGGAACTGGATCAGGTGGGGTACCGCTCCCTGGAGGTCTGGGGCGGGGCCACCTTCGACGTGGCCTACCGCTTCCTGCGGGAGGACCCCTGGGAACGTCTCCGGGAGATCAAGCGGCGGGCCCGACGCACCCCGCTCCAGATGCTCCTCCGGGGACAGAACCTGGTGGGCTACCGGCACTACCCCGACGACATCGTGGAGAGGTTCTGCGCCCGGGCGGCCCAGGAGGGAGTGGACATCTTCCGGATCTTTGACGCCCTCAACGACGCGCGGAACATGGAGGTGGCCATCCGGGCGGTGAAGAGGGCCGGCGCGGTGGCGCAGGGGACCATCTGCTACACGGAGAGCCCCGTGCACACCCTGGATTCCTTCGTGGCGCTGGGGCGTACCCTGGCGGAGATGGGGGCCGACGAGCTCTGCCTCAAGGACATGGGCGGGTTCATGCCCCCCCACGCCGGCGCCGCCATCGTGGCCGCCCTTCGCAAGGAGGTGGGTCTCCCCCTCGCGGTGCACACCCATTCCTCGAGCGGCATGGCGCTCATGACCCTCTATGCCGTGGCGGAGGCGGGGGCCACCAGCGTGGACACCGCCTTGAGCCCCTTCGGCGGCGGCACCTCGCAACCCCCCACGGAGAGCGTGGTGGGGGGGCTCCGGTCCACCCCCTGGGCCACGGGGCTTCGGCTGGAGCCCCTCGCCCATCTCGCCGAGTACTTCCATGGCGTCCTGGAGCACTACCGGCCCATGCTGGAGTATCGATCCCTCATGGTGGACCCCCAGGTGCTCCTGCACCAGGTCCCCGGAGGGATGCTCTCGAACCTCCTGAGCCAGCTCAAGGAGCAGGACGCGCTGGGGCGGCTTCCCCAGGTCCTGGAGGAGATCCCCCGGGTGCGGGAGGACCTGGGGTTCCCTCCCCTGGTGACGCCCACCAGCCAGATCGTGGGCATCCAGGCGGTCTTCAACGTGCTCACGGGGGAACGGTACAAGGAGGTGACGCGGGAGGTCCGGGACTACATTCACGGGCTCTATGGTCGGCCCCCCGGACGCATCGACCCCACCCTCGCGGCGCGGGTCCTTGCGGGGGCCGCCCCCATCACCCAGCGCCCGGGAGCCCTCCTTCCGGCGGAATACGAGAAGGTGTCCGCCGACCTCCGTGCGTTCTACCCCGGGGCCCGGGAGGAGGAGGTGCTCTCCTTCGCCCTGTTCCCCCAGGTGTTCCGGGAGTACGTTTCCCAGCGGAGGAAAGGGGTGACCGCCGAGGGTCTCACCGCGGCGGCCCTGGGGATCCTCACCACGCTGCGACGGGCGTCCACGAGCGCGTCCCCGGGCCCGGCGCCCACCCCCGCGGCGGGCGACCTCCCGCCGCGGAGCGCGCCCAGCCTGTGGGCCCATGAGGGGCGCCGGATCCTCCAGGAACGGGGGCGGGGGTGGCATGCGGGTCCGCCTCACCGTTGACGGAACCCCTCGCGAGGTGGATGTGGACCTCGCGGGAGGCGTGGTCCGGATGGATGGGGCGTCCCTGCCGTTCCGTGTGGTGGAGACCCGGGGGAAGAGGGCGGAACTGGAACTCGACGGCATCCCGGTCACGGTGGAAGGCTGGGAACCCCCGGAAGGTCCCGGCGAGCCGTTCCCGGTGATCGTGGACAGGGAACAGTACCGGGTGGAGCTCCTCTCCCTGGAAGGAACGGGGACCGACGGGATCCGGCCCGCGCCCGCCGCCCCCTCCGCACCGGAGGCGCGGCCGGTCCCGACGTCCTCACCCGCCTCCTCGTCCCAGGGGGGGGTGCCGGTCCGCCCCCCGATGCCGGGGAAGGTCCTCGAGGTGCGGGTACACGAGGGAGACAAGGTCGTGCGGGGGCAGCCCCTTCTGGTCCTGGAGGCCATGAAGATGCGCAACGAGGTGGTGAGCCCGGCGGACGGGCTCGTCCGCGCGCTGCGGGCCGCTCCGGGCCTCTCGGTCAAGGCGAAGGAAATCCTCCTCCGCATCGAGCCTGAGGGAACCCGCCCGGGGTGAGCCACCGGCCGCGGGGCTCACCGGGGATCCGGATGGCCCGGGGGAGGGGTGGTGGGACCCCCGCAGACCGGACAGATGCGGTACTGCGCTCCGATGATCCTCCGGCACGTGGCGCACGTCTGCCAGTCCTGGTTCGCCACGAGGGGTCGGGAAGGGTCCCAGAGGGCAGGGGAAGGGGGAGCCGGTCCAGTCTCCCCCGGTTGGGATGTGCCCCCGACGTCCCGGGTACGCCCCGTCCGCGCCGAGCCCGCGATGAGACCGATCCCCACGGCGCCGAGGAGGGCCCAGAAGAGAAGGGTCGGGACCGGCGACAGAGGCAATCGGGAGAGGACCGGCTCCCAGGGGGCCCCGGGAAGGGATCCCATCGCCCCGGATCCTCCGAGGATGGACAATAGCAGGAGGACTGCACCGGTTGCCATCCCTCCCCGATGCATGGCGTGGGCGCGCACGCGGGCCGGGTATTAGACCGTAGGGGAAGGGGGAGGAGGACCGCCGTCCCCGGTCGGGAGCCGGGACATGGGGGGCAAAGGGGGGAGGTGGACCGGGGAGCCAAGGCTTGGGAGCACAGCCACGAAGTTCACCACGGTGGTTATAAGGCGGGCCTTCTCCGACATCCGAGCCCATGATGGAAAAGCTCGCCACGGACCTGGAGCCTCTCGACGGGTGCCGGTACCGCATCCCCCGGGGTTCGGTCCCGGGGATGCGCGTGGATGGCATCCTCTTCTCCAGCGAGAAGCTCCTGCGGGAGGCGCCCCCGGATGCGTCCCTGCGCCAGCTGGCCAACGTGGCCACGCTGCCCGGGATCGTGGGGGAGGCGCTCGCCATGCCGGACATCCATTTCGGGTACGGTTTCCCGGTGGGGGGCGTGGCCGCCTTCGATCTCACCGAAGGGGTGGTCTCCCCCGGGGGGATCGGCTACGACATCAACTGCGGGGTCCGGCTCCTCCGGACGGGCCGTACCGTCGAGGAGGTCCGCCCCCACCTGTCGGCCCTCCTGACCTCCCTCTTCCAGCATGTCCCGAGCGGCGTGGGGAGCAAGGGAGGGGTCCGGTTGGATGCCGCCGGCATCGATGCGGTCCTCCAGGGGGGGGCCCGGTGGGCCGTGGAGAACGGGTATGGTCGGCCGGAGGACCTCCTGGTCCAGGAAGAGGAGGGTGTGCTCTCCGGGGCGGACCCTTCCCGAGTGGGCCCGTCGGCCCACGCCCGAGGGGGGAAGCAGCTGGGAACCCTGGGGAGCGGCAATCACTTCCTGGAGGTCGAGGAGGTGGAGGACCTCCCGGACCCGTCGGGGGCCGAGGTGCTGGGTCTCCGCCGGCACGAGGTGGTGGTCATGCTGCACACGGGCTCGCGCGGCCTGGGCCACCAGGTGGGGACCGACTACATCGCCCGGATGGACGAGGAGCTCCGGGGACGCGGGCTCCAACTTGTGGATCGCCAGCTCTCCTGCGCTCCCGTCGACTCCCCGTCGGGGCGGGAGTACCTTTCCGCCATGGCGGCCGCGGCCAACTTTGCCTGGGCGAACCGCCAGATCATCACCGACGGAGTGAGGTCCGCCTTCGCGGAGGTCTTCCACGAGCCCAAGGACCGCGTCGCCGTGGATGTGGTCTACGATCTCTCCCACAACATGGCGAAGGTGGAGGAGTACTCCGTGGAAGGCCGTCTTCGGAAGCTCCTCGTGCACCGGAAGGGGGCCACGCGGGCATTCCCCGCCGGGCGACCGGAGGTGCCCGCCCGGTACCGGGACATGGGCCAACCGGTGCTCATCCCGGGGGACATGGGATCCGCGAGCTACGTCCTCGCGGGCCTCCCCACGAGCCTCGAGCGTTCCTTCGGTTCGGCCTGCCATGGGGCGGGCCGGCTCTTGTCCCGGGCCGCCTGCAACCGGAAGTTCCGCTTCGCCGAGGTGAGCCGGAGCCTTGCGGCGAAGGGGATCCAGGTCCGCGCGGCGACCCACGAAGGGATCACGGAGGAAGCCCCGGGGGCCTACAAGGACGTGGACGAGGTGGTCCGGGTGGCCCAGGGAGGCGGGCTCGCCCGCCCCGTGGCGCGTCTCGTACCTCTGGGCGTGGTCAAGGGGTGACCCCGTCCGGTGGGTAGTCCGCAGGGGAATCCCCGAGCCCCTCAGCTTCAAGAGGGCGGGGCGCGTGGGAAACCATGGCGAGGGGAACGGGATTGGACGTCCTCATGATCTGGGCCCTCGTGGCCGTGGCCGTGGGAGTTTATGCGGGGGCCCTGGTGGCCCTCGCCCGAACCCACCGGCTGGGGCGCGACAAGACGTTCAGCCTGTTCGGCCCGGCTCTCATGCTGAAGACCCAGCGGGGGCGCAGCTTCCTGGACCGCGTGGGACGGGCGAGGCGGTTCTGGAACGCCTTCGGCGACCTGGGCATCGCCCTCGCCTTCCTCGCCATGGCCACCATCGTGGTGCTCCTGGTCTGGGAGGCCATCATCGCCTCCACCCTGCCCGCGTCGGTGGCCCCCTCGCCCAGCGAGGCCCTGGGGCTCCCGGGGATCAATCCCTACATCCCCTGGGGGTACGGGATCCTCGCCCTCATCATCGGGGTCGGGCTGCACGAGCTCTGCCACGGGATCCTCGCCCGGGCCAACAACATCCCCGTGAAGACGCTGGGGGTCCTCTTCCTGGTGATCCCCATCGGGGCGTTCGTGGAGCAGGACGAGGAGGCCATGACCAGGGCCTCTCCCCGGCGCCGGGACCGTGTGGCGGCGGCCGGGGTGATGGCCAACTTCGCCCTCGCGGGGGCGTTCTTCCTGGTGCTCGCCGCGCTCTTCAGCACGGCCATCCAGCCCGCAGCCCCGGGGGTGGCCGTGGCCTCGGTGTTCTCCGGATCCCCCGCGGGGAACGTCTCCCTCGCGTCGGGGGACATCATCACCTCGCTGAACCACACCGCGACCCCCACTTCGGAAGATCTCCGGACCGCCCTGGGCGAGGCACGTCCGGGCGAGACGGTCTGGGTCACCTGGTACTCCCCCTCCCGGGGCGGGATCATTGGGGCCAACGTCACCCTGGGCTCCGAGTCGGCGTTCATCCCGTCCCTCGCGGGGAACGCCACGGCGATCCACCAGGCCTTCCTGGGCATCTACGAGCTTCCGGTCCCCCCCCAGACCGTGGCCACCCTCTTCACCAACCCCTTGAGCCCCTCCATCACCGCAGGGAGCCCTGGCGGAAGGGCCAACCCCTTCGGAGGGGTCCTCCTGTTCCTCGCCCTCCCCTTCGTGGCCGAGGAGCCCATCCAGGGGAGCCAGATGGGCCTCTACACCATCCACGGTCCCCTCTCCACCGCCCCGGTCGGGGCGGTCTGGATCCTGGTGAACACCCTCTATTGGCTCGTGTGGATGAACTTCCTCCTGGGCCTCTCCAACGCCCTCCCCGCGGTCCCGTTCGACGGAGGGTTCCTCTTCCGTGATCTGGCCTCCGGTGTGGTCCGGCGGCTCCGGAAGACGTGGACCGCACCGCAGGTGGAGGGGGTGGTGAGCCGCCTGTCCATCCTGGCCACCTTCGCGATCCTCCTGCTCATCGTATGGCAGTTCGTGGGACCCCGGTTGTAGGATCCGCCACCCTCGCCGCCCGCTACCCCTTCCTCCCGGGGGCCGCGCGGTGGATCGAGGGGATCTCCCTGAACCTGGAGGAGCTCCTCGAAAGCCCGGCCTATGCGCCGGCCCGGGCCCTGGGACGCGACCGGGTCCGGGTGGCGGTCCAGGACCCGTCGGGGGAGTCCATCCCGCCGGGCCTGGAGACCGCCCCGGAGGTGGACCGGATCCTCTCCTTCGTCTACGCGAGGTTCCTGGTCTCCCTCCCCCCCGACCTCGCGCTGGCCCGGCGCTGGTGCGTCGCGGAGGCCAAGGCCGCCTGGAAGAGCCTCACCCGACGGGATGCGTCCCCGGAGGAGACCGTGGCGCTGGCGCGAGAAATGGGCTATGAGGTGGCGGAGGGTTCCTCCGGGACGCATCGGGGGAGCCTCGTCAGCTTCTCGCTCCCCAGCTATCTCCGTCTCTCGGCCCCCCTGCGGGAGGCCAAGTTCCGGCTGATCCACCAGCTCGTCCAGAAGGGCCGGGTGGAGCTCCCGTGGAAGGACGCGGCACGGGTCCTTCAGGAAGGGATCCGGGCACACCTCCTCGCGTCGGTCCCGGTGGCCATGGACGCCTCCCTGGCCTCGCGCCTGCGGGACCGGGAAGGCACGCTCCTCGAGACCTTGGTGGCCGGGCTGCCGGCGGGGAGTGCCCGGGGCCCCGGCGCATTCGATGCGCGGGGACTTCCTCCCTGCATGCGGGAGATGCGGCAGATGCTGGAGCGCGGGGAGAATCTCTCCCACTTCGGCCGCTTCTCCCTGGCGGCCTTCCTCCACAAGGCCGGAGCGGACCGGGAGTACATCGTGGATAGCTACCGCGGCGCACCGGACTTCGACGAGGGGATCACGCGGTACCAGGTGGACCACATCCTCCAGCACGACGGAGGCAAGGGCTACACGCCCCCGGACTGCGCGAGTCTCCAGGCGAACGGTCTCTGCTTCCGGGAGAGGGACGACAGCCGCCCGTCGCTCTGCGCCGACCCGGCGCTCCATAGCCCCTGGAACTACTATCGCCGCCGTCGCAAGGCCCTGGGGGCCCCGGAGCCCCCTACACCGTCAGGGACCTCCACGTAGTCCACGCCCGAGAGATCGCCGTGACCTGGCCCGCCACCAGGAAGTAGACCATCACGAGGTCGAGGATCGTGACGGGAAACCCCCCCACCACGAACTCGAGCGGAACGTGGTCGGCCCGGGGGGCCCAGAGGTCCACCGCGAACCCGAAGGCCAGGAGGAGGGCGGACCCGCTGAGGAGGATCAACCGGTCGGCACGGCCCAGGAGCCCCCCGTAGAGCCGGCCCGCCCCCACGGCCTGCGCCTGCGTGCCCATGTAGCTCACCAGGAGGAGGGTGGCCAGGGCGAGCAGGCACAGGACGGGATCCGCGAGCCCGCTCGCGGCGATCCCCAGGAGGAGGGCGAGGTCCGCATAGCGATCCAGCACATGATCGAGGAAATCCCCGGCCCGAGAGTCGAGGTGCCTCTTCCGGGCGACGTATCCGTCGAGGACGTCGAAGACGCCGCCCAGGAAGATCAAGAGGGCGATGGCGAGGAGGAGGACGGGGAGGGCCGCGGGGAGAAGGCCACGGGCCTCCGGGAGGAGCGCGTAGGTGAGCGCCGCCAGGATCGAGAGGGAGACCGAGGTCCAGCTCAGCCGGTTGGGGGACCAACTGAGGAAGCCTCCGGCCCACCGGTCCAGGTACGGCGCCACCGTGGACCGGTACCGCTCGAGACCCATGTCCATCACGCCCGGGGAGGCAAGGAACCCGGGAGCCTTCGAGAGGCAGGAACCCGCGTCCGGCGCTTTCCGGGCCCTGGGGAGCGGGACTCCCTCGCCGTACCCGGAGCCGTGGCGGCATGGGCCAGCCAATCCACGCTCCCGTGGGAGGGCCCGCACTGGCCACGCACCACGCTTCGGACCCAGGCGGCGACCTCCCTGGGGGTCCGGGCGGACGTGTCCAACTCGTGGACCGGAACGCCGGTCTCCAGGGACTCGAACAGGATCACGTCCACCAGTTCCGCCTCGGCATTGGCTCGAACCGACCTGGGGTCGTCCCCCCGCCGACGTAGCCGGTCGGCAAGGATCTCGGGGTCGCAGCGGAGAAGGAGGATGGCCTGGACGGGGAGGAAGTGGGCCAGATGGCCCACGACGATCCATGGGGTGGGACCGGAGGGGGCTAGCGAAGGGAAGGACCGGGCCAGCCGGTCCATGTCCACGAGGAGGGTCCCCGGATCCCCCCGGTAGGGACGGCCGGAATGGGCCCTCCGGGCAAGTTCGCTCACCTCTTCCACACGGAAGGGGGAGGTCCGGCCCCGGGGGGAGAGAAGGGCAGCGGCGGAGGATTTTCCGGTCCCCGGCGTACCGGTCAACGCGAAGATCTGGGGCAAGGTATCCGGGGGACCCTCACGGGGCATATAGGCAAAGCGCCCTCGAGATACCCATTTCCGCGCCGGTTCGGGAGTCCTGAGTCGGTGGGGGAGGAAGGGCCTCCCTTGAGAAAGTAAGTATTTATAGGACGCCCTCAATGGGGCCGCAGTTTCTTCCCGAAAGGGCGAAAAAAGGTGAAGAGGATGGCAGCAGCCCAGGTCTTGAAGGTACAGCCCGAGGCGAGCGCAAGTCGGAACAAGTCCCGGATGACCACCCTCCTGGCGGTCTCCGTGGCCCTGATCACGGTCGGGGCCGTGTTCTTCGTGATGGCGGGAGCCCTGCCCACGGGGACGGGGGCCGACCGTTCCGTCCCGCTCATGGCACCTTCTCTGGCGCACGCATCGGTGGACCACCCTGCCGCCAACGTCACTATTTCCATCACATCCCCGAGCCCCGACTACCAGTTCGCGGGCCCCTTTGACGTGGCGCTCACATGGACCACCTCGGTGGCCTCCAGTTCCGGCATCAGTCTCGCCAACCTCACCGAGAACGTCTCCATCCTGAACGCCTATGGAGAGTACCTGAACCGCCCGAGCTATTCCCCCCTGAACATCTCCTCCGTGGCGGCCAACGAGTCCATGACCCTCACCCTCTTGGACATCAACCCCAACCTGATCACCCAGAACGTCCCCATTGGTCTCTACACCATCAACATCAACGCGACGAACTCGTCGGGGGCCGTCCTGGCCTCGGCATCGGTGACGGTGGGCCACTCGGTGCAGACCATCGTCTCCCCCACGCAGGGAGTCGTCCTGCCCTCCGGGAACGTGACCGTGGGGTACACCTACGCCCAAGTGGGTGTCCAGACGGCGGAAGTGTACGTGTTCCAGGTGGCGTCCAACGGGAGCATGACCCAGATCTTCTCCGCGTCCGTCCTGAACCCCCTGGGATTCGGGACCGGTAGCTACGTGGTCTCCTTGACCGCTGGGAACTACGAAGCACAGATCTCCACCTTCGATGGGACGGTGTATTCCAACAGTTCCGTGACGTTCTCCGTGGCACCGGTCTCCACTCCGGGCCAGGTGTATCTCAACAGCACAAGCTCGTACTCGAACTCCACCGCCCCCGCGGGGATCGCGCTGAACACGTTCGGCACCATCCTGATGATCATCGGGATCGTGATCGGACTCATCGTGGGATTCGCCCTTGCGGCGGGCATGCGACCCCGGAGCGCGGAAGCCAACGCCCCCAAGGCCTGGGAGCCGGCTCCGGCGGGGACCACCGGAGGAGAGGGCGCGGGTGCCCACGAGTGCTCCATCTGCCACACCAACTTCCCCGACGACGCCGCTCTCGAGGAGCACAAGAAGACCGCTCACAACATGTGAAGCGTGGCCGGGGCCGCCTCGCGGCCCCGGTGGAGTCCCCAGCGAACCCCTTCCTTTCCTTGCTTCTCAGTTTTCCGTGGGCCACCGGACGAACCGGCGACCCGTCGGGAGTTCCGGGGATTGGCCCCCGTGCCCTGCAGGAGATGGAGCGGCAAGGGGGGAATGTGGACCGGGAGGGATGAGGGCGGATCAGAGGAAGGCCGGGGTGGGGAACCTCTTGCGGAGCGCGTGGACCTCGCGGCGCACGGGGCGCCCTTCCATGGCCCTCCGGATCAGGCGGGCGAGTTCCGCCATGTCCTCCGGACGGAGCCCCAGGCGGGATACCTCCGCACTCCCCAGGCGGCCCACGAGGTCGATGATGATGTCCTGGCTCTCCAACCGCCGGGCGAGACCCGGAGGTCCCGCACCGAAGCGGGAACGGAGTCCGTCTCCATCCAGGAAGACCTGGTGGGATGCCGTATAACCTTCGTCCCTCCCGACAACCGGGACCCCCTCCTGGTCCAGGGCCGCGGCAAGGGCCCTCGAGTTCTCCACCACCCGGCGGGCGTACTTCCCCCCCACCCGCTCCATCTCCAGGAGCGCCTGCCCCAGGGCCGCGATCCGGTTCCAGTGGGCATTGTCCAGCGTCCGCCAGGTCAGGGAGGAATCGATCTGGAGGAAGAGGTCCTCCCGGTCCGTGACCAGGAGGCCCCCCTGGGGGCCGAAGAAGCTCTTGTGGGTGGACCCGAACAGGACGTCCGCTCCCTCGCGAAGAGGGTCCTGGAACAATCCGCCCGCGATGAGCCCCAGCACGTGGGAGGCATCGTAGAGCACCAAAGCTCCCACCTCGTGGGCCACTTCGGCGATCTCCCGGAGGGGGTAGGGGAAGAGAACGAAGCTCTGACCCAAGAGCACCGCGTCCGGTCGATCCCGGCGGATGGAGCGGGCCACCTCCTCGGGATCCGCTCGATGGGTGGGTCCGTAGAGGGAGAGCGGCAGCACCTGGTGGCCCAGAAGGGCCGGCAGGAATCCGGGCGAATATCCATCGTAGCCTCCGTCCTCCGGAAAGACGGCCATGTACCGGGCTCCCCGGGGAAGCAGGGGGGCCAGGACGCAGAGGGCGGCGATGTGACCGGAGAGGGGGCGGACCGACGCCCATCGCCCGTGGAAGAGCCGGGCCGCCGCCGAGCTCGCGAGCGCCTCCACCTGGTCCGTGTACCGGGTCCCTCCATAGCCGTTGTCCACCACTTCCCCGTGGACCTCCTGGTGCATGGGAAGGGTGTACCGACGCCCCAGGTCGGAGGAAAGGTACTCCTGCACCGCGGCGGAGGACAGGTTCTCGGACGCGAGGAGGTTCAGGCACTCCCGGGTCCGCCACCGTTCATGGGAGCGGACGAGGGATCGGAGACGGGCCTCCTCGCGGGATCGCACCACGGTGCTCCTTCGGGATCCCGCCACCCCACTCCGGGCCGGAGGCGTCCCCCTACGACGTCGCGGAAAGGATCAGCCCGAAGCCGCAGAGGCCCCGGAGTCCGACGCCGTCGACGATCTCCCGTAATCGGAGGAGATCTTCCGGGACTCCCGGTGGCCGCACCGGCTGCAGAGGAGGTCCTTCCCCGTGGAGGTCATGGGTCCGTGGCATTCGGAGCAACGGGCCGATACAACGCCCAGGTCGGCGGACTGCGTGGTGAGCTTCACCGTGGGGTAGCCCTGGAGGACCCGGGCCTTGATGAGATCGCCCACGGCGAACTCCCGGTTCAGGTTCTCCACGTAGGACTCCTTCGCCTTGGAGATGTGCACGGTCCCCTCGGGGAAGCCGGGGACCGCCCGTTCCGTCTCGGTGGAGCGGAGCACGGTGCAGACCAGCATGGCGCTCTTGATCTCGTCCACGCGGGCATACACCGTTTCCCCCTCGGAGAGGTGCGGGATGTCGTGCAGGGCCCGCACGGTCACGGACCGGGCCTGATTGTCGTAGGACGGGTGTCCCAAGAGGGCCGCGAACACCTGGCCATTGTGCTCATAGGTCCCGCGCCCCGGTACGAATTCCTCCGCGGTCCCCAGGAGCTCCCCGGGCAGCACCAATTTCTCCTTCGTTTCGGCGGTCATGGATCTCTTGCCTTTCGCAGAACCCAGCGGTCCACGGTGATCCACCCCCGGCGCTCCCGATGGTGGGGGAACGTGGGGGGAATGGCCCATGCCTCGCGCTGGTGTTCCTCGATGATGACGGGCCGTCCCAGTGTCCATCGGTGTATAAACGTTTGTGATGCGGCGTTGGAGAACATGTGGAGGGAGCCTCCGGGAGGAAGGGCCACCCAGGCACATTCGAGGAAGGGGCGGTCCGCGTGCTTCCGTTGCGCCCCAAACGGAGGGTTCATCACCACCGTCTCCGCGGAAAGGGGCTCCGCGGGTGGGATCTCGCTCTTTAACCAGTTCACTTCGATCCCCAGGGTGTCCGCATTTCGCCGCGCCACCGCAAGCGCCTTTGGGTCCATGTCCACGCCCAGTACGGTGGAGGCCCCCAGGAGGGCGGCCCCGATGGCGAGGATCCCGGTACCGCATCCCAGGTCCAGGACCGTTCTCCCCCGGATGTCCCCCCGGCCCAGGGCGTCCCACAGGAGGCCGGACGCGCTCTGCGGGGGCGTCGCGACCTGTTCGGTACCAGCTTCCGCACCGGGGAACCCTTCCAGACGGGCCAGGAGGCGGGTGAGCGCGGTCCTCCGGAGAGCCCCGGGCAGGGATGGGGTCCCGCCCGGCGGCTGGACCGGGACCTGGGGTACGCTCATGCGGGGAGCCGGATTCGAACCGGCGGACGCCTACGCGACAGGATCTCCCGTCGGTCGCCTCGATGCGGACCGATCTTAAGTCCCGCGCCGTTGCCAGGCTGAGCCATCCCCGCGTGGGGACGTGTCACCGGGAGGTCGACGGAACGCCCTTCGCGGAAGCCCCGACGGCCTCTCCCGGCTTCCCGGCAGCGCCCCGCTTCACGGACACGCGCTTGGGGAAATACTTCAATAAGATCACGTCGTTCACGGCAGAGACCCACCGGTACGGCACGTTCACGCTCTTCGAGTCCTCCACGAGCAGCTGGTTCGTCTCGGAAACGAAGAGCCCGTCGACGCGCGCACCCTCCACATCCACCACGACGTTCGTGACGTCCCCCAGGAGCCGTCCGTCCTGGGTATAGATCTGCCGCCCGATGAGCTCCGTCATTTCCACCAACATTCGCGAAGTCCCCCGGGGCGCGACGTCCTTGGTTGCTTAAGTGCTTTTTCCTGCAGGAGATGTCGTCCCGTTCAGGTGGGCGGGCTCCCTTCGGAGCTCTCGCCCGTCCCTTCGGCGGCTGCCTTCCGTACCTGGTTCTGGTAGAGCCGGACGAGCTCGCCTGTGGTGGTGGCCTGCTCGGGCGCCTTGTCTTCCCGGAGACGACCCGTGTAGCGGGGGAAGCGCAGGGCGAGCCCGAAACCCTCCCGAAGGCGCCCGAACGCCGCCCGATGGACCGGGGAGAGGGAGAGCTCTGCCCCCCGGATCTCCAGGACCAGGGAGGGTTCCAGCCATACATCGGGGACGAGATGGCTCGTCACCTCCTCGGGCCGATCCGGGACCGCCCGCCCCCGGAGATCGGCGGTGAGCTTTTCGAGGGATTCCTCGTCGAACCCGCTTCCCACCTTGCAGAGAGTGGCGAAGGTCTCCGTGTCGGGGTCATACGCGGCCACCAGGAAGGCCCCAAACTTTCCCGCTCTCTTCCCCCGCCCCCAGAAGGCGCCCACCACCACGACGTCGATCGTGTCCGCCAGTTCGTGCGTATACTCCCTCTTGTACTTGATCCACCAGAACCCACGGGCCCCGGCGCGGTAGGTGGATCCGGGAGCCATGGACTTGGCCATGATCCCCTCACACCCGTCGGCGAGGGCCTCCTGGAAGAAGGACTCCGCCTCCGGTAGGCCCCCGATCTCCCTTCGGGTGGCAAGGCCCACCTGGCCCGAGGGGCGGAGGAGCTCCTCGAGGCGGCGTCGGCGCTCCGGGTAGGGGAGACCCAGGAGGGATTCCTCTCCCTGGAGCAGGAGGTCGAACAGGAGGTAGCGGATCGGCACCTCCTCGGCGTACTTCTCAAGGTCGTGCTTGCGACCTCTCCTCCGAGAGATCTCCTGGAAGGGGCGCAGGTCCCCCGTTTCCGGATCCACCGGGACGCACTCTCCCTCCACGATCGCCGGACGGGAGGCAAGGGAGGAAGGTAGGGCTGCCAGGAGCTCGGGGAACTGGGCCCCGATGTCCTCCAGCCGGCGCGAGAAGAGCCGGGGGGATCCCTCCGCGGGGACGTGGGCCTGGATCCGGAGCCCGTCGTACTTGTATTCGAAGGCGGCTCCCTCGGGCATCCTCTTGAGGACCGCAGCCAGGGAAGGTTCCCGCTCAGCCAGCATGGGCCGGACGGGTTTCCCCACCGCCACACGGACCTCCCGAAGGGCGGCCAGGCCGCCCTGCCGGAGCCGGCGTCCGATCTCCCCCAGGTCCGACGTCACGTTGAACGCCTCCTCGATGCGGGAGCGGGCCTCCTTGAAGTCGGGGCCCCCGAACGCCTCGGCGAGCGCGTCGAGGAGCGTCATCTCCTTCACTCCCAGGCGGAGCTTTCCCAGCACGAATCGGACCAGATGCTTCGCCTCCACGGGGCTCGCCCGGCGCATGAGCTCCGCAAAGGTGCGCACCTTGACCTCCTGGGAGCCCTCCCCCGTGGCCCGGGCCATCCGCCAAAGGGCCTGGTAGGTCTCCGTGAGCTCCAGGGGGGGCGCGTCGTCCAGACTGCGCGGCCGGTGCTCCAGCAGTTCCCGGGCCGTGTCGCCCAGGTCCCCGGAGCCCTTGGCGAGCTCCTTGATGGAGTCCCCCGAACCTCCGGAGACGAGGGCGAGCGCCTTCCGGGCCAGGGAGTCCGCCATCCCCAGCTCGATCCCCTCGTACTCGGGCCGGAGCTGGCCCTGCAGGAGGTAGAGGAACAGATCGATCTCCGCCTCGGGAACGGTGGGGATGACCTCCGCGAGGAGATGCCGGATCTCCAGTCGTTTGGAGGTCCCTTCGATACGTTCGTAGAGTTCGGCGAGCTCCGAAAGCCTCATGGGACCCGTCCCTGGATGGCCTGGCGCAACCGTCGCAGGTTTTCCTGGGGGACCGCCCCGTTGGCGAACACCGAGTTCCCGCACACGAAGAAGTTCGCACCCGCGCCGGCCGCCAGGGGCCCGGTCTCCAGGGTCACGCCCCCGTCCACGGAAAGGTCCACGGAACGCCCCACCCGGTCGAGGGCCTCACGGACCTCCCGCAGCTTCGGCAGCACGTGGGGAAGGAAGGCCTGTCCCGAGAAGCCCGGGTGGACCGTCATCACGATGATCTCGTCGAATTCCGGCAGCAGGGCCTCGACCCGGGAGAAGGGGGTGTCCGGACGGATGGCAAGCCCCGGCCGCTTCCCAAGGTCCCGGACCTGGTGCGCCAACGCCGCGGGATCCCCCCGGGCTTCCACGTGAAAGGCGAGGACGTCCCCCCCGGCCTGAGAGAATGCACCCAGGAACCGCGCCGGCTCTTCCACCATGAGGTGGATGTCCAGGGGGAGACGTGTCCGACGGCGGACATCCCGCACCAGGGCGGGCCCGAAGGAGATGTTGGGGACGAAATGTCCGTCCATCACGTCCAGGTGGAGCGCATCCGCGCCCCCTTCTTCCGCCGCCCGGATCGCGCCTTCCAGATCCCCGAAATCCGCGCTGAGCAGCGAAGGAGCCAGACGGACCGGGAGGGAGGAATGGGCCATGGGAGAGACCGACTGAGGGGCGGGATATGAGCGTTCAGGTCCCTTTGAGGCTCCCACACCTTGGCAGAGAAGGGTGGGGAAAGGCGGTCCCCTTGCCCCCTCGCTCTCCGGGGCGTCCCTTGGTCCCTGGGGGGTTTGGGGTCTCGAGGTTGTATGGTATATATACCACCTCTCGAATCAGGCAGTCAATCCGGGATTTCCGGAGCGGATTGAAAACATGTCGAGCACAACTGACACCAGCGATCTGGCGCCTCCGACACCCACCAAGTCCTCGAGCCGGGGCATCTCCCCGGTCCTCGCGGCCGTGATCATCGTCATCGTCCTGGTCGTGGCGGGCGCCGGTACGTTCTTCGCCCTGGCCC
>JAJZYH010000029.1 GCA_021798195.1 Thermoplasmata archaeon
GATGGAAGTGCGGGCAGCGGGATTTGAACCCGCGTCGATGGCTTGGCAAGCCACCGTTCTAACCAGGCTATACTATGCCCGCGTCGCCGCCCCCACGGGAGGGCCGGCGGTGGACGACTCCTCCCTTCCTTATAAATGAAGAGGAAGGTCCGGCCGGCCTCGTCAGCCATTATCTGCTCGCCGCCGTTGGCGGCCTCCCGTGAAGCGCTGGCGCCGACTCAAGAGCCGTCTTCTGGTGAGGTCCACCCTCTTCCGCCTCTACCAGGACGAGTACCGGACCACCCGGGGACGCACCGTCCCCTATACCCGCCTCGAGGGTCCGTCCTTCGCCTCGGTGGTCCCTGTGAATCGGTCCGGGGAGATCATCTTCGTGGAGAACTACCGCCCGCTCCTTCGGCGCTCCCTGCTGGAGATCCCCGGAGGCATGATCGATCCCGGTGAGACCCCCCGGGAGGCGGCCCGCCGGGAACTCGAGGAGGAGACCGGGTTCCGGGCCGGCCGGCTCCAAGCGCTGGGATGGTACTACCCGTCCCCTCACCTGGCCCGTCACCGCGGGCACCTCTTCCTGGGAACGGACCTCACCCGGGGCCGCACCCACCGGGACCCCGACGAGGAGATCCGCGTCGTTCCCATGGCCATCCACCGGGCCTACCGCCTCCTGGAGGAGGGGAAGATCCACCAATCCACCGCCATGCTGGGTCTGGACCGGGCCCGTCCCTACGTATACCCGCCCCCTCCGGGAGGCCCGTCCTCCCGCCGGTCGGCGCCTCCCCCTGCCCCGGAGCTCTGACCATGGGGACCGACGCCTCCCGGACCCTCCGGGCGGGAGAGGTGGTTCTCCTGCGGCGGACGGAGGGAGACTCCTTCCTGGTCTCCCTCTCCCCCGACCCGGTCCTGGTCCCGGGGATCGGCGTCTTCGATCTCGCCCCGGCCATCGGGAAACCGGAGGGATGGCCCCTCTCCATGGGGAGCCGCACCTACCGGGTCCTCCGCCCGTCCCTGCGCGACCTGGTGGCCCGGATGCGGCGCCGGGCCCAGATCATCACCCCCAAGGATGCCCAGCACCTCCTCTACCTCACCGGCGTGGGGCCGAGCTCCCGCGTCGTGGAAGCGGGAAGCGGGAGCGGAGGACTCACGCTCTTCCTCGCATGGGCCGTGGGACCCTCCGGGCACGTGGTGAGCTACGACCGGCGACCGGAGCACCAGGCCGTGGCCCGGGAGAACCTCGCCGCGGCGGGCCTCCTGCCCCGGGTCGAGTTCAAGGAGGCGGACGTCGCCGTCCACGGCTTTGAGGAGACGGACGTGGATGCGGTCTTCCTCGACGTCCCGGAACCCTGGACCGTCCTCGAGGCAGCGTGGACGAGCCTCCACCCGGGGGGATACCTTGCCCTCTACGTCCCCACCTACAATCAGCTGGAACGGGGTGTCCGGGCCCTCCGGGAACGGGGATTCCAGGAGGTCTCGGCGCTGGAGCTCCTGGAGCGTGGCCTGCATGTGGGGGAGGGCGGGACCCGGCCCGAGTTCGAGGTGCTGGGCCACACCGGCTTCCTGGCGTCGGCGCGCAAGATACCTCCCGCCCCGGGCGGGCCGGGCGAAGGGACTCCATGACCACGTTCACCTTCTCCCTGGCCGCCCTCCTCGCCCTCGCCCCGGCGGGGTTCCTCCTCTACCTCGTGCTGGACCCGTACTCGGAACCAAAGGTGTCGGAGAGCGTCTTCGAGGAGCGCAAGGCCCTCATGGCATTCGTGGGAGGGATCCCCGCCGGGATCCCCCTCGCCATCATCTTCCTGCTGTACGCGGACTCCCTGGAGACCTTGAGCCTGGGCTCCGCGGTCCTTTACCTTGCCCTCTTCGTGGTGGTGGCTGCACTGGAACGGAGCGTCTTCCTGCGCCTCAAGACCTTCGGAGGGCGCGACGGGAGGGACCGTCGGTCCCCCTTCTACACCTTCGCCTTCGGCGGGGGGAACGCCGTGGCCATCCTTCTCGCCGCCGCCCTCTCGGCCTTCGCCCAGGGACCTCTGGGCGCGTACGAGGTCCTCCTGGTCCTCGGTCTCTCCATCGATCTCGCCCTGGTGGAAGGGTGGGCGGGCCTGCGGATGGGACGGTACCACCGGACGCATCCGTCCTTCCTGCCGGCCCCGCCGGTCCTGGCCTTCGAGGCGTTGGCCCTGGTGCTTCTCGCCCCTCTCTATCTGGGGTTCCTCTACGTCCGGGAGGCCCTCCTCCTGGCCATCCTCGTCCTGTTCGCCGTGCTCCTGCGCCGGGAGGATCGCCTCGCCCTCCGCCCCTTGGGGTATCTCCCGACCACGGGGGACCAAGAGCGCCGGTTCGGGCGGCGCCTCCCCGGTGCACCCCCACCAGGCTCTCCCCCTCCCGGGGAGGAGCCGGAGGACCGGGGATCCCCTCCGTGACGTCACGCCCCCTCGCATCTTTCCCAAAGGGTTTTTTCTGGGAGCCTCCCTGGCGGCGCCATGGCCGCGAAGGATCCCGAGGCGCCCCGCCCCCCCTCCTTCACCGCCAGCCTCCGGTGGCAAACCTCGAAGCTTGTGGCCATCGTGGTGGGGGGCATCCTGGTCTATCTCCTCGCCGGGATCCTCCTCACGTTCTACCCCACGCTCCGGCCCTTCCTCACCCGCTTCCTGGTGGTCCTGGTGGTGGTGGTCGCCGCCATCCTGGCCATCCGGGTGCTCTCCCGGCTCATCCGGGACTACTTCCCTCCCCGCACGAGCTCCGGGATCGGCCGCATCCTCAGCCGGACATTCGACGTGGTGGCCTACGCCCTCCTCGCGTTCTGGATCCTCGAGTACTTCGGGGTGAACGTCACCAACGCCCTGATCGGCGCCGGATTCCTGGGGATCGTCCTGGGGCTCGCCGCCCAGGTGGTCATCGGGAACGTGGTGGCCGGCGTGGCCCTCGCCGTCTCCCGCCCCTTCCGCCTGGGGGACCGCATCTCGGTGATCTACGGGACCTTCGGCCTCGTCTGGAGCACCTACCCCCACGAGAACCTCCCGGTCGCCTACACCGGGACCGTGGTGGAACGGGGATTCATGTACACCGTATTGCAGGGGGAGGACGGGGTGGAGTTCGCCATCGCCAACGGGCAGCTGATCCAGTCCCTGATCCGGAACGAGAGCCGGTCGGTCCGCCGCCAGGTGAGGACCCGCCTCACCGTGAAGCGGTCCACGCCCTTCGAGGAGTACCGGGGCAAGGTCCTCGAGGCCCTTCACGACCTTCCCGGAGCCATCCCCGGCTCCGTGGAGGTCCGCCTGGTCCATCTCCTGCCCGACACCTACGACGTGGCGGTCCTCGCCACGTTCCAGGACGCGAACGAAGAGGAGGCCCGCTCCCGCATCCTGACTCGGCTCCTCCCGGTGGGGATTCCACCGGGGTGAGCCCCTCAACGGGGCTGCTTCACCTGCCAGGTCTGCACGCCGTGCAGGTCGAAGTTGAAATCCATGACCCTCCCTCCCATCTGGGCCACCACCTTCGCCACCTCCGCCCGTCGTGCGAAGTCGCAGAAGAGCAGGATGAAGCCGCCTCCCCCGGCGCCCACGAGCTTCCCCCCCAGCGCCCCGCTCTCCCGGGCCCGCGCGTAGAAGCGGTCGATGGCGACGTTGGAGATCCCCTCGGTGAACCGCTTCTTGAGCTCCCAGCCCTCGTGCAGGAGGCGGCCCATCTCATCGATGTTCCCGCGCAGGAGCTGGTTCTTCATCTCCACGGCGAGGGCCTTCGTGGCGTCGAGCGCCTCCACCGTCTCCGACCGCCCCGAACGGTAGCTCTCCTGCTGGCGCTCGATGATGTCGTTGGAGTAGTGCCCCGTCCCGGTGTAGCACAGGAGGAGCCGGTAGGCCAGCTCGTTGAGGGTCTCGTTGGGGATCTTGAGGGGATTCACCACGGCCCCGCTCCGGGTGAACTCCATGAAGTTGAAGCCCCCGAAGCTCGCGGCGTACTGGTCCTGGCGGCCCCCCTTCATCCCCAGCTCCACCCTCTCGATCCGGTAGGCGAGCTCCGCCATCTCGTAGGGGGTCCAGGGTTCCCGCAGGTATCTCTGGAAGGCGCCCACCAGCGCCACCGCCATGGTGGAGGAGCTCCCCAGGCCCGTCCCGGGGGGGGCATCGGAGTGGAGGAAGAGCTCCAGGGAATCGAGGGACCTCTCCTGGGGGCCCTCCCCCCGCAGGACCCGGAGCGAGGCCTTCACCAGGTCCAGCTCCCCGTTGTACGCAAGGTCCTCGGACCGCTGATAATCCACCGAGAGCTGGTAGTCCAGGGAATGCACCCGCATGGCCCCCGCTCCCCCGGGGACCACGGAGAGCGTCGCGTACGCATACTTGTCGATGGTGCAGTTGAGCACGGCCCCTCCCTTCTCCTCGGGATACGGCGAGACGTCGGTCCCGCCGCCCGCGAAGCTGACCCGAAGGGGCGCTTTGCTCCGGATGATCTCCATGGCCCGCACCGGCGCGATGAGGAGAGATAAATATACCTCCTTCGTGCAAGCGCTCTCGTATGCCGAAGGATGGGTCACCGGAAGAATCCCCGCCGCCGGAGACCACCGCTCCCGAGGAGACGGTCCCCATCTCCACCCGGCTGCGCTACCTCTTCCGGACCTATCGCCTCGCGGTCTCCGTGGCGGTGCTGGCCGTGGGCGGATTCCTCTCCCTCCTGGGGCTCGCCGCCTGGTCCCCGCTTCTGGGAGAGGCCCCGTTCAACAGCTTCGTGCCCGCTCTCAAGGGGGCCGACTACCCCGGCGGATCCGGGCCGGACTGGACCCTCGTGATGATCATCGTGGGACCCCTCCTGGCCATCATCGGGATCTATCTGGTGATCGCCTACGTGAACGCCCGGCGACGCTTCGAACACCTCATGCGCTCCAAGAGCAAGGCCGAGTTCCTCCGGAACCTCCCCGAGGTGGAGGAGCTCCTCTGGGACCTCACCCCCGAGGACGAGCGGCGGCTCTTCCAGAAGAAGCAGGAGCTACGGATCCGAACCTGAACCGTGGCCCGTGCGGGGACGGGACCCTTCGCCCGGGGGACTTCCCGCGAGCCGGTGCGCCATCTCCGCGAGCTCCGCCGGTCCGGCCGGACGGGCCCGGGACTCCCACCACGTCCGGAGGTCCAGGGCGTCCCCCGTGTGGCGGGGGATCACGTGCAGGTGCGCGTGGAAGACGGTCTGGTCGGCCGCCACCCCGCTCGCGAGGAACAGGTTCACCCCATCGGCCGAGAGGGTCTCGAGGAACCTCTGGGCCACCCAGTGCCCCAACTGGGTGACGGCCTGCCAATCCGAGGGCCTCAGGTCCCGGAGGTCCTCGGCGTGCGACCGGGGGATCACCAGCGTATGGCCGGGGCGCAGGGGACGGATGTCCAGAAAGGCCAGCGCACCCGGAGTCTCGGCGACCCGGTACGACGGGACCTCGCCCCGGGCGATCCCGCAGAAGAGGCAATCCCGGTGCATGGCGCCCCCAGCGGCCCCCCGGACTTGAACCTTTGGGGGAGGGGCCGGGAGTTTCATGTATCGCCCCCGGTTCCTCGGCCCCCATGCCCAAGGAGGACTTCACCTTCCGCAACCTCCGGACCCCGGAGGAGTTCCGGGCGGCCGAGGAGATCCAGCGGAAGGCCTGGGGGATGCGGGAGGAGTTCCCCGTGCCCCATGCCCTGCAGAAGGCGCTCGCCGACAACGGGGGTCTCGTCCTGGGCGCCTTCCTGGACATCCACGTGGTGGGATTCACCCTCGCCTTCGTGGGGTGGGACGGCCAGGAGCTCTACTACCACTCCCACATGAACGCCGTCCTCCCCGAGTACCGGAACCACCGGCTGGGATATCGCCTGAAGCTCTATCAGAGGGAGGAGGTCTTGAAGCAGGGGCTGGGCAAGATCCGGTGGACCTTCGACCCCCTTCAGTCCCGGAACGCCCACCTCAACCTCCGCCTCCTGGGCGCCCGGCCGGACCGCTACCTGGTCCACTACTACGGGACCCTGGGGTCCGACGTGAACCAGGGGCTCACCACCGACCGGCTCCATCTCACCTGGGAGCTCGCCTCCGCGGATGTGGAAAGGCGGCTGGGAGGGACCCTCCCCGCCCCCGAGGAGGACCTGGCCCGGATCCGGAAGAGCGAGCCGCTCCTTGCGACCACCCTGGGCGAGGCGGGGCTCCGGATCCCCCAGGAGGTCACCGAGCCCTCCTCCGGAGGTGCGCTCGCCACCATCGAGGTGCCCTTCGACCTCGAATCCATCCGGGAACATCAACCGGAATCCCTCCGGGAGTGGCGCCAGGCGACGCGCGAGGCGTTCCGTGCGGCCATGGACCTGGGCTGGCGGATCGAGGACTTCGCCGTGGTGAACCTGGAGCACGAACGCCGCTCGTTCTACCTGCTCTCCCCGGTCCCGGAGCCGCGTTCGGGCCCATGAAGGAACGCCTCTCCGAACCCGCTCCGGTGGCCCTTCGCTCGGCGCACTGGCAGGTCCTGGAGATGCCCCTGGTGCGGCCCTTCACCACCAGCTTCGGGACGGAGCGGCGCCGGAGGGTCCTCCTCTTGACGCTCACGGGGCAGGACGGCGAATCGGGCTACTCCGAGTGCGTGGCGGGCCGGGACCCGTACTATTCCTCCGAGGACACCGTCACCGTGGAGCACGTCTTCCGCCGGTACCTTCTTCCGGCGCTCGCCCGGATCGCGGGAGCCGCGAGCCCCCGGCGCTTCCTCGCAGAGGCCGAGAGGATCCGGGGCAACCCCATGGCCAAGGCGTGGGTGGAGATGGCGCTCTGGGACCTGGGGGCCCGCAGCCAGGGGACACCCCTTTCCCGGCTCCTGGGAGGGACCCGACGGCGGATCGAGGTGGGGGTGTCGGTGGGGATCCAGAGGTCCCCGGCCGAGCTGGTGCGCACCGTGGCCCAGTACCGGGCGCAAGGCTACCGGCGGATCAAGCTCAAGGTGGAGCCGGGCCGGGACCGGATCTTCGTGGAGGCGGTCCGGCAGGCCTTCCCGGAAGCCCGCCTCTGGATCGATGCCAATCAGGCGTACCGCGGGGAGCACGTGGATTCCCTCGCCCGCTGGGTCCGGGACGCCCGCGTGGAGCTGGTGGAGCAGCCCTTCCCCGAGGACGCCCTCCGCCTCGCGGCGGGGCTCGCCCGCCGGCTCCCGCGGGGGAGCCTCCTCTGCCTCGACGAGTCGATCCGCACCACCGAGGACCTTGAGTCCGCCCTCCGGCTCGGTGCGGTGGGAGCCGTGAACGTGAAGCCCGGGCGCGTGGGCGGGCTCCTCTGCGCCCGGGCGATCCACGACCTCGCCCGGGACCACGGCATCCCGGTGTGGTGCGGCGGGATGCTGGAGACGGGCATCGGCCGCGCCCATAACCTTGCGCTCGCCGCCGGGAAGAACTTCCTCCTTCCCTCCGACCTGTCGGCGTCGGACCGCTACTACGCGGAGGATCTCATCGACCCTCCGTTCCGGCTGGGTCCGGGGAGCACCCTCGAGGTCCCCCGGGGGGCAGGTATCGGAGTCTCCCCCGAACCCCTGCGGGTCCGGAAGTACCTCCGCCGGGAGGCCCGCTGGAAGTTTCCCCAGGCGTCCCCGGACCCGGTGGGGAGCGCCCGGGAGAGCTCGCGGGGCTCTTCGTGATTAAATACCGGGGGCCCGGTCCTTTCCCCATCATGGTGCGGACCACCCGACCGGAGGGTTCTCGCCCCCCTTCTTCCACGGCCCCCCGGCAACTGGCGCTGCTCCTGGGAGTGGGGCTCTCGCTGGGGATCGGATTCGCGGCCGGGGGGCTCCTCTCCGCGCAGCCCCTCGTGCCCTCCGCTCCCCACACCTGGTCCGCGGCCCTGGTGGATCCCCTCACCGTGGTCTCCCTCCTCGTCCTGGGCCTCTTCATCGCCTTCGTCATCCTGGGTCTCAGGGCCCTCTTCACCGGCGGCCACGACCCGCTCCAGACGCGGGCCTGGACCGGGATCGCGCTCATCATCCTCACCGCGGTGATCATCCTCTACGTCCTCATCGCTCTGGCCAGCCGCTCCGGCGCGCTCCAGACCCCCCGGGACGTGTGCGCGCCCTCGAGCCCCTTCGGCCCTCCCCCGCCCGGCTGCACCACCTCCGGGGGAGGCAACAACTCCAGTACCCCGACGGGGACCGGGAACGGGTCCCGGAACACCAACGGGACCGCCCCGCTGCTCCCCGGGGGTCCCTCGCCCACGCTGCCCCTCCTGGTGGTCCTTCCGGTGGCGGTGGCGCTCGTGGTCCTGGTCCCTCTCCTCTTCGCCGCCGTGTCCCGGGGGAAGAAGGGAGAGCCGGAATGGGACACTTCCCTCTCTCCCGGGGATGGCGTCCGCGAGCACCTCGAGGGAGCGCTGGGGGACCTCCAGAAAGGGGACGTCCGATCCGCCCGGGCCCAGATCCTCGAGGCGTACCGCTCGCTCCTGGAGAGCGCCACGGAACGCGACGCACGGGTGGAGGCGCGGACCCCCCGGGAAGTGGAAGAGGACCTTGCCTCCCGCTGGCATCTCTCCCGGCCCGCCCTGAAGTCGCTCCGGACCCTCTTCGAAGAGGCGCGCTACTCCCGTCACGAGATGACGGAGAGCCAGGCCGCCGCCGCCTCCCGCTCCCTGGAGGCGGTCCTGGAGGAGTGGAAGGCCGCTCCTCCCACCACCTCCCGCCCCGCGCGCGGGGCCGCTTCCCCGGGAGGACCCCCGTGATCCCACGTCTGCCCCTCGCCATCATGGGCGCGGGCCTCCTCCTCTCCCTCTTCGCGGACCTCTCCGCGACCCAGACGACGCTCGCGCTCTCGCTGGCGGCGGGAGCCGCGCTGGCTTTCCTCCTGGTGGGCGTCCTCATCATGGCCCGGGAGATCCCGCCGGAGCCGGCTCTGGAGGCCCGGTCCCCCCGTTCCCCCCTGCCCCGCCGGATCCGACGTGCGGTGGAGGGGAACCGGTTGCTCCGGCTGGAGATCCTGAACGACCTCGACCGTTTGACGGCCCGGACGCCGGGGCTCTCGGGGACGCGCCATCCCTCCCGGCGTCCGCAGGTGCTGGATGTGGCGCCGGAGGAGTTCCAGCGGATCCTTTCCGAGGAGATGGAACGGCTGGAGGAGGCCCCATGAATCCGGACGGGGCGCGGGAGAAGCTCGAGGAGGTGCTGGCGCGGGTGGGGGAGACCATCGTGGGGAAAGAGGGACCGCTCCGGATCCTCCTCGTGGGGCTCCTCGCCGACGGACACGTGCTCCTCGAGGACCTTCCCGGCCTCGGCAAGACCCTCATGGCCAAGTCCTTCGCCCGGGCCCTGGGCCTTTCGTTCTCCCGGGTCCAGTTCACGGCGGACCTCCTCCCCCACGACATCACGGGCGGGGAGGTGTACGAGCCGTCCACGGGCACCTTCGTCTTCCGGCCGGGGCCCGTCTTCACCCACGTCCTCCTCGCCGATGAGATCAACCGGGCGCCCCCCAAGGTGCAGTCCGCCCTCCTGGAAGCGATGCAGGAGTACCAGGTCACCTCGGAGCGGGAGACCCATCCCCTGGAGCGGCCCTTCCTGGTCATGGCCACCCAGAACCCCATCGAGCTGGAGGGGACCTACCCCCTCCCCGAGGCCCAGGTGGACCGCTTCCTCCTCCGGCTGACGGTGGGCTACCCATCCCCCTCGGAGGAGCGGGGCATCCTGGCCCGGCGGAGGGAGCGGAAAGTAGATCTCGAGCCCCCGGATCCGGTCCTCGCCGCCGGGGAATTCCGCACCTTGCAGCGCCAGGTGGAGGACGTGGATGTGGACCCCTCCCTGGAAGGGTACGTGGTGGATCTCGTGACCGCCACGCGGTCGGACTCCCGGGTGGAGGTGGGGGCATCGCCCCGGGGTTCCCTCGCCCTCACCCGGCTCGCCCGGGCCCGGGCGCTCCTGGAGGGGCGCGACTTCGTCCTTCCCGACGACCTCAAGGAGCTCGCCGTCCCGGCGCTCGCCCATCGCCTCATCATCAAGCCCGAGCCCTGGATCCGGGGGCTCCGGGGGACTTCCGTGATCCGGGAGCTCTTGGACCGCGTCCCGGTCCCCAAGGTCCGGGGATGAACCACCCTTCCCCGGACGGACCGTCCCCCCCGCTCCCCCGAGGGTCCCCCGCGCCGCCCGGACACCTCCAGTGGCGCTGGCGGGGCGTGACGGTGGTGGGCCTCGCGGCGTCCGCCCTGGTCCTGGGCCTCCTCGTGCGCTCCCCCGCGGCGCTCCTCTTCTCCCTCCCCCTCCTCCTCGCCGTCCCGGCCACCCTCCTCGTGTCGCCCCAGCGGAACCTCCTCCTGCGGGTCTCGGGGGAGACGGCCCTGGCCACGGACCAGTCCCTCGTGGACCTCCGGATCCAGTCCGTCCCCCCGACGCCCGGGCTCGGGATCGAGATGGTGGTCCATGTCCCTCCCGAGATGTCCCTCGAGGGCCCCCGGGTCCGACCCCTCACCCTGGATGCCCGAGGAGGCACCCGAACGGCCCTCCGGCTCTCCTCTCCCCACCCCGTGGTGACCCGGCTCCCGATCCCCCTCCTCCGATGGAGGGATCCCCTCTCGCTGGGGAGCTTCGACCTCGCGGCGGAGGGGGACCCGGTCCCCCTGGAGCAGTATCCCCCCGAGGTACACCGGATCGCCCGGATCCCCGCGCACCGGACCATCGCGATCCCCGGCGACATCGTCTCCTCCCGGAAGGCGTCCCAGGGGGAGTTCTCCTCCGTGCGGGCCTACGAGCCGGGGGACGCGCGACGGCAGGTGAACTGGTGGGCCACGGCCCGGACCGGGAACCTCTCCTCCAACGAGTTCCTGGCCGAGCAGTCGGGGGAGCTCGTCGTGGTGCTCGACGTGCGTCCCGGTCCCCACCAGGACCGGCTGGTGGGGATCGGGAGGGCCGCGACCTTGGGTCTTCTGAGGGCCCTCTCCCGGACCAAGACGCGGACCGGGCTCACCCTCTTCGGGGAATTCCCCCAATGCCTCCCCCTGGGAAGCGGACGCCGCCACCTGTACCAAGAGGAGGAGATGCTCCGGTCCGTCCCGGTCTCCGCCGAGGGGGGGCTTCCTCAGCGGCTCGCCGTGGCGCTCCGGCGCCACTATCCTCCCAACACCCTCGTCCTCTTCGTGTCCCCCCTCACCGACGAGGCGACGCAGGGGATCGGGTACCTGCTCCGCCGCAGGGGGTTCCCCACCCTCATCCTGAGCCCCTCCCCCCTCGCCTTGGAGCGACCGCTCCTGGATTTGGGGCGGACGGAGGATGAGTTCGCATGGCGGCTCCTCCGCCTCCGCCGCCGGCGGGATGTGGCCGAAGCGTGGCAGAGCGCGCCCGTGGTGGAATGGGAGGACTTCCAGACCCTGGCCCCCCTGGTGGGCTATCTCCTCCGACCCATGCACCGCCCCATGGGGAGGAGCGCATGATGAGCCCCCCCGAGACCGGCGGACCCCGCCGGCGCGAGGGATATCGCCCCCACCGCGATGAGTGGATCGTGTTCTCCCTCGTCCTCGGGATGGGAGGTATCCTCGCCCTCTCCCTCGCCCCGCCCTGGGGCCTCGCGTACTTCGGGCTCCTCCTCGCCTCCGTGCTGGGCGCCCTGTACCTCCGCCGACTTCCCGATCTCGCACCCCGGACCGCCCCCCTGGGCCCTTCCTTCCTCCTGCTCGTGGGGAGCCTCCTTGCGCCCGAGACCTTCCTCGCGTTCGCGGGAGCCCTCGGGGCGGGGATTGCCGCCCTCCTTCTGGTGGGTCTTCCGGAGGTCCCGGACCCCCCCTACCCGTGGGGCTCCGGGATGGCGGAGGCCCTCATGCTCCCCACGGTGGGAGGGCTCCTGGGACTCCTCGTGACCGTCTCCCTGTCCGGGTACTCGCTCCCCCTCAACTTCGTCCTGGTCCCCCTCCTCCTGGTGCTGGGCCTCCTCGCCACCTTCTTCCTCTGGCCCCGAAAGGAGGATGTCGGGGGCCCACCGGTGGCTTCATGAGGCGCGGGCCCTTCCTCTTGCTCGGCCCCCGAAAGGGGAACCTGGATGCCGACGAAGGGTCCCTCCGGACCGTTTCACGGACGGGTCGTCCGCGGGGAATGAAGAGAGGACAACCCCGGCACCCAATAGCCCCGGCCGGGTCAGGGCGCGGAGAGGGCCGGATGGCCCACCGTGAGGCGTGCCGTTACGGCCGGGGGACACCCCCACCGGAGGCGCCTTGACGCGGTACAACACGCGGCCGCAGTTCGAGGAGTCGCTGGAGCGCCGCCGGGTGGGCCTCATCGCCCTCCTCCTCATGTGGGCGGCGGGGGCCTACTTCCTCGTCGAGTACCTGCGGATGGAGCTTGTGGTGGGGAGTCTCGCCTCCGGGATCCCCCTCTTCCTCGCGGTGCTCCTCTTTGCCTTCTCCCTCGTGCCCCTCACCTCCGCGCTGGGCCGACGGCTGCATCCCATCGGAGTGGAGGTCTCCCCCCAGGGGCTCACCCTGGAGTTCGCCCGGGGCGCCCCACGGACCATCCCCTGGGCGGACCGACCCGTGGATGCGGCGTACGACACGCGCTCCGCCCCCCGGGACCGCCGCCACCCCCCCGGGATGGAGGTGACCGTGTGGGTTCCCGTGCCAGGGCGGGATCCCACCATCCCCTCCTTCCGACCCGAGGAGCTCCGAGTGAGCGGGAAGGCCTTCGATGAGATCCGGAAGGGGATGCGGCAGGCGGGGTTCCGGGCCGTGGCGCAGACCTGGAGCCGCACCCGGCCGGGGGATCTCATCCAGTTCCTGGCGCCCGACGAGGAGGCGCGCCCGGCTCCCGCGGTGCCCGCGCGCTGGAGCTTCCTGGGGCGCCGGGGGATGCTGGAGACCCCGGGGCCCCCCCGGGACCTGGACAAGGATCCGCCCAAGCCCGGGACCCCCTGATGGCGTGGGTCTCTCTCCCCCGGGCCGGTGTTCGTTCGCAACATTTATCCCGAGACGGTCCCCTGGCCCCGATGTGACCGACGGGGAGGAGTCCCACGCATCGCCCCGGATCGTCGTGAGCTTCAACGAGGGGGGGCATCCCACCGGCGCGGAGATGGTGGCAGCCACCATCCTGTTCTTCGTGGGGGTCACCATGATCTACCTCTGGGTGGCCACCTTCTACTGGCAGTGGGCCACCGGGGCGATCCTCTTCCTGTTCGGAGGGATCCTCTTCTTCCACGACAAGCCGCTCCTGCGTCCCCGGAAGCGGTCGACGGACCCCCGCTGAGCCGGGATCCGGGCCCCGGGAACGGGAGCCCCTATGTACCCCGTTCCCTCTCGAGGGCATCATCATGAGCGAGGAGAAGCCCCGGGTGGTGGTGGCGGATCCCATCGAGCCGGACGCGCTGGCGGAACTCTCGAAGTACGCCGAGGTGTTCGACGCCTCCCGGGAGCCCGGCACCCTGCGGCCCCAGCTGGAGCTGGCCCAGGGGCTCCTGGTCCGGAGCCGGACCCGGGTGGATTCCCGGATGCTCATGGAGGAGGCGCCCCGGCTCCGGGTGATCGGGCGCGCGGGCGTGGGGGTGGACAACATCGACGTGGCCACCGCCACGCGCCGGGGGATCCCGGTGGTGAATGCTCCGGCCGCCGCCACCGCGAGCGTCGCCGAGCTCACCATGGGTCTCCTGGTGGCGGTGGCCCGCGACTTCGGCAGCCAGATCCCTGCGGTGAAGGCCGGGGAGTGGAAGAAGGCGGGCAACGGGATGGAGCTCTCCGGACGCACTTTGGGCTTCGTGGGCTACGGCCGGATCGCCCGGGAAGTGGCGGTGCGGGCGAAGGCGTTCGGCATGAAGGTCCAGGCGCACGACCCCTTCCTCGCGGAGACTCCCGACGGGACCCCCCTCCTCCCTCTGGACAGGCTCCTCGCCACCAGCGATGTGGTCTCCCTGCACGCCAACCTCACGCCGGAGAACCGCCATCTCATCAACGCGACGACGCTCGCCCGGATGCGCAAGGGAGCGATCCTCCTCAACGTGGCCCGGGGCGCGCTCGTCGACGAGGAGGCCCTCCTCGCGGCGCTCGAGTCCGGGCACCTTGCCGGGGCCGGCCTCGACGTGTTCGAGGA
>JAJZYH010000030.1 GCA_021798195.1 Thermoplasmata archaeon
GCACGTTGCGACATCGGGCTGGGCCCGAGGCGCGAAAGGTGTTGAGAAGGAGGTCCCTATATAACGCCTGCGAGGACCTTCCGCGCCCGCCACCCCCGGGAGCGGCTCCGGGAGGCCCCGGGACCCGTGCCCCACCCCGGTCCGCGGGGACCCTCCCCGCGGGCTCCCTCCGTTCCCGCCCGCGGTGGCCCGCCCGCACACAACGTAGATGACGTCCGCTCCCTTGGGCCCCCTCCGAGGCGGGACATGAACGTGGCCGACGTGGTCATCGAGAAGGTGATCCAGGCGGGGGTCCGGCGGATCTATGGCGTTCCGGGCGACGCGGTGAACGCCCTCGTGGATTCCATCCGCCGCCACCGGGACCAGGTGGAGTTCGTCCTGGTCCGGCACGAGGAGAACGCAGCCTTGATCGCCGCGTCGGAGGCGAAGCTCACGGGAAAGCTCGCGGTCTGCGTGGGGACCTCGGGCCCGGGCGCCATCCACCTCCTGAACGGGCTCTACGAGGCCAAGATGGAGGGCTCTCCCGTCCTCGCGGTGACGGGGCAGCTCGAGTCGGACCTCCTGGGGCTCGACGGGTTCCAGGAGGTGAACCTCATCCGCCTCTTCGAGGACGTCGCCGCCTACGACCAGGCGGTGATCTCTCCGGAGCATGCCCCCATGATCATCTCCCGGGCCATCCGCGCGAGCCTCGCGGACCGGACCGTCTCCCACCTCAACATCCCGCAGGACGTGGCGCGCCAGGCGGTCCCCACGCACTTCCTCGACTCTCCCATCGACTACGCGGAGCAGGTGACCCTTCCTCCGGGGGAGGATCTGGACCGCGCCCTCCGGGAGTTCGCCCCCGGCCTCCGTACGGTCCTCCTGGTGGGGAAGGGCGCCCACGGAGCGCAGGAGGAGGTGCGGGCCCTCGCCCAGCGTCTCGGCGCGCCCGTGGTGAAGACCCTGCACGCCAAGGACCTCCTCGCTGACTCGGACCCCCTCTGCCTGGGGGGCCTGGGCATGCTGGGCACCCGGCCCGCCCAGGATGCCATGGATTCCGCCCAGCTCCTCGTAATGGTGGGGACCTCCTACCCCTACACGCGGTTCCTGCCGGAGAAGGCCCGGGTCATCCAGATCGATTCGCGGGCGAACCAGATCGGGAAGCGCTACCACGTGGACGTTCCCCTGGTGGGGGACGCGAAGCGGACCCTCCGGGCGCTCCTGGAGCGTCTCCCGGCGGGCACCCCGAGCCCGGAGTTCCTCTCGGCCCAACGGGCGGCCATGGCCCGCTGGCGGGAGAAGATGGCCGCGGCGGAAACGGACGGCCGCCGGCCCATCCGACCCCAGCGCGTGGCCGCCACGCTGAGCCGCCTTGCGGCCCCCGAAGCGATCCTCTCCGTGGACGTGGGCAATGTCACCGTCTGGATGGCCCGGAACTTTTCGGCCAGCGGGAAGCACCGGATGATCTTCTCGGGCTGGCTCGCCACCATGGGGGTAGGGCTCCCGGGGGCCATCGCCGCCAAGTTCGCGTTCCCCGACCGGCAGGTGATCGCCGCCGTGGGGGACGGCGGGTTCGGGATGACCATGACCGACTTCGTGACCGCGGTGCGGCACGGGCTCGCCCTCACCGTGGTGGTCTTCCGCAACGCGAAGCTGGGCATGATCCGCTTCGAGATGGAGGTGGAGGGATTCCCGGATTGGGGGACCGACCTCGTGAACCCGGACTTCGCCGCGTACGCCCGGGCGTGCGGAGGGTTCGGGATCACCGTGGAGGACCCCGAAAAACTGGAGCCCGCCCTCGAGGAGGCGTTCCGCCAGAAGGTCCCCAGCGTGGTGGATGTGCTGGTGGACCCCGACGAGAGGCCGGTACCCCCCGTGGTGACCCTCGCCCAGGCCTCCGGGTACGTGAAGTCCCTGTTCAGGGAGAAGTTCGATCTCTGAAGGAAACGGGTGGGTCGCGTAAGATGTGACGGATGGGTCCTCCCGCCCGACCCCGGCGGGAGGACCGAAAGAAGGTTGGCTCCGTTCAGGCGTTCTTCATCTTGGCCCGGGCCACGTACCCGTTCTTGTCCAGATAGTACATGAACCCGTCTTCCCGGGTGATCTTCTCCGTGCCGACCTTCGCCTTCTTCCCCTTCTTGTTCAGCTTTGTGGGGGTCTTCCACATGTAGCCGTCCTTCCCGAGGAAATAGAGGTAGCCCTTCTCGCGCTTGATCTGCTCCTTGCCGATTCTCTGTCCCATAGTGGAACACCTGAGAGAGGGATGAATCTCGAGGTATATCAATGGCTCCCCCGACCGGTCGAGGGAGAAACCGGGGGCTCCGGACCCTCTCGGGAGGCCCCGGGACCTCCGCCGGGGAGCCTCTTCGGAGACCCCTTTCCCCCCGACAACGTTTTCCCGCGGGATCCGTCTCCCGGAGCATGCCGCAGCGCTTCGTGACGAGAGAGAAGGCCAAGGTGGATCGCATCGCCTGCCCGTGGGTGATCCGGCGGTTCGTGGACCCCCTCGCCGAGTTCGTCTTCGTGCCGGGGGACAAGGTGCTGGAGACCGCCTCGCTCACGGGGGCCATCCCCTTCGACGTGCCGGGCACCGAGCTCTCCCACTACCAGGAGGCCGACGGATCCGAACGCGTCACGTTCGACGCCGTGATCCGGAAGTACCACCTCACCGACCCCGCCCTCCTGGACCTCGCGGAGATCGTCCGGGGGGCCGATGCCACCTTGGAACATCCCCGGCCCGAGTCGGCCGGCCTCGAAGCCCTCGCCCTGGGGTTCCGCGCCCTCTCCCGGGACGACCACGACAACATGTCCCGGCAATTCCCCGCCTACGACGCCCTGTATGCCTACTGCCAGGCCCGTCTCAAGGGCGGGTCCCGGCTGGAGCATTCCGCTCCGAAATGAGACGGGAAGGGTTGCTCCGGTCCCCTCCGTGAAGAGCTCCGGGGAGGAGCGGGCCGCCCCACCACGGATCTCCTTGCGTCGCGTCCGCGACTTCGTTTTCCTTAAGTATCCGGCGCCGCAGTATCGGTCCTGATGTCCGCGAGCCTCATCCAGCTCAGTGGGAGCGCCCCCACGCCCCCCGAGGTCCATCTCAAGGTGACCCCGGCGGCGCAGGAGCAGCTCCGGAGGATCCAGCGGGACCAGGGCAAGGAGGGGAAGTTCCTGCGCCTCTACGTCCAGGGAGGGGGCTGCTCCGGCCTCACCTACGGCATGGAGTTCGACGACCCCACCGAGGCCGACCAGGTGGTGGACGGGGGGAACGGGTTCAAGATCGTCGTGGACCCGGCGAGCGCCCCTCTCCTCAAGGACGTGGAGGTGGACTTCCTCCTCACCCTCGAGGCCTCGGGGTTCAAGATCCGCAATCCCAACGCCAAAGAGACCTGTTCCTGCGGCAAGAGCTTCGCCTGAAACGCGCCGTCCATGGCCCCCGGGTCGCCGATGGGCCGGATCCTCCAGGTGAACGTTTCGCCCCGGGGGGGCCTCCCCAAGTTCCCGGTGGAAGGACCGGTCCGCGTCCTTCGGACGGGGGTGGAAGGGGACTTCAACCGCTACCGGACCACCCGGCTCGCCGGGGACCCGGACTCCGCCCTGCTCCTCCTCCCCATCTCCACCATCGAGGAGTACGCCCGGGAGGGCTACCCCGTGGGCCCCGGCTCCATGGGGGAGAACATCACCCTGGGAGGGATCTCCGAAGACGAGATGGCGCCGGGCCAGGTCTACCGGTTGGGACGCACCGTGGAGGCGGAGATCCGGCGTCCCTGCACGCCGTGCCATGAGCTTGCGACGTTCGGGGAGAGCCTGGTGCGCCGGGCCATGGGACGCCGGGGATACTACGCGAAGGTGCTCCAGGAGGGGGAGATCGCCGCCGGCGAGGCGGTGGTCCTCCTCCGCAGGTAGCCCTTGAGAGGCCCCTCGGGCGGAACGGCCCTGTCGCCGAGGACCCGTCGCTCTCCTTAAATATCCGTCGCCGGCTTCCACCGGACGAGGATTCCAGCCATGGTCAGCAATGCCGCCAGCATCAAGGAAGCGCCCGAGGCCGCGAAGCCCACGTTCGGTTTGGAGGTCTCCTCGCTCGCCGCCCAGCAGGTGAAATCGCTCCTCCAGGGGCAGAAGCCGGGCATGGTGGTCCGCGTCTTCGTCCAGATGGGGGGAGGCGGGGGTTGCTGCGGAGGTTCCGGCGGACCGTCCTTCGGGATGGCCTTCGACAAGCCCAAGAACGGGGACGAGGTGGTCCAGGTCGACGGCGTGAAGTTCGTCGTGGATCCCTATAGTTCCGAGTTCCTGAACGGCGCCCACATCGACTTCGTCCAGGAGACCGACCAGTCGGGATTCAAGATCACGAACCCCAACCTCCCCATGTCGGAGGGTGGCAGCGGCGGGGGCTGCGGCTCCTGCGGGTCCTCCTCCGAGAACGGCGGGAGCTGCGGCTGCGGCTCCTGCTGAGCGTTCCCCAAACCCCTTTCTTCCGGCGGGGCGAGGGGCCCCCTCTCGGGAGGGAGATGGCCCCGGGTCCCTCCCGGACCCCCGGTGTCCATCGAGAGGAAGAGCTTTAGATGGGGACCCTCCATCGGGTCCACCGTCCACGTCGTTGGGGCGTATCTCCGATGGTTCCTCTAAGGTCGTCCACTCGGTCCTCTCGCCGTACCCGATCCTCTCCCGCGGCGCGTTCCTCCCGGCCGAAAGCCGTACCCCGGCGGGCCGCTCCGAAGCGCGCCCGACCCCCGGCGCCGGACGCCGAGAGGGAACATGCCCGCCGGGAGCGGGAGCTCCTCTCCACGGCCCGCTCCGTGGCGAGCCGTCTGGAAGCCCTGGAGAGGAAGGAGATCGAGTTCCAGCGGCGGGTGCACGAGCTCGCCGGCCTCGAGAAGAAGATCCGCCTGCGGGAGGAGAGCGTCCTCACGCAGGAGAGGAAGCTCGCGGAGGCGGGGATCGTGGAGACCACCGCCGACGAACTCCGGAAGGCGCGGGAGCGCATCCGCGCCGAGGAGGAGCGCCTGCGGAGCCTCCGGAAGGATCTCGAGGCGGAGCGGGAGGACCTCCGGAACCGGCTCGAGTCGGTCTCCGCCAAGGAGCGCGAGCTCCACGAGGCCCAATCCACCCTCGCCCAGCGCGACCAGAAGATCCTCGAGGAGCAGAACGACATCTCGCAGAAGCGGACGGCCCTCGCCGACGAGGAGAACCGCCGCAAGGTGGAGCACGAAGAGCTCCTGCGCCAGGTCCGGGACCGGCTGAGCCAGCTCGAGGAGCGGGAACGGGCGTTCGAGCTCCAGCGGCGGGAGATCCAGACGGAGATCACGCGCCTCGAGGAGGCCCAGGGGGACCTCAAGACCGCCCGGGAAGACCTGGACCGGAGGCAGGCGGAGGTGGAGCGCCAGGAAGCCGAGCTGCGCGCCGCCCAGAAGGCCCTCGCGGAGCGGACCGCGACCCTCGCGGAGCACGAGGGACGCCTTCTGGACCACGCCACGGCCATCGAACCGCACGAGCAGGCCCTCACGCGGGCCGAGGAGGAGGTCCGCCAGCACCGGCAGCGCCTGGCGGAGGCGCGGGAGGCCCTCAAGGAGCATGTGGCCTCCCACTCCTCGGAGCCCCCTGAGTCGCACTGACCCGGAGCGACCTCGCCGGCGCGTCGCCCGGACCCAACCTGCGGATGACGGAGAGGGGCCCGACCCCCTCGTGGGGGACGGGGGCCCTCATGGTGGCGATCCGCGTGGTCTACGCCTCCAACTGGTTCCTCCTGGGTCCCGTCCTCCCCCAGGTCGCCGCGAGCTTCCATGTGGGCGGAGCCGAGGCCACCCTCGCCTTCTGGTCGTTCCTCGTGGGGGTGGGCGCCTTCCAGATCCCGGCGGGCCTCGCCGCATCCCGATGGGGGGCCCGTCCCCTCGTGGTCGCGGGGCTCCTCCTCCTGGGCCTCGCCGAAGTGGGAAGCGGGTTCTCTCCCACGTTCCCGATCTTCCTCGCCCTGCGCTTCGCCATGGGGGTGGGCGCCGCGCTCTTCTTCTCCACCGGAGTGGCCCTCGTCTCCCAGTACTTCCCCGGGGAGCGGCAGGGCCTCTTCGTGGGCGCCTACTACGGCGCCTTCAACGTGGGGGGCGCGCTGGGTGTCTTCCTGCCCGCCCTTCTCGCCTCCCGCGTTCCCTGGCCCACCGTCACCATCGCGTTCGGGCTCGTCACCGCCCTCTCTGCCCTCGTGGCGCTGGGGGGCCTTCCCGCCGGATCCGACGAGGGGGAGGACCGGTCTCCCCCGTCGGAGCGGTCCCGGGACTCTCTCTTCCACAGCCGCCCGCTCCTCTTCATGGGCCTCTCCCTGGTGGGCCTCTGGGCCGCCTCCTACGCCCTGGTGGAGTACCTGGTCCCGTACGCGGTCTCCTTCCGCGGCTTCTCCCCCGCCGGCGCGGGGACGATCGACGGGCTCGGCTTCGGGGCCTCGCTCGCCGGGAGCAGCCTCGGGGGCGTCCTCGCCGACCGCTCCCCGCGGCTCCTGGCGACGTTCGTGACCGTCTGCGTGGCCGCGGCGATCTCGGTCCTCTTCATCCCGTTCACCCCCGGGGCGGCCATCTCCGTCTGGGTGCTCGCATTCGGGGCCTTCCAGGGGATGGGCTTCTCGCTCCTCTACCTCCTTCCGCTCAAGTTCCGCTGGGTCTCTCCCCGCACCTATTCGCTGGGGCTGGGCCTCTTCGAGACCCTCCAGGTCCTCCTGGGTTCCCTCCTGGTCCTCGCGGGAGGGGTCTTCTTCTTCGGACCCGGGCACCCGGATGCCGGGTGGGTCTACCTCGCTCTGGTGACCGTCCTGTCCCTGGGGACGCTCCTGGGGCTCCGCTCATCCCGCGGGTCCCCGCGGGATCCCGCTCCTCAGGGAGGTGCGGGGACGGACTCGGGGGGAACGGGATCGAGCGTCAGGTAGAGCCGCTTGTTCCGGGCCCCCTTGTTCTCGATCTTGAGGAGCCGGATCTCCCCCACCTCGGCCGTGGACGCCACGTGGGTGCCGCCGTCCGCCTGGACGTCAAACCCCTCGATGTCGATCACCCGGATCTGGGAGACGTCGGGGAGCAGTTCCCGGGCCACACGGATGAGGGCGGGATCCGCCCCGGCCGCTTCCCGGGAGAGGAACCGGACGTGGATGGGCCGGCCCTCCCGGACCACCTCGTTCATCGCCTCCACCACCTCCCCGGCCACGGTGGCGTTGAACTCCGGCAGGGAGAGGTCCATCCGGGCCCGGTCCTCGTAGATCTGCCCTCCTGTGATCCCGGCCCGGAATCTCCGGTAGACCACGCCGCTCAGGATGTGGAGGCAGGTGTGGTAGCGCATGTGGCGGTAACGGACGGGCCAGTCCAGCTCCTCGCGGACCACGCTCCCCACGGGAGGAGCTTCCCCCTCGATCCGGTGGAGGATCCCTTCCGGGGACTTCTCCACCGCCACCACCGGGTACACCCGACCGTCGTCGCTCACCAACCGGCCCACGTCGGAGGGCTGGCCCCCCCCGGTGGGGTAGAACACGGTACGGTCCAGGACCACCTCGCCGGGGCGCGACGCTTCCACCCGGCCCGTGGACTCCCGGAGATAGGCGTCGTGGAGGTACAGGGCCTCGGACACGGCCCTTGGACCGGGCCGGCCGATATATGGTTACGGGCCTGAGGGATCATGGGGAGACCCCCAGCCTGTGGGACCGGAGGGGGAGGGGGCCCGCCCGGTCCCCAAAACGGTCCTCCCCTCGCCCATCCGCCCTTCGAGGCGCTGGAATGCGGAGAGCGGGGCGGGAACCGATTCCGCCGCGGGATCCGCGGAGGGTCCCCTACTTCCCCGGCATCGGCGGGTCAAGGCAAAAATAGGTCCGGTCTGTCCCGTGGGGCCATGAGTGAAATCCTACCCGGGATCCACCTTGTGGACGGCGTGAATCCGAGCCCCCAGTTCAGCACCAACATGCTGCTCCTCAAGGATGCCAAGGGACCCACCTGGACTCTGGTGGACACGGGGCTTCCCCCTTCGGCGGGTTCCGGGGGACAGCCGGGGTACCCCGGGGCCCTTCCCTTCCTGGAGAAGTACTGCGCCTCCCGGAACATCTCCCTGCGATCCATCCGGTCCATCCTCATCACCCATCTCCACCGGGACCACACGGGGAACCTCAAGGCCGTGGCCCAGAAGACCGGGGCGAAGATCTACGCGCACTGGATCGAGGCCGCCTACATGGCCAACGACCCGCCCTACAAGGGAAAGGGAATGCCTCCCCTGGAACCCGTGGAGGTGCACGAGAAGCTCAAGGACGGGGACGTCCTGGGAGACCTCTTCGATGGCCTCGTCGCGGTGTACGCCCCCGGCCACACGCCCGGCCACACGGCCTACTATTGCCCCTCCCGGAAGCTCCTGTTCCCCGGGGATGCGGTATTCGGCGGGGAGCACGGCCTCCACCTGACGCCCCCGGAGTACACGTTCTCGCAGTCCATGGCGCTCATCTCCGCGCGCCGCCTGGCGGAGCTCGACGTGGAGGGAGTGGTGGAATACCACGGGAACCCGGTGCTCAAGGACGCCCGGGCCGCTCTGCGGGACGCCGCACGGAACGCTCGCCCTGGGGACGACAGCGCCCAGCCGTGACGTAAGTGGCCGAAGTGGAGCGGCTCCCGCCGCACCGGGTCCGGTCCCTCGTCCTTCTCTCCCTCAGCCGGGGGCTCCGCAGCTTCACCGCGGGGTTCCTCAACCTCGCGTTCCCCTACCTCGTCCTGGAGGACCTGCACCAGGGGGTCTTCCTCCTGGGCCTCTTCTTCGCGGGGGCGGCCCTCACCACGGCGGGCCTCGCCTGGGGGCTGGGCCGCCTGGGGACCCGGGTGGCGCTCCGCGAGACCTACCTCATCGCGCTCATCCCGCTCCCCATCGCGAGCTTCCTCCTCCTGGACTCGACGAACATATGGGTGGTGGGCATCGCCTGCCTCCTGGGGGGGTTCAGCGCCACGGGCTCCCTCGCGGGAGGGGGGGTGGGGGGAGTGGCCCAGCCCCTCCAGACCTCCATCCTGAGCGCCCTGGTCCCTCCCCAGGAGAGGACGCACATGTTCAGCCTGTTCGCCTTCATGAACGGCCTCCTCGCCGCGGTGGGGGCGCTCGTGGTGGCCTTCCTCCCGTTCTCCACCATCTTCCTCCTGGGCGCCGGGCTCAGCCTCGTCGCCCTCCTGGTGTCGGTCTTCGTGGAGGTGGTGCCCCGGGCCCGCAAGGGGCGGCCCGCGGAGACCAGCCGGAAGGTCATCTGGAAGTTCTCGGCCACCGGGATCCTGAACGGCTTCTCCCAGGGGCTCATCACCCCGTTCCTCATCCCCTTCTTCGTGGTGGTCTATGCCATCCCCCGGACGGAGATGGCCCCCTTCACCACGGCGAGCGGCCTCGCGGCCACCTTCGCGCTCCTCCTGGCACCCCTCTTGGACCGGCGGTGGGGGTTCGTGCCGTCCATCACGTACACCCGGGGGGCCGCCGCCATCCTGGCGCTCCTCTTCGCCTTCCTGCGCTATCTGCCCATCTCCCTCGCCATCTACCTCCTCCTCCCCGCGCTCCGGGTCATGGCGCTCCCCACCCAGACCTCGGCCATGGTGGGCATGCTGCCGGCGGCGGACCGGGCGGAGGCCACGGGCACGAACCAGGCGGCGCGGCTCGGATCGGCGAGCGGGGCCACGGCCTTCTCGGGATGGGCCCTCGGCAACGTGAGCCTCGAGGTCCCCTTCGTGGGCTATGCCCTCGCGGTCTTAAGCAACATCTACCTCTACGTCCGCTTCTTCGGCTGGACCCGGCCGGTGGCGGCCGAGGAGAAGCTCACCGAGACCCCGCCGCTGGACTAGGCTCGTCCGGTTCCCCCGGGGACGGGCTCCAGGGGTGGGGGGAGTCCGCCGACGGGGACCAGCGGAGCATCCTGAGACCGGCCCAGGCGGCCCAGAGGAGGACGGGGGCCACGATGAGCCGTTCCATGCCCCCCTCCCGCAGCGGGCCGTAGTTCCCGGTGGCGAAGAGGACCAGCGCCACGAGGGTGATGACCCCCAGGACCACCGAGGGGGCGGCGAGCCCGCGCCAGCGCCCGTCCCCGCGCATCGCCGGGCCCAGGAAGAGGAGCGCGAGCCCCGACCCGGCGAAGGCGAGGAGGGCGAAGGTGAAGTGGTAGGGGCCCGGGTGGGTCTCGGGGAAGAGCCCCACTCCCACGGCCCCGATCCCGGAGATCACGAGGAGGACACGTCCCGCCGTCCGGCTGGGCCGGGGAGCGAGGGCGCCCCCCAGCCCGGCCACGCCCGCCCAGGTGAGGAGCCCCAGAAGGATCACGGAGACGTTGAAGATGGAGTCGTAGGACCCGGCGATCACGTTGGATCCCAGGTCGCTGATGGTGTTGGTGAGGGGGCTGAACCCGGGGATCAAAAGTTCCTCCACGGCCATGGCGAGGAAGAACTGGACGGCCCCCACGAGGAACGCGGCGCCTCCCCACCGGACCTGCGAAACCCTTCCCGCCATGGAGACCCGTATGCGTCGTCCCAACCCGTCCCCTGACATATGGCTATTGCGTCCCGCTCCGTCCCTCGGGTCCATCCGGAGCGGGATGGGAAAGCCCCTCTCCCTTCGGCACGGGGAAAGGGCCCGCAGGCTCCGGACCATCGAAGCGCTCATCCTGCCCCACGGTTCCGTGGGGTTCCATGTCCCCTCGTGGCCTCTGGCGTGACGCCTTCGTCCGGGGCCCGGTGGGGAGGTCCACCCTGGTGCTCCTCGCGCTCCGCGTGATCTACGCGTACAACTGGTTCGACATCGGTCCGGGATTGCCCGGGATCGGCGCCACCTTCGGCGTGGGGGAGGGGGACTGGGGGCTCCTCCTCGCCGCCTTCATGGTGGGGGCCGGCCTCCTGCAGGTCCCCTCGGGGTTCATGTCCCGGACGTGGGGTTCCCGGCGCGTCTCCCTGGCGGGCCTGTGGATCCTGGGCCTCTCCGGCGTGGGAAGCGCGTTCTCTCCCCATTTCGGGATCCTCCTCCTCCTGCGGGGACTTGCGGGCGCCGGCGCGGGGATGTTCTTCTCCCCCGCCATCGGCCTCGTGGGGGATCTCCATTCCCAGGGGACCCGGGGCGTGGCCCTGGGGACGTTCGGGCTGATCTTCGGCGCCGGTGCCTCCCTGGGCGTCTTCGGCTCCGCCATCCTCGTCCCGCGCGTGGGCTGGCAGGGAGCCCTCATCCTCGGAGCCCTCCCGCTCCTCGCCCTGACCTTCGGGGCCGAAGGACTCATCCCCCGGAGCGCGGGGACCCCCGCGCCTCCCCTCCCCCGGGGGAGCGGATCCCGTATTCCCATGGCCCTCCGGCTGCGCTCTGTCTGGGCCCTGGGGCTCGCGTTCACCGGGATCGAGGGGGCGGCCTACACCGTGGGCCAGTACCTGGTCCCGTACGCCCAGATCACGCAGGCTCTGCCCCCCGAATCCGCGGGGATCCTCGGGGCCCTCTTCGTCTTCCCCCAGGCGCTGGGAGGACCCCTGGGGGGACGCGGCGCCGAGAAGTTCGGTCGCTGGCGCTGGCAGATGGCCCTTCCCGGCCTTGTGGCGGGAGGGAGCGTGGCTTTGATCCCGGAACTGGGGAGCCTGGGGCTCGGCCTCGTCGGGTCCGTCTTCGCGGTGAGCTACGGATATTCGTACGCCGTCATGTACGTCCTGCCTCGCCATCTCCCGGAGCTTCCCCTGTCCGAGGTCCCCCTCGCCATCGGGCTCTTCAATGGCATCCAGCTGGCGGGTGCGGCGGCGTGCGCCGACCTCTTCGCCCTCATCGTGGCCAGTGCCACCTTCTCCGTGGCATGGATGGTCCTGGGCACCCTCGCCGTGGTGCCCATGCTCTTCCTCGCCTGGGTCCCCGCGGGGCCCCCGCGTCCCGCCCGGACCCCCTCCCGCGGAGACGGGGAGGGAGACGGACCCTCGGGAGACCCTCTTTGAAAGGTCCCCCCCTCACAGCTTGGGCGGGGCGCTCGTTCCCTGTCCCGTTGGGGGAGGGGTCCGCGACCGGCGCCGACCGATGACGAATCCCAGGAGGACACCCACCACCAGGAGCACCAGCATGAGTCCCCCGGCGAGGTCCCAGGGGATACCCGCCGGACCTGGGGTGGGGGGAGTGGTGGGGTTGGGAGTGAGGGTGAAGGTCATGTGGGCGCCTTCCCCCGCCGTCACGCTCACCCGGAACGTCTGGGGCGCGTAGCCGGTGGCGGAGACCGTCACCTGATGGGTGCCCGGGGCCACGGAGACGTTGAAGAGGCCCTGGGCCGTCACGGTCACCGTCCGGTTGTCCACCGTCACCTTCGCCCCCACCGGGTCCACGGAACCGGAGATCCAGCTCGTCGTGGCCACCGGCGCGAACGTCACCTCGAGGCCCCCGTCCCCGGTCACAGCCATGGAGAAGGACGTACCATTGCCCCCGCTCACGTTCAGGCCCATCGTCAGCGATACCCCGCCGGTCCCCCGGCTACCGGCCAGGGAGAGAGCATACCCCGGGCAGGCCTCGATCCCCACGGAGTAGTTCCCCGCCCCCAGCGAGACCTCAGATCCGTTGCCGTAGGAGTTCCCTTCGATCCGGACCCATCCGCATCCCGCGGGTTGGAGGGTGATGTTCACCGTATACGTGGCGGGCAGGGGCGCGAAGAGTGCCTCCTCCCCCATGGGGCCCGTGATGGTCAACGGCACCGATGCCCCGGGGCCGCTGTAGCTACCCGCTCCGTTTCCCATCCATCCCTGGAACTGGTAACCGGCGGCGGGAGCCGCGAGCAGGGTCACGAATGCACCCTGGTCGAACCAGTTGGAGCCCAGCGGGCTCATGGACCCGTCCCCTGTGGGGGACGCGGTGCCGGTGACGAGGTACTGCGTCACGAACGAATCCTTGGTCACCACCGGGGAGCTCACCGCGAGGGTCCCGGGTGCCACCGATGAGACGTAGCGGACCCCCGTGGTCCCCGGGATCGGGGACGCGATGAGGTAGGAATAGTCCCCCGCGGTCACGTTGAAGGTGATGTTGGCACCGGTGGAGGAGTGGGTCGCCCCGTTCAGCGTCACGCTCCAGGAGGTGCCGCCGGGAAGCCCCGATTCAAGGAAGGTCACCGGGTAGGTGGGAACCGCGGTGAAGTCCGCGGTGATGTTGGTGACGCCGTTCACCGTGAATGTGAAGGGGTCCACCGGGGAGGACGGGCACTGCGTGGAGGGGGTGCAGGACCATCCGCTCAGCACGTAGCCGGACGCCGCGAGAGCCATCACCTTCACGGAGGAGCCCGCGGTGATCCAGTTGGATCCCGCCGGGCTCACGGAGCCTCCGCCCGAGGGGGAGGCGAAGGTGGTGACCTCATACTGCGTGGCATAGGTGACCGGGACCGAGATGGTGGGCGCGTTCGCTTGAAGGGTCCCCGCCGAAGGGTTGGGGACGTACCGGGTCCCCCAGCTCCCTGGCAGGGGCCCTTGGACGAGATAGGTGTAGTTCCCCGCGGACACGTTGAAGGTGATGTTGGCGCCGGTGGAGGAGCGGGTCACCCCGTTCATGGTCACGGACCAGTTGGTGCCCGACGGAAGGCCCGACTCGAGGAAGCTCACCGCCGAAGTTCCTGTGAAGACGAGGTTCGCCACTTCTGAGACGGGCCCGTTCATGGTCACCGAGGCAGGGTTCGCCCCCCCGGTGTA
>JAJZYH010000031.1 GCA_021798195.1 Thermoplasmata archaeon
GTGGCCTGGGGAGGATGAGGGTCGGGCCACTCCCCCCGGAAGAGGAAATGGATGTCCCAGTGGGGGTCCTTCGACGGCGCCGAGGGGCGGGCATACGCCTCGGAGGCCACCTGGGGTCCTTCCAGGCGCACGGGGGCGCTCTCCAGGAGCTCCCGCTGCAGCCGGTCCGCCCCGGCCTGCGGGTCCTCGAAGAGGAGGAGGTGGGAGGCCGGGAGGACCCAGCGGTCCTCCATCTGGCGCAGGCGGTCCGCGTCCATGGCCCCCAGCCGATCCCACGGGGCGTCGAGGGAGGGCCGGCCCATGAGGATCTGGGCGGGGCGCCCGGGGGGGTGCAGGAGAAGGAACACGCTGAGGCACATCCCGTCCTCGGGGAGCCCGAAGATGCCCTTCGAAGGGTCCGATGGATGGCGGAAGCGGCAGAATCGGCGCGGGGTCTCGGCCATGCTCCCCCGGAGGGCTCTCCCCTCCATGAAGCTCGCGGAGACCGTCCCACCCGGAAAACCTCTAAGGGGGGTCCCCAGTTCCCCGCGGCCATGGACCTCCCCCGCTGCCGGCTCGCCCGGTGGAGCGATGTGGACCGCTGGACCGATTCCCTCGCGCGGAAGATCCGGACCGCGCCGGAGCTCCCCGACGTGCTGGTGGCGCTCACCCGGGGAGGGTGGGTCCCGGCCCGGCTCCTCGCCGATCGGCTGGGGATCCGGCACCTCGCCGCCGTCCGGGTGCAGCACTGGGGCGTCACGGCGACCCCCTCGGGGAAGGCCGAGATCACGGAGGGGCTCGCGACGCCGCTCTCCGGCCGCCGCGTCCTGGTGGTGGACGACATCACCGACACCGGCCAGAGCCTGGAACTCGCGGTGCGCCATGTCCATGCCGCCGGGCCCAGCCATGTGGAGAGCGCCACCTACCTCCACATCCAGCACTCCCAGTACACCCCCACCTACTACGCCGAGGAGATCCCGCGGGACGCCTGGGTGTGGATCGTCTTCCCCTGGAACTACTGGGAGGATGTGAGGACCCTGGCCCGCAAGGCGCTCCCCGAGGGGGGGAACGGGGAGGGGGTCCGGCGGATCCTCCGGGACCGCTGCTCCCTGGAGGTTCCTTCCGCCGATGTGGAGCGGGCGCTCGCGGAGGCGCCGGACGCTCCCGTGGCCTGAGGTTGGTCGTGGTCCGCCTGCGCGCCGTCCGGGCCTACCATCCGGATCCCGAGCGCGGGAATGCCTCGGAGCTCGTGAGCCCGGTCTACGACACCTTGAGTGACGAGGACCATCGGCGGTACGGGAGCCGCCGGTTCAACGCCGCGTCGTTCACCTCCCGCCCCCGGGGGGTGCCCCTCAGCGACTTCCTCCGGGACGCCCCCCGGAGGCTCAAGGAGGCCCTCAACGCCGGGGTCTACCGGCAGGACCCGGACCCGAGCCTCTACATCTACGGGATCCGGTTCCGGCCCGAGGAGGAGATCCAGCTGGAACTCCCCGCCTCCGACCGCCGGGAGGAGTACCTCCTCCTGGGGCTGGTGGGGGGCCTCGAGATCTCCTCCGACGACCCCCGGGACATCGCCCTGCACGAGAAGGTCTTCCCGGACCGGGTGGAGGAGCGGATCCGCCTCACCGACGCCACCGGGACGAGCTTCGCGCCCATCCTCGCGGGGTACACCCTGCCCAGCCACGAGGTGAACGACCTCCTGGAGGAGTTCCTGGGGATCAACCGCCGGGCCCTGGAGTTCACCCCCCAGGTCCCTCCCCTCGTGGAGGCGACCCTGGGGCGCTCGGTCCACATGCTCTGGCGCCTGGACGATGAGCCCCGGGCGCTCCGGGTGCAGCGGCTCCTCGCCGAGCGCCGGATCCTCATCCTGGACGGGCATCACCGGTACACGGCGGCGCTGGCCCGCCGGCGCGAGGGGAAGGCGAGCCTCCCTCTCACCATGCTCGTGGAGGGGCACGACCGTGCCCTGATCCTCCTTCCCTGGCACCGCTGGGTCTCCCCACAGGTCCTCTCGTGGGAGACCTTCCGGGTCCGGGCCCCAGAGGTCCTGGGAGCCCCCCGGGTGGTCCCGGGGCCCCCCTCCGAGACGGAGATCCTCCAGCGGCTCCGGGGGCTCCGGGAGACGGGCCAGCGGGGGTTCGTGGCCGTGGGGCCCGATGCCACCTGGGTGATCACGGGACCCCCGGACCGGGACGAGGGGGCCGACTACCAGCTCCTGCACGGGTTCCTGGAAGGGACCCTCGGGGTGGAATCCCGGGAGATGGAGTTCGTCCCTTCGGTCCGGGAGGCGCTCCGCCGCCGGTCCCGACCGGAGGGCGAGGGTGGGGTGGCCTTCCTCCTCCCTCCCCTCGCCACCGAGCGGGTGGAGCGGACGGCCTTCGAAACGCACCGGGTCATGGCGCAGAAGTCCACGATGTTCCTTCCCAAGGTGGCCGAAGGGGTGATCTTCGCCCCCGCCGCCGGTGCCTGACCCGGGAAGGGCCCCGGATCACCCGCCCGAGGTCTCCGTCACGGCCCGGGCGGCGTCCCGGGCCCGGAGGTACTGGTGGAGCGTCCCCGCGAACGCTCCCATGGCGATCCCCAGGAGGATCCCCACGAGGGCGAGGCCCACGAGGTCCCGGTTGTACCCCAGGAGGGCCGAGGCGAAGTAGAGGAGGCTATAGCTCTCCACGCCGAAAGCGCTCAAGGAGACCAGGGCCACCCAGAGGGAGATGGGGAAGCGGCCCCGTCCCATGAGGACCCGGATGGCGCGTCCCCCCTCCCAGATCGCCCCGGCGATGAGCCACCACAGGAGGGCGGTGGACAGGAAGGAGACGATCTGGACCCCCACGTTGGCGGTGCTCGCGGCCCCCAGGTAGGCCTGGTACCCCACGAGGAACCCTGTGATGGTGATGGCGAAGGTGATCACCGCGAACAGGATGAGCACCGAGCCCCGCCGCATGTCGTGGGCGATCGACGTGAGCCCGTTGATCACGAGCTCGTCGATGTCGAAGGTCCAGATCACGAGGTAGCTCCCCAGGAAGAGGGTGAAGATCATGAGGCCGTAGCTCCAGATCTGGAAGGCGGTCACCACGGCGATGAAGAAGCTCAAGATCGCCACGGGCAGGATGGTCTTCGCCCGGAGCTTCTGGTCCTTGAGGGCCCGGGTGATGGTGTAGTAGGTCCCCTGCAGGCTCGCCGTCTGCCGGACGTACACCCGGCGGATGGAATCCACGTGCACCCGGGAGGAGATCACCGGGTAGAGGTGCTCGTCCTCGGCGCCGTCGGAGATGAGGTGCACCGCATCGACATGGACCCGCTGGAGCACCTCGTCGAGCTGCTTCGCCACCTTGCGGTCGGAGACGGTCCCCACGCGGCCGTCCCCGGTGAGGACCACCACTTCGGCCTCCTCCCGGTCGTTCCGCAGCTCGTCGAGGACGTTCACCGCCGCCAGCATGGCGTTGGTGTCCGAATCCTCCGGGTCCACCGTCCCCAGCTTGATGGCGGCTTCCAGGACGGCTTCGCGGCCCAGCACGGGCCCCCGCACGCCGGCCTTCCGGCCCAGGTCGTCGTCACGGTCCACGCAGACAACGAGGCGCATGGTGGCAGCCCCCCCTCGGCGATGATGCAAGTCCGCATCCCCGTAAATAGTCACGCTCGCGAATGGCACGACAATGGGGGCGGTGGCTCCCAATCGTTCCCTTCCCGGTGCGGGAGGAGGGAGAGGCTCCGCTCCAAGAGGTGCATCTTTCGGGCCGCGCCCGACCCTCGCACCCCCGTGCCAGGTCCCCACACGATGTCCAAGGACCGGGTCCGTTCCGTGGACGCCCCTCCAAATCCTCCGGGACACAATCCTCCCCCGGGACCCGGGGGCGATCCGTGCTCAGTGCGTGGTACGAGATCCTGTTCCTGGTCTCCCTGTTTTCGGGAACCCTCACGGTGGCCTACTTCCTCGCCAACCTGTTCTACGGTCGGCGGAGATCGCGCCGGATGGCGAGCCGTCCGGGGGACCCCACCCGGGTCACCATCGTCATCCCGGTCCACCGCGAGGACCCTTCACTCTTCCGCCGGTGCCTCGCCGCGGCGGCTCGTCAGGGGGCCGCACGGGTGGTCGTGGTGGGCGATGGCTGCGATCACCCTTACCGGGAGTTGGCCCGGGAGGCGGGAGCCACTTTCCGGAGGCTGTCCTCCCGGGGGGGAAAGAAGCGCGCCCTGGCCCTGGGCCTGGAAGAGGTGGAGACCCCGTACGTCCTCTTCCTGGACAGCGATACCATCCTCCCACCGGGGGGCGTCATGGAGCTCCTCGCCGAGTTCCAACCCGGTGTGGGGGGAGTGGGGGCCAACCTCCGGGTCTCCCTCGACGGAAGGTTCAGCGCCTACTGTGCGGAATTCGTGGAGCGGGCGCGGGAAGTGGTCCTCCGCGCCATGTCCTCCCGGGGGAGCGTCATGCTCCTCGACGGGGCCTGCGCCATGTACCCCACGGACCTCATCCGCCCCTTTGTGAGGTCCTCCGCGTTCCTGGACCTCACCATCTGGGGTCGCCCCACCCCCCTGGGCGACGACTGGCTCCTCACGGGCCACGTTCTCCGTCAGGGGCTCCGCGTGAAGAAGGCCTACGGGGTCTCGGCGTGGACGCGGGCCCCCCCCACCCTGGGAGGGTTCGTGAAGCAGAATGTGCGCTGGGCCCGCTCCGGGTGGATCCGCTTCGGCCGGGACCTCCGCGACGGCACGTTGCGCCGGGCCGGTTCCTTCTTCGCCTTCGAGATGGTCGCCACCTATCTCCTCCCCCTGGTCTCCCTCACCGCCTTCGCCGCCCGGATCCCGTTCCTCCACCGACCTCAGGATTGGTTCGCGAGTCCCCTTTCCCCCTTCCTGGCCGGGGCCCTGGGGCTCCGTTCCTGGCCCGCGCACGCACCCTGGGCCTTGGTCCTCCGGGGGGTGGTCCAGGGGGTGGAGCTCCTCGCCGTGGCGGGCTTCGTCCTCACCGTGGTGAGGAACTTGCGGGAGGAGAAGTGGAAGGTGGCGTTGGGTGGCCTGGTGGCCACCCCGGTCCTTTTCGCGGCCACCATCTATGGGCTCTTCACCGTATGGAGGGTCCCGGACTGGCGGAACACCCCCACCCCGGGAGGGATGCGGCTCGCCCCCCGGGCACAGCATGGAGGGACGGGGGCATTTCCCATCCCGGAGCGTCCGGGGCCGTCCTCTCTTCCGGGCCATGCCCGTGGGGAACCCTAGAGAGGGGTTCCCGGGGGAGAGGGGCCCTCGACCGCCGAGGGACGCTGCCTCTTCCGTCCGCAGCAGAAAGTTCAAGAGGGCCCCATGAGGTCGACCCTCCCCTCCCATGACCGAGCTCCCCTCCAAGGAGAACGCGTTCTTCGAATGGTACAACGAGGTCCTGGAGCAGGCCTTCGTCATCGACAAGCGCTACCCGGTGAAGGGGCTCAACGTCTGGACCCCCTTCGGGTTCCAGGCCCTCGCCGCCATGGACCGGATCCTCCGGGACGCGGTGGCGCCCCTGGGGTACGAGGAGGTGAACTTTCCGGCGCTCATCCCCGAGACCGAGTTCCAGAAGGAGAAGGACCACATCAAGGGGTTCGACCGGCAGGTCTACTGGGTGACCCACGGGGGGGCGACCCCCCTCGACGTACGCCTGGTCCTGCGCCCCACCAGCGAGACCGCCATGTACCCCATCTTCGCGCTGTGGGTGCGCTCCCACACGGACCTCCCGCTGCGGGTCTTCCAGATCGTGAACACCTTCCGCTACGAGACCAAGACCACGCGACCCATGTTCCGGGTCCGGGAGATCCACTTCTTCGAGGGACACACGGTCCAGCGGGACGAACAGTCCGCCGCCCAGCAGGTGGAGAAGGACCTCGGGTCCTTCCGGGTCATCGCGGAGGCTCTGGGCCTCTCCTACCTCGTGCACCGGCGCCCGGAGTGGGACAAGTTCCCCGGCGCCCACTATTCCCTTGCCCTGGACATCCCCCTGGGAGAGGGGCGTACCCTCCAGATCGGCACGGTCCACCACTACCGGGACAACTTCTCCCGCCCGTACGGCATCTCCTACGAGGATGCGGGGGGGGAGAGGCGCTTCGCCCACCAGACCACCTACGGGATCTCCGAGAGGCTCCTGGGAGCCGTGATCGGCATCCATGGCGACTCGAAGGGCCTCGTCTGGCCCCCTTCGGTGGCCCCGGTCCAGGTGGTCATCGTGCCCGTCCCCGGAAAGGGTCCGGCCGGGAACCTGACTCCGTACGCGGAGGAGATCGAGGGACGGCTCCGGAAGGCGGGCCTGCGGGTCCGCACCGACGACGGGCCGGACCGGCCCGGGGCCAAGTACTACCTCTGGGAGCTCAAGGGGGCCCCCCTCCGGCTGGAGGTGGGTCCCCGCGAGAGCTCCGGGCGCACGGTGACCCTGGTGGACCGCCTGGGCCACCGGAGCCAGGCCTCCGCGGACACCCTGGAGGCGGCGGTGACCGGAGCCCTGGAACGCTTCCGGGTCGAGCTCTCCTCGCGGGCCCGCGCCGCGTTCCTGGGGCAGATCGAATTCGTGGCGGCGGCGAGCGGGCTCGCCACCGCGAAGAACGTCCGCCTCTTCGGCTGGTGTGGGGCCGAGAAGTGCGGGCACGCCGTGGACGAGGCGGTGGGGGGTTCCCTCCTGGGGACCGTGGAGGGCCCGCCCCCCCCGGTCCCGGGTCTCCCAACGGATCCGCCCTCCTGCGTCATCTGCGGCGCAACGCCTTCCCGTTGGGCCACCGCGTCGCGCCCCCTTTGAGCCGGATGGAAGCGCGGGACGGGGCTCCCGCCCGTTCCCCGCTTCAGCTGGGCGGGGTTGCCGCCCGGGGAGGCGCCGTGATGAGCATGCCCGAGAGCCCCAGCGCCACCAGGGTGATGGTCACGGCATAGACGCCGTTGTCGAGCCATCCGTTGTAGTCGAAGCCCCACCAGAGGTAGAACACCACTCCGAGGATGAGGAGCAGGAGGAACAGGGCGAACCCCACCGCCCGGGCCGAGGGGATCCAGTCCCAGCGTCCCGCAGGCTTCCCTTCGGGGCGGGACTCGGGCTCCTGCGATGCCGCCGCCATGGATGGTATCGGGGGCGGCCCACAGGGTTGCCCCTCATAACCCTTCGCGTGGCCACGCCCGGTTCCCGTCTCCGAGCCGTAGCGTTGCCCCATCCGGGGCGTTTACCTTATGGCCCGCCCGACGTTCCGGTCCCTCCGTGAACGTCGCCGACCCCCGGCTCTACCTGCCCGGACCTTCCGGAAGCAGCGAGGACGAGTGGAGGGTCCTGTGCTACGCCAGCGCCCTGGGGAAGGAGTTCGACTTCACGCTCCTCGCCCGGTCCACCCACCTCTCCGAGGAGCGGCTCGCGGAGATCCTGGAGGGCGCCGTCCACCGGGGCCTCCTCCGGGAGTACCCCGAGCCGGGACGGTTCGCGTTCCTCCAGGACGCCCTGCGCCTGCGGGTCTACCAGGAGATGACGGGATCCCGCCTGCGCATCGTGCATCGGAAGATCGCCGAGGCCATGGAGGCCCTCCACCCGTCGCCTCCCCCGGAGGTGGTGGCCGAACTGGGTCGCCACTACTTCCTGGGCCAGGTCCATGAGAAGTCCCTGCGATACAACCGGAAGGCCGCCGAGTTCGCACGCCAGGCGTTCGCGCCCGAGGAGGCGAGCCATTTCCTGGAGAGGGTCCGGATCGACCTGCACGCCCTTGCGGGCGACCACCGGACGGAGGAGGCAGAGCTGCTCCGGGAGCTGGGCGGCGTCTACTTGGCCCTCTTCGAGGCGGAGAAGGCGGATCGCTTCTTCCAGGAGGCTCTGGCGCTCCTCCCGCCGTCCGCCTCCGTGGACCGGGCCTTCACACTCCTCGCCCGGGCGGAGATCGCCTTCCGCCGCCAGCGGCACGCGGAAGCCCTCGCCGGCGCCAACGAGGCGCACCTCCTCCTGGACCGGGAGAAGAACCTCCGGGGGCACGCCATGGCCCACCGCCTCCTGAGCCGGATCGCCTACGCCCAGGGGAATTACACGGCCTCGGCGGTGGACGCCGAGAAGGCCGTGGTGCTGGTCCGCGAGGCCGGGGACCTTCGGGAGGCGGGACGGTGCCTCATCGACCTGGGGAACGTCTACGCCGTGTTCCGCGACCCCGAGCGGCGGAGGAAGGCCGCGGAACACTACGAGAAGGCGCTCGAGACCCTGAGCGAGGTCCAGGATCTCGCGGAGATGGCCCGGAGCTACAACAACCTGGGCGTGCTTCACCTGGAGGACCAACGCTTCCAGGAGGCCCTGGATGTCCTGGAACGCGGGATGACCCTGGCCCAACGGGCCCACGACCGCCGGATGCTGGCGTGGCTCCTCTTCAACAGCGTGGAGGGACGACTGGCCCTGGGTCAGGTTGCGGAGGCCCGGCGCGCCAACGCGGAAGCACGTCGCGTGGTGGAACGCCTCGAGGATGCCGTGGGCCTCATCCAGGTCACGCTGAACGACGGGCTCCTGTTCCAGGCGGACGGGAGGTATCCTGAGGCCGAGGCATCCTACCGGAAGGCGCTCACCCTGACGCAGGTCCATCACCGCCCCACCGAGGAGGTGGAGATGCACCTGCGGCTCGCGGACCTCTACTGGCTCTGGGGGCGGAAGGAAGAGAGCCGCCGTTCGCTGGATCAGGCGGAGGCGCTGCGGCTCGCGGAGTTCCGTCCCATGCTCCTGCCCATCCGGGACCGCCTCCGGGCGAACCTGGGGCTTCCGCCGATCCCCTCTCCTTCCCCGGGACCTCAGGACGTCCCTTCCCCCCCGGACGCCCATCCGGACCCCACGGCGCGAGAGACCAAGGATCCCCCCCGGGCTGGCGAGTGATACCGGATGCCCGGTGCCACCCTCTCCCGGAGTCCCCCTCCCCCCGCGCGGAAGGCCCGGACGCGTGTGCCCCGGGCCATGAACCGGTGGACGTTCGGCCAGGCGGGCGCCCGGGGGGAGATCCGATGCGGCGACGTGCTCGCCGAACTGGCGCACATCCCCTCCGCCACGGTGCACCTCGCCGTGACGTCCCCTCCGTACAACGTGGGCCTCCAGTACGACGCGCACCGGGACTCCCTTCCCTACGAGGAGTACCTGGATTGGACCCGGCGCGTCTGGCAGGAGACGTACCGGACCCTGGTGCCCGGGGGACGGTTCGCCCTCAACATCGCCCCCACCTCCATCAAGTCGTTCCGGCCCATCCACCACGACTTCATCCGGCAGCTCCTCGACCTGGGCATGATCTACCGGGCGGAGATCGTGTGGTACAAGCAGACGATGCGCAAGAGGACCGCGTGGGGCTCCTGGCTCTCCCCCCGGAACCCCCACGTGGTCCCCTCGTGGGAGTACGTCCTCGTCTTCTCCAAGGAGAGGTGGGACCTCCCGGGAGACCCGCACCTCGCCGACGTGACCCGGGAGGAGTTCCTCGCCGCCTCCGACGGGTTCTGGGACATCCGGCCCGAGACCACCCGACGGGGGCATCCGGCCCCCTTCCCCGAGAAGCTCATCTACCGGCTGATCAAGTTCTACACCTACCGGGGGAACACCGTCCTCGACATGTTCGGCGGGACCGGCACGGTGGCCACCGTGGCGGCGACGACGGGCCGGCGGTTCCTCCACATCGACCACTCCCGGGCCTACTGCGAGGTGGCCCGCCGCCGGGTGGAGAAGGCCCTCTCCGGTGGGGTCCAGACGCGCCTCATCGACTAGGCTCCCGGGAGCGAGCGCCCCGCCCCCGCACGGTAAATATCGTGGGAGGAGTCCCGACCGCCGTCCATGGACCCCTCGGACCCCTCCGCGGCGATGGTGCCCCGCCGCGCGAGCCCCACGTTCTCCCGGGAGGTCCGGGCCATGTTCGGTCGGATCGTCCCGCGCTACAGCCTCTTCAACCATCTCACCACCGGCGGCACCGATCTCCTCTGGCGTCCCCGGGCGCTCTGGGAGGTGGACCGGCTCCTGGAAGCTCCTCCCCGGCGCATCCTGGACCTGGGCTCGGGACCCGGGGACCTCACGTACCTCCTCGCGGAGCACTATCCCCGGGCCCGGGTGGTGGCCATGGACTTCACCCCGGCCATGGTCCGGCAGGGGGAGGAAGCCCGGGCCCGCTCCCGAGCGTCGACCCGCGTCTCGTTCGCCAGCGCCGACGCCCTCCACCTTCCCCTGCGCTCCGGGAGCGTGGACCTCGTCACCAGCGCCTTCCTCATCCGGAACATCCCGCCGCTGGAGGAGGCCTTCCGGGAGATGGCCCGGGTGCTCCGCCCCCGGGGCGTCGTCCTGGCCCTCGAGATCACCGAGCCGATCCCGCCCTGGTTCCGTTCGCTCTTCCACACGTACTTCGACGAGATCATGCCCCGGTTCGGCGCCCTCCTGGGCCTCGCCGAGTCCTCCCGGTACCTGTCGGACTCCCTCCGGCATTTCCCCTCCCGGGACCGGGTCGAGGGGATCCTCGCAGCGGCCGGGTTCCCGGAGGTCCGGTCCCGGCCCCAATCCCTGGGGATCGTCACCTCGTTCCTGGGCCGCCGGGGGCCCGGCCCCGTGGCCGCCCGGGACGGATGAACGGGCGCGGGGTCCGTTGGAGCCGACCCGTTCCCGATAGGTAAAGGGTCAAATCGGGACCCGGTGCTCCCTCCCGCGCCATGGCACCGGGAGCCCCTGCGTTCGACGCCTTCCGCTACGCGCACGAACATTACCACGAGATCGCCTGGATGAGCCAGAACACGAACCACCTCTTCCCCGCGCACGTGGTGGAGGACGCGGTGGCCCGCGCCATGGCGGAGAAGCGGTACCAGGGGTATCCCTACGCCCCCGGGGACCCCACCCTCAAGGACCTGGTCCGGGCCGACCTGGGCCTTCCGGACGTCACCGTGGGGATCACCTCGGGAGGCACCGAGGCCCTCTACATGCTCACCCGGGCCCTCCTCGCCCCGGGCGACGAGGTGGTGGCCAGCGACCCCAGCTACCTCATCATCCACCGCTTCGTGGAGCTCTCCGGAGCCCGGACGGTGAACCTGGACATCTACGACCCCCCCTACCGCCTCACGGCGGACCGCGTCCAGGCGGCCATCACCCCCAAGACCCGCATGATCCTCCTCATCGACCCCCTGAACCCCCTGGGATCGGGATATCCCCCGGAGGAGGTCCGGGCCATCGCGGAGATCGCCCACGACCACCACCTGGTGCTCCTCAACGACGTCACCTACCGGGACTTCCCGGAGCGCCACACCCTCGCCCACCCGTACGCGCCGGAGGAGACGGTGACCGTCTGGTCCGTCTCCAAGAACTGCGGGCTCGCGGGGCTCCGGCTGGGGGGGCTCGTGGCCCGGGACCCCCTGTTCTCCCGGATCTGGAAGTACAACACCAACGACCTGGGGGTCTCGGTCCTGTCGCAGGCCGCCGCCCGGGCCGCCCTCCAGGCCAAGCCCCAGGCGTTCCCCGCGGTCCGGGAACAGACGCGCCGGAATCAGGAGCGGATCCGGGAGGTCGTGGCCACGGTGGAGGGCACCCACCTACCCGTCTACCCGTCCCAGGCCAACATGTTCGTGATCGACCTCACCCGGGCCGGGGTGACCCCCGAGGACCTGCAGAAGGAGCTCCTCCTGCGGCACGGCGTCTTCCTCCGGGCGGGGAACTACCTGTCTCCCCGCCACGGGGCGAAGTTCATCCGCGCCTCCTTCTCCAACCCTCCCTCCGACATCGAGAGGTTCGCCCAGGCGTTCCCCCGGGCGGTGGAGACCCTCCGAAGGGCGGCCCATCCCCCGCAAGCCATCGCCCGCTGATCCGGGGGGCGCCGGACGCCACTTCCCCCGGAGAAGGACTCACCGTTCTGCGCTCGAGCCCATCCGGGGGATGATGCGCGCGTCCACCGCCACGTGGGTCCGGCCGGGGCCGTACGGCTTCACCGGGACCACTTCCGCCGATGCGACCGTGGCATGGCTCTCCCGGGCCGCCCGGGCGAACCGCGAGAGGGCCTCCTCTTCCCGGCGCCGGGCGGAGACCACCAGGTGCGCGTGCACCCATCCTCCCCCGGTGCGCAGGGTCGCCACCGCCCGGGGGAGGAAGGGGAGCGAGTCGGGGAGGTACCCCAGGAACACGCGGTCCGCCCAGTCCCGGGGGAGGGGAACCTCCCGGTTATCCCCGCCCAGCGGCCGGAGGGTCCCCGCCACCCCGTTGAGCCGGGCGTTCTCCTCGAGGTAGCGCAGGCTCACCGGGTTCTTCTCCACGGCGATCACTTCCGCCGCCCGGCCGAAGCGGGCGGCGGGGATGGAGAAGTATCCGATGCCCGCGAAGAGGTCCACCACGCGCTCCCCCGGTTGGACGAGGGTCCCGGCACGGCGTCTCTCGTGCCGGTTCCCCTGGGCGAACATGATCTCCTGTGCGTCGAACCGCCAGAGGAGCCCCTCCTCCCGGTGCGTCACCTCCGTCCGGCTCCCGGCGAGGCAGAGGGCGGAGGGCCGGCGGAACTCCCCCTGGATCCCCCCGGGGAACGCGAGGACGGTCTCCACGCCCAGCGCCTCCTGGAAGAGGCGGCCGATGCGGGAGCCCCACGGACGGAGCTCGTCGGGGAAGTTCCGGAGGATGACCAGATGGCCCAGGCGCTGGTAGCCCCGGGGGAGGCGGGCGGCGAGCTCCGCCCCCGCCTCGCGGGCGAGCGCGGCCCGGACCCGCTCAACCGGAGGGGGACGCACGTTCCATCACGATGTCCAGGAACTGCTTGAGGTGCTCCGCGAGGATGGGATTGTCGGTGAACCCGCAGGCATCCAGGTTGGGGGCGGCGAGGAGCGCGTGCGCCCCGTCGGCCAGGACGTCGATGGCCAGGATGTTCTGGCGGGGGACGTGCCGGACCCCCTCGGGGATCTTCTGCGCCGGGGCGGTGATGAAGGTGATCTCCACCCCCCGCTTCTGGGCGTTCGCGATCTTCTTCCCCAGGGATTCCCGGATCTCCGCGAGCTGGGGCGCGGTGAGGATGAAGCTCCGGGTGCTCTGGTCCAGGAGTTCCGCCATCTTCCCCAGCACCTTCTCCTTCCCGTAGAGGAGGTACACCAGCTGGGGCTCCCCGTGGTCCCCCACCACCTGGTGGAGGGCCTCGAGCTTCTCGAACGTCTCCTGGATGTTCTTCCCCAGCCGCTCCGCCACCTGGAGAGGCGGTTGCGGCTTGAAGAGGGTGGGCTTCCCTCCCGTCCGGAACGCGTAGCCCTTCTGGCAGAGCGTCTCCAGGACCTTGTAAGCGCTGGTCCGGGGGATCCCGGCGACCTGCGCGAGGCTCCCGGCATCCCCGTACCCCCGGGCCACCAGGGCGATGTAGGCGCGGGATTCGTACCGCGTGAGGCCCACCTGCTCCAGGACCTCCACCACGCGCCGGTACTCCTGGGAGATGTCGCTCCCCAGCGTGGCGGCGACCTGCTCGATGGTGGACATGGGGCGGGACCCGGCGCGTACTTCCGGGAGAGGAAATAAGGATGCCCGGAGGCGGTGCGGCCGGGGTGGAACTCCCCCCGAGCTTTCCCGGAGAGCCG
>JAJZYH010000032.1 GCA_021798195.1 Thermoplasmata archaeon
CCGGACCTCCACCTGCTCGCAAGGGCAGGCGAGTCCGGTCCAAGAAGCAGGAACCCCCCTCGGATTCGGCGGTAGCACGATGAGTCCGGGAGGAATCCCACGAATTCATTCGTGGGAGGATGTCAACATGGAGAAGAACATCACCACGTCGCCGAAGAAGATATCATAGGACCCGGGGAACGGCCATTGGATCTTGATGTCGAGGCCGATCACTCCCTGGATGACGCCGAAGACCCCGATGGGCACCGCGGAACTCCTGAGGATGGTCCGGACCCCTTTGGGGTCGTTCTGACGGATCGCCAGGAGACCCCGGTTCGAGGTCCATACGAAGACCGCCGCTGCGGCGAGAATGATGGCCACGATGAAGCCCAGGTCGTCCACGAATCCCATGGTTCTCCTCCTCCCTGTCTTTCTTCGGAACGCGCGGGGGGATCACGGATGGTGTTCCCCGTGGGCACCTTCCGAGGGGACTCACGCATGGTACACATCTGAACGATGCCACGTTTCCCAGTTCTTGGACTCACTCTCGGGGGATTCGAACTTCTCGGAGAGGCTCCCGTTCCCTCCCCCGGACAGCGAAAAATTCCCGGTCCCCCGGCCGGGCGGTCCCAGGTCCTTCCCGGGGGGGACACGTTCCCGCCGCGGCCTTCTTCACGGCCAACCTTGCCTGCTTCCGTCGGGTCCGTCGTGAGATACCGCGACGCAGAACGCCTGTCCTCTTTGCGCGACCCCGCCGGGTGGTCCATGTTCCTCCCGCCCATGGGACCCCCCGGGGAGGCCGCCGGCAACCTCGCCCCGCCTCCATGCGGGGAGGCCCGTGCGCTGGCGGGGGACACCATCGCAAAGCGCAAGAGGCGGCAGCGCCGTGGCGCGGGGACGCTTGGAACGGCATGAGGATCCTTCGCATCAATTCGTGGGACGGTCCGGGGCGGGGCGGTGCGGAGGAGTACATCCGCACCGTGGCGGATGCCCTGGAGCAGCTGGGGCACCCCAACCGGATCGTGAACATCACCGATGTCGTGGAGCCCCATCCCCGGGAGGACGAGAATTACCTCAGGATCGTCCCCATGTCCCGGCGGGCCCGTCGCCTCCCCCAGGACCTCCGGGAGGTCTCCCCGGTTTCAGAAGCCCTGGAGCGGGAGATCCGGGAGTTTTCTCCGGATCTCATCCAGGTCCACCATTTCGAGGGGGCTTTCACGTCGGTGGCCCGGGTGCTCCGGAGACAACCGGCTCCGATCCTGGTGACGGCCCACGACGCGTGGCTCGTCTGCCCCATTGCCACCCTGGTCCGGCCCGGCCGGATCCTCTGCGAAGGCGGCATCCGGCCCCGATGCCAGTTCACGGGTTGCCGGGTGGGGCTCGGTCTCCCGTACAACCTCTGGCAGAAGCAGATCTTCGACGCCTGGGTCGCCCCCCGTGTGCGGGCCTACCTTGCCCCCAGCCGTTCCCTCGCCGGCTACCTCCACGATCATGCGTACCGGCCATCCATCCACCTCCCGTCCTTCGCCGCGCTCCCGGAGAGCGTCCTGGATACCGCCATGCCCCCGCCCGCCCCGGACCTCCCCCCGACCATCGGATGGATCGGGCGGATGGAGTCGTACAAGGGGGTCGAGGACCTCTTGAGAGCCTTCCCATCCGTCCGCCGGGAGCATCCGGACGCCCGCCTCTCCCTGGCAGGAGGCGGTTCGCGTCGTCCCGCGCTCAAGGCCCTGGCCCGTGAGCTCGGTGTGGCGGATGCCGTGGAGTGGGCCGGGGTCGTCCGGGGGGCCGCGAAGGAGGAGTGGTTCCGTTCCGTACACGTGGTGGCGGTCCCGTCCAACGAGTACGAGAACTTCCCCCTGGTGGCGCTGGAGGCGCTCGCCCGATGTCGCCCCGTAGTGGGGACGGCCATCGGGGGGATCCCCGAGATCGTTCAGGATGGGGTGGACGGCCGGATCGTCCCCATCGCGGACCCTCCCTCCCTGGCCCGGGCCCTCGCGGAGGTCCTGGAGAACCCGGAACGCGCCCGGGAGTGGGCCACCCATGGGCGGCAGAAGGTGCTGGGAAATTTCACGGCCGGCCACCACGTGGCGAGGCTCGTCGCGGTGTACGAGCGGGTCCTGGGGGGTGGGTCCCTCCCCTCCCGTGGGGACGCGGAGGAGATCCGGCGGGAGGCCCTCCGCGGAGGGAGGGACCGGGGAATCCCCCCCGAGGCCCCGGATGAAAGGATACATACCCTTGCATCCCCTCCCCCCTCCCCGTGTCCGAAGACGACCGCTTGGAAGGGCCGCTCAACGTCCTCCTGAAGGGCTCCCAGCAATTGCTCCACCCGGAAGAGATCGTCGCAGAAGCCACCCGCGATCTGGTCAAGGAGGAGATCCGCCACCACCTGGAGAAGAAGCTCCGGGAGGATCCGGCCCTCGCCCGGGAGATCAAGGACGCCGTGAAGGACCTCCTGGAGGCGCGGGCGCGGGAGTATTCGGCACTCCTGCGGATCACCGCGGCCACGGCGCGCCTGGGGTTCTCCGCCATCCCGGATTCGGTGAAGGGGCAGGTGGCGCAGGATGTCCTCGCGGTCCTGAACCGCGAGCTGGGGAACCTCGTCGAGAAGACCCTATGACCCTCGCGAAGCAGACGCCCCCTTCCGAGCCGGTCCCCGAGGTCCGGATCTACGAGGTGAAGAGGACGGACCTCGAGGGGGCCGTGGTCATCGACGGATTCCCGTCCATCGGCCTCGTCTCCTCCATCGTGGCCAACTATCTCATCGATACCCTGCACATGACGCAGATCGGGATCGTGGACTCCTCGGCCTTCCCCACCGTCTCCCTGGTCCGCGACGGAGAGCCCCAGCACCCCGTGCGCATCTACTCGGGGCTCACCCCCACCCGGAGGCCCGGGCAGAACCCCGAGAAGATCGTGGCCTTCATCAGCGAGTTCCAACCGCCCCCTTCCCTGGTCTTTTCCCTGGGACGGGTGATCATGGACTGGATCCAGGACCAGCGCTGCTCCCTCCTGGTCTCCCCGGAGGGGCTCGTGGTGGAGAAGGAGGATGAGCACGGGGACGCGGGGGGCCCGGACATCGGGAACGTCCGGGTGTACGGGGTGGCCTCCACCCGGCGGGCCCGGGAGCTCTACATCGAGCCCAACGTCACCCCGTTCCAGGAGGGGGTCATCACGGGGGTTGCCGGAGTGTTCCTGAACGAGGGGCGCCGGCGGGGGTTCGACGTGCTCACCTTCCTGGCCGAAGCCCATCCGGACTACCCCGATGCCCGTGCGGCGGCCAAGGTCATCGAGACCATCGACCACGTTCTCCTGCGGACCACCATCGACCCCATCCCGCTCTACCATGAGGCGGAGCGCATCGAACAGCAACTGCTCTCCATCCAGCGCTCGGCCCAGGACAAGGCCCAGCGGGACAAGGGCGGGACCACTCCCGCCATGCCCATGTACGGGTGATCCCCGGCTCAGGAGGGCAGGGGCCCGGGAGCCCCACCCCGGTCCAGCGCTTCCCGGAGTTCCCTCACGCCCTCGATGAGCCGGTCCACCTCGCGGGGAGTGGTGTACAGATAGAAGGAGGCCCGGAGGTTCCCCTCGAGCCCACGGGCCCGGTACCAGGAGTGGACGCAGTTCATGCCCGAGCGGACCAGGACCCCGTGGCCCTGGTCCAGGAAGAGGGCGGCGTCGTGGGGGTCGATCCCCTCCAGGGTGAATGCGAAGATGCTCCCCCGTTCCGCGTCCTCCGGAAGCCCCAGGGAACGCAGGCCGGGAACCGTCTCGAGCCCGGCCCGGGTCCGCCGCTGGAGGGAGAGCTCGTGGGCCGCGAGATCCCCTGCGTCGATCGCGCCCAGGTAGTCCACGGCGGCACGGGCCCCCAGGACCCCCGCGTAGTTCTGCAGCCCCGCCTCGAACCGGGCGGGGGGCGGGAGCAGTTCGTGTCGGTCGTACTCGCTCCAGGCCACGGTCTCTCCCCCGAGGATCCAGGGCGCGAGGGCCTCGAGCTTCCCCGGGGCCCCGTACAGGAGGCCCGTCCCGGTGGGCCCCAGCATCTTGTGGAACGAGAGCGCATAATAGTCCACCCCCAGCCTCCCGAGGTCGATCCGCTGGTGCGGAACCGCCTGGCAGCCGTCGAGCAGGACCTCCACCCCCCGGTCGTGGGCCCGTTCCACGATCTCCCGGGCGGGGAGGGTCCGCCCATCCATGTTGGACGCGTGGAAGAAGCTCACCAGGCGGACCCCCCGGGCCAGTTCCTCCTCGAACCGCTCGGGGTCGAAGGGCCGGTCCGGAGGGAGGGGAAGGATCCCCAACCGGATCCCCCGGGTGGCCCGGAGGTGCTGCCAGATGACGAGGTTGGAGTTGTGCTCCTGGTCGGTGAGGAGCACGCGGTCCCCCTTGCGCCACGGGATCCCCCGGGCCACGGCGTTGATGGCCTCCGTGGCGTTCCGCACATGGACCAGCTGCGACGGGCCCGGGGACCCCAGGAACCGGGCGAAGGTCTCCCGGGCCTCCTGGTACCGCCGGGTCACCTCCTCCGACCAGCGGTGCACGGAACGCCCGGCACATCCGGGATACTCCCGGTAGTACTCTTCCATGGCGTCGAGGACCGCCCGCGGGGTGAGGGACATGCAGGCGCTGTCCAGGTACGCGGGGGGCTCTCCGGACGTGCGCGAGGAGATCGCGGGGAAGTCCCCTCGGATGGCCTCCGGGTCGTGCATCCCCCACCGGGAGCCCCGGGGGCTCATCGGCCTTGCGCCTCCGTTCCGGCGCCTCAGGCCCCGAGGGTGCGCACGGCCAGAACGTGCGCTGCCGCCGCCGCGAGGAGGGCCCGGTCCGACGGGAGGAAGCGGGCCGAATGGAGCGGGGCGCTCCCCGCCCCCCCGTCCCCGGTCCCCACGAAGAGGAAGGTGCCCGGGACCCGGGCCAGGAAGCGGGCGAAGTCCTCCGCTCCCATCCAGGGGCGGGTCAGATGGACGATCCGGGAGCGGCCCATCTCCTCCCGGAATGCATCTTCGAGCGCCCCGGTCACCCCGGGGTCGTTCCGGAGGACCGGGTACCCGAAGTCGTATTCGATCTCCACCGAACCGCCGGAAGCGCGGGCGATCCCCCGGAGCCGCGTCCGGAGGAGCTGGCGCAGACGACGGCGCGTGGCGGGATCCACCGTCCGGACGGTCCCCTCGAGCCGCACCTCGTCGGGGAGGATGTTGTCCTTCGTCCCCCCGTCGATCCGGCAGATGGACAGGACGGCCGGGTCCAGAGGGTCACGGCTCCGACTGATCAGTGTCTGGAGAGAGAGGACCATCTCGCTCGCCATGACGATGGGGTCCACGGACAGGTGGGGATAGGCCGCGTGACCTCCCCGACCCAGGACCCGGACCGCCACGCGATCCGCCGCGGCCATGGCCACGCCCGGAAGGAAGGCGTAGGTCCCCAGCGGCAACGTGGAGCGCAGGTGCAGTCCGAAGACCCGGCGCACCCGGGGAGCGGAGGTGAGGACCCCCGCCTCGATCATGGGTCCCGCCCCCCCGCGGTGCCCCTCCTCCTCCGCAGGCTGGAACAAAAGCTTCACCGGGCAAGGGAGGTGGGACTCGTCCCGCTTCAGGAATGCCGCCGCACCCAGAAGGGCGGCCATGTGAACGTCATGGCCGCAGGCATGCATGAGATGGCCCCGGGAACGGAAGGTCGCACCGGTCTCTTCGCGGACCGGCAGCGCGTCCATGTCGGCCCGCAGGGCCACGGCCCCTCCCGGGGCCCTCCCCGCGAGCGTCCCCACCACTCCGGTGCTCCCGGGGAGCGTATGGGCGGGGATGCCCAGGTCCCGAAGCCAGCGCATCAGCATCCTCTGGGTATTGCGCTCCTGGTTGGAGAGTTCGGGCATCCTGTGAAGGTCCTTCCTCCAGCGAGAGATGCGGGGAAGATCGCGGGCCAGGGCGGATTCCAGGGGGGAAAGAGGAGGCCCGTCCCGGGAACCCGGCATGCCTCTCGCGAGGCCCGTCCATTATTTGAAGCGCAGGAGAGAGGGTGCGGAAGACCGTGGGGGAGGCATCCCGCCTCCGCCCATCGGTCCGTACGTCCCCGAGAATCCGGTGTACCGAGATGAGCCGGGAGGCCTTCCCCGGAAAAGAAACGTTCTTATAGTAGTGCTTACATTGCGTTAAAGGGTCGGAGGGGGTCGGGCACCGCCCGCGCAAGAGCACTCGGTATCCGTGCCGGTGCCTCCATCCACCCGGGAAGGAATGCATATGCCAAAGATCATCGGAATCGACCTTGGGACGAGCAACTCGGCGGCCGCGGTCCTGGAAGGGGGCCGACCGGTCATCATCCCCAGTGCGGAGGGGACCACGGTGGGCGGGGGGAAGGCCTTCCCCTCCTACGTGGCGTTCACCAAGGACGGCCAGCTCCTGGTGGGCGAGCCCGCCCGCCGCCAGGCCGTCACGAACCCCGACGGGACCGTCTACGCGTTCAAGCGGAAGATGGGGACCGACCACAAGTACCGCGTGCTGGGGAAGGAGTACACGCCCCAGCAGCTCTCCGCGTTCCTCCTGCAGAAGATCAAGCGGGACGCGGAGGCTTTCCTGGGGGACAAGGTGGAGAAGGCGGTGATCACCGTCCCGGCCTATTTCAACGACAACCAGCGCCAGGCCACCAAGGACGCCGGGGCCATCGCGGGGCTCGAGGTGGTCCGCATCATCAACGAGCCCACCGCGGCGAGCCTCGCCTACGGCCTCGACAAGGCGGGCAAGAGCCAGAAGATCCTGGTGTTCGACCTGGGCGGCGGGACCCTCGACGTCACCATCATGGACTTCGGGGAAGGCGTCTTCGAGGTGGTGAGCACCAGCGGGGACACCCAGCTGGGCGGCACCGACATGGACAACGTGCTCGCGGAGTACATCGCCGGCGAGTTCCAGAAGGATTCCGGCATCGACATCCGTAAGGACAAGATGGCCATGCAGCGGGTCCGGGACGCCGCGGAGAAGGCCAAGATCGAGCTGTCCAGCGTCCTGGAGACCACCATCAACCTCCCCTTCCTCACCGCCACCACGGACGGCCCGAAGCACCTCACCCTCACGCTCTCCCGGGCCAAGTTCGAGGAACTCATCCGGCCCATCGTGGACCGCTGCGCCAAGCCCATCGAGCAGGCGCTCGCGGACTCCAAGCTCTCCCCGCACCAGATCGACCGCATCATCCTCGTGGGGGGTCCCACCCGGATCCCCGCGGTCCAGAAGTTCGTGGAGTCCAAGGTGGGCAAGCAGATCGAGCGGGGCGTGGACCCCATGGAGTGCGTCGCCATGGGCGCGGCCATCCAGGCGGGGGTGCTCGCGGGGGAGGTGAAGGACATCCTCCTCCTGGACGTCACACCCCTCTCCCTGGGCGTGGAGACCCAGGGCTCCGTCATGACGAAGCTCATCGAGCGGAACACCACCATCCCCACGCGCAAGAGCCAGATCTTCACCACGGCCGCGGACAACCAGACCTCCGTGGAGATCAAGGTCCTCCAGGGGGAGCGGCCCCGGGCCGACGACAACGTGAGCCTGGGGACCTTCATGCTCACGGGGATTCCCCCGGCCCCCCGCGGCGTGCCGCAGGTCGAGGTGACCTTCGACATCGATGCCAACGGCATCCTCAACGTCTCCGCGAAGGACCTGGCCACGGGCAAGAAGCAGGGGATCACCATCAGCGCCTCCAACAAGCTCTCCAAGGAGGACGTGGAGCGCATGGTCCGGGAGGCCCAGGAGTTCGGGGAGCGGGACAAGCAGTGGGCGGAGACCGTGGAGTTCCGGAACCGGGCGGAGGGCCTCACGTACGAGGCGGAGCGCCTGCTGAAGGACCTGGGGGACAAGGTGAACCCCGAGGAGAAGAAGGAGATCGAGGAACGGGTGGCCGCGGTGCGCAAGGAGCTCCAGCAGAAGGAACCCGCGCAGCTCAAGGAGAGGGTGGAGGAGCTCACGCAGGCGATGCACAAGCTCTCCACCCGGCTCTACCAGGGCACCGGGGCCGGCGGGTCACCACCTCCCCAGGGCGGGGTCACCCCCCCGGAGGAACCCTCCTCCGGCGAGGGCGGGCCGTCCAAATCCGGAGCCGTGGACGCGGACTTCAAGGTCGTGGACGAGAAGGGTTCCCCCTAGGGGGACCCGGCGCCGGAAGCCCCGGGGCCATCCCGCGAGCCGCCCGGGCGGCCCCCTAGCCTATTATGGGAAGGCCTCTCTGGCTGGAAGGTCCCATGGAGACCCCGCTCTCCCTCCTGGAGCATGCCCTCCATCACCCGGTGACCCTGGTGCTGAAGGACGCGCGACGCCTCTCGGGAACCCTCGTGGGCTACGATGAGCACATCAACCTCGTGCTGGAGGGGACCGAGGAGATGGGGCCCGAGACCACCCGGACCCTGGGCCGGGTGGTGGTCCGGGGGAACAACGTGATCAGCATCCACGTGGGCGAGAAGGCGGGGAAGGCGCCGTGACCGGAGGTCCGTCCGCAAAGCACCCCGAGCGCCCGCTCCCCCGTCGTGGGGAGCTCGAGGCCCTGAAGCTCCTGGCCCTTCGGGGAGCCACGGCGTCACCCATCCATCTTTCCTCCCGGGAGCTGGGCGAAGCCCTGGGCGTCCGCCAGCAGACCGCGGACAACTACCTCCTTTCCCTCCATTCCCAGGGCTACCTGACCCGGACCCTCGGGGAGCGCAAGCAGATCCTCCAGCTCACGTCGGAGGGGATCGCCCGTCTCCGTCGGGAGTACCAGGAGCTGCGGCAGGTCTTCGAGGAGAGCCGTCCGCTCCTCCTCCGGGGGCTCGTGGTCTCCGGGCTCGGGGAGGGGCGCTACTACCTCTCGAAGCCGGGGTACGTGAGCCAGTTCCGCGGGCGGCTGGGCTACACCCCCTTCCCGGGGACGCTCAACGTACGGCTGCGCAGGGAGGACATCCCGCGGGTCGACGAATTCCGCCTCACCCGGGGCGAGAGGATCGAGGGGTTCGAGGCCGAGGGCCGATCCTTCGGGGGAGCCCAATGCTACCCCGCGCGGGTCCGAACGGTCCCCTGCCACCTCGTGATCCCCGACCGCACGCATTACACCGACGTCCTGGAATTCATCGCCCCGGTGAGCCTCCGGGACACGCTGGGCCTCAAAGACCAGGACGAGGTGGAGATCCACCTGGGGGCGCCATGACCTCTTCCGGGCCCTCCGTCGCCCGCACCGTCGCCGATCTGCGCCGGCCCCCCCCGGCCCCTGTGGAGGATGCCCGCCAGTACGTGAACCTCTGGCGGGAGGCGGAGGCCCTGGGGGGGGATCGGGTGCGGGCCATGGTCCTCATCCTCCGGACGCGGGGCTGCTACTGGGCCGACCTTAAGGGATGCACCATGTGCGGGTACGCCCGCGACACGCTGGGCCGTTCGGCGACCCCGGAAGAGATCCGGGAGCAGCTCGCGCGGGCCCTCCGCCAGCATCAGGGGGAGCCGTACGTCAAGATCTACACCTCCGGGAGCTTCTTCGACCCCCGGGAGGTTCCCCGAGAGGTCCGGGAGGAGGTGGCGATTGCCTTCCGGGGAAGGGCCCGGCGGCTCCTGGTGGAGACGTTGCCGGAGTTCGTGCAACCCGACGAAGTGCGGGATTTCCGCACGGCATTCGGAGGGGAGCTCGAGGTGGCGCTGGGGCTCGAATCCACCCAGGACGAGGTTCTCCGGCGGGCGGTGAACAAGGGTTCCTCCGTGGAGGACTACCTCGCGGCCGCGGCCCGCCTGAAGGAGGCGGGCGCCCTGCGGAAGGCCTACCTCCTCCTCAAACCCCCCTACCTCACCGAGAAGGAGGCGCTCCAGGACGCCCTCACCTCCGTCCTCCGGGCGGCCCCTCACTTCGACACGCTGAGCGTGAACCCCGTGCACATCCAGGGGGGGACAGTGGTGGAGCACCTCTTCCGGCAGGGCGTGTACCGCCCCCCCTGGATCTGGAGCCTCCTCGAAGTCCTCCGCGAGGGGCACGCCGCCATCCCCCGGGAGGTCCGTCTGGTGAGCTTCCCCACCTCGGGCGGGAACCCCCGGGGGATCCACAACTGCCTCCGGTGCGATGCCGATCTCCTCGCCCGCATCCAGGAAGCATCCCTCCGACAGGATTTTCGGGAGCTCGATGTGGAGCCCCCGTGCCCGTGCCGAGAGACCTGGCGGTGGGAGATGGAGCTGGAATCCCTCGCTCCGGAGGCGTAGGAGAGGTCTCGCGGGCCATGTCCTCCTCGGAGCTCGTACCGGTCCTGCCCCCCTTCGCCGAGGAGACGATCCACCGGTTCCTGCGCGCCCACGTCCGCGACGCGTCCGCGAAGGGTGTGGTGATCGGGCTGAGCGGAGGGTTGGACAGTTCCCTCTCCCTCCGCCTGGCGGTCGACGCCCTGGGTCCCCGGCGCGTGGTGGGGCTCGTGGAGCCGGACGACCGGTTCCCCACCCCGCGCCTCGAGGAGATCCAGCGCTACGCCCGCCGCCTGGGGGTCCGGACCCGTGTCATCCCCATCGCTCCAGTGGAAGAGGCTCTCGTCCCCCTCCTTCCCGATCCCCGGGACCGGGTGGCGCGGGGGAACGTGAAGGCCCGGATCCGGATGATCCTGAACTACGCCCAGGCCCGGGACCTTTCCTCGCTGGTGGTGGGGACCGGGAACAAGTCGGAGATCCTCCTGGGGTACTTCACCAAGTACGGGGACGGGGGTGCGGACCTCCTGCCGCTGGGCGACCTCTACAAGACCCAGGTCCGGGAGATGGCTCGCCGCGTCGGCATTCCCACGGCCATCCGGAGGCGTCCTCCGTCCGCGGACCTCTGGGAGGGCCAGACCGACGAGGGGGAACTGGGGATCACCTACGAGCTGGCCGACCGGATCCTTCTGGGGATGGAGCGGCTCTGGGATCCCCCGGAGATCGCCCGGAGGCTGCGGATCCCCCTCACCACCGTGGAACGCATCGCGGGTCGGGTCCGGGAGCACCGCCACAAGCGGAGGCTGCCTCCCATCCCCAAGCTGGGAGGGCGCACCGTGGGGCTGGACTGGAGGGACTAGTCCCCACGGCTCAGACCGCCGGAGATGGGAAGCATCACCGGACCGGACGTGGGACGTGCGCAATCTTTTAGACCCGTGCCGAGGTCCGCTCCCCCCATATCTCCATCCCATTCATGCCGAACCTGACCCGAGAGGCCTATCGGAGCCTCTACGAATCCCTGGCCCAGTACGAGGATGTGGAACGTCTCAGCCGCGAGAAGGGCCTCGACCCGGAGCTCCTCATGGTGATCTACACGCACCGGGTGACCCGGGACGCCACCAAACGCTACTACGTGGTGATGAAGCACGTGCCGCGCCTCCTCCGAGAGTGGCAGCGCGGGAAGAGCTACGTCGCCCTCGCGCGGGAGCTCGGTTTTCCCCCGGTCCTCGTGGCGCAGATGATCGAGAAGCACAAGCAGACGTCCCGACGCGCGTTCTGGGACGGGTTCCGGCATCCCGAGGCCATTCCCGACGCGCGCCTCCGGCGGGAGGTGCTCGAAGTGCTGGAGAACGACTGGATCTACTCTCCCAGGGGAGGGGAGATCCAGAGGGAGCGGGGGGTGAAGGGCGAGGCCCGCCTGGCCCGGTGGCTCCAACGCCACGGGCTCACCTACCGGACGGAGAAGGACCTCCGGGGGAAGTTTTCGAAGACCCCGGACGCGCTCCTCGACCACCCCGTCTGGATCCGGGGCCAGCGCGTCTCGTGGATCGAGTCCAAGGCGAACTTCGGCGATGACGTGGAGCTCCGGCGGAACCTCCGGAAGCAGCTGGAGCCGTACGTGCGCATGTTCGGGGAGGGGATCGTGGTCTACTGGTACGGGCACATCGAGGGAGCCCAGGGGATCCCGGGGGTGCAGATCCTCGACGGGGACACCTTCGAGACTCTGGTCCCGTCGGGGCCTCCTCCGGGGGCATCGGAGGAACCCCTCCCGCACCCGTCGGCTCCCGCCCCCGTCACCCCGGCGGCCCCGGTGTCTCCCCCGCGGAAGACGGCCGAAGAAGCTTCCGCAACGCCGCCCGCACGTCCCCGGCCGCGACGGCCTCTTGTCGACCGGTCTGCATATTTCTGAGCGTCACGGTCCCCCGGGCCACCTCCTCGGGTCCCAGGAGGAGCAGGAAGCTAGCGTTCCGCCGGGCGGCGTCCTTCATCTGCCGGGAGAGGGGACGGCCCAGGAGGTCATGGTCCACCACGAACCCGTCGGATCGCAGGTCCCGGACCCAGGGGAGCGCGAGGGCCCCCTGCTGGGGATCCACCACCGCCACGTACACGTCGAGCCCCCGGGACGGGGGGCTCCACCGTCCCGCCTCCCGGAGGAGGATCTCCAGGGTCTGATCCCCCATGGCGAGCCCGCACGCGGGCACCTTGGCACCCCCGAAGAGCTCCACCAGTTGATCGTAGCGTCCGCCCCCGAAGAGGGCCCGGATCTTGCCCCCCCGGTCGTACGCCTCGAAGACCGTGGACGTGTAGTAGGCCAGTCCCCGGACGATGGTGGGATCGTACGCCAGCACATCGTCGAGTCCCGCCGCCGAGCCCTGGGCAAAGAGCGCCCGAAGGTTCCGGATCCCCTCCGCCGCCGGGGCAGGGAACCCCGGCCATTGCGCGAGCTCCGTGAGGACGGCCTCCGTGCGGCCGGGGGGGACCCCCCCGTCCGTGCCGCGAAGGAATCCGGCGAGGCGTTCCTGCGCCGCTTCGTCGAGGCCCGCCCGCCGGAGCTCTTCCCGGAACGCGGACGGGTCCAGCTTGGGCCTCCGGTCCAGAGCCCGGAAGAAGGCCCCGGTCTCCGAAGCCCCCAGCGACCGGCCCATCCCGTCGGCCACCCGGCGGTCGTTCACGCGGAACATGAAGCGCCCCGCGAGGCCCAGCGCCTCGAGGATCTGCCGCGTGGTGAGGAGGATGTCGATCTCGGCCTCGACGCCCGGGACGCCGAAGATGTCCAGCACGCACTGGGAGAACTCCCGGGTCCTCCCCGATTGCGGCTCCTCGTACCGCCAGAGCTTGGGCAGGGTGAACCACTTCACCGGGAGGGGTTCCACCTTGGCCCTCTCCACGTAGAGGCGCGCGAGGGACGGGGTGTTCTCGGGGGTCAAGGTCACTTCCCGACCCCCCTTGTCCACGAAGGAGAAGGTCTCCGCGACGATCCCCTCCCCGCTCTTCGCCCGGAAGAGATCGAGGGATTCCAGGGACGGGGTCTCCACCTCGGCGAACCCCGCCCGGCGGGCCACCTGGCGGACGGTCCAGAACATGTCCGCCCGGATCTGGGCGTCCGGGGGAAGGTAATCCCGGAACCCTCGCAGGGCCTGGAAGCGCATGCCTGGCCCCATCGAGGTT
>JAJZYH010000033.1 GCA_021798195.1 Thermoplasmata archaeon
TGACCCGCGGCGGAGGTGGGCAGGGCCACGAAGGCCGCTCCGGAAGCCGCGAGAAGGACCCCGAGGACGACCCAGACCAAGACCCGGGCGAACCCAGGGGGTGACACGTTGTTTTCCTCCCGATACCACCCATCGGCCATCCCGGGGGCCGAGGGCACCAGAATACAGCATTCTCCCTGTATAAAAGGCGCATGGCGGGAGCGGCTGCCTCCCGCGACCCGCCGAGGGGGGCCGAGCGCGGGCTCAGCCGATGCGGAGGGCCAGCTTGCCGAACTGGGCGCCGGAATCCATGCGCCGGAGGGCGTCCGGCGCCTCTTCCAGAGGGACCACCGAGTCCACCACGGCACGCAGCCGGCCCCGGGAGAGGAGGGACAGCACCTCGCGGAGTTCCTCCCGGGTCCCCATGGTGCTCCCCCGCACCGAGGCATTCCTCCAGAAGAGAGGCCGGAGGTCCAACTGGACCATCGGTCCCGTGGTGGCGCCGCAGAAGACCAGCCGGCCTCCCCGTGCCAGGGCGCGCACCGACGAGGGGACGGTATCGGTTCCGGTGGAATCGAAGATGAGATCCATGCCCTGCTTTCCGGAGAGCTCCCAGAGGCCCTTGTGGAGGGGCACGGCGCCGCCCAACAGGAAGACGTCATCCGCCCCCAGGGCACGAGCCTTCTCCCCCCGGGACGGGTCCCGGGTCACCACGGTGACGTGGGCCCCGAGGAGGTGGGCGATCTGGATGGCGGCCGTGCTCAGAGCCCCACCGGCCCCGAGGATGGCTACCCGTTCCCCGCCCCGGAGCCCCCCCGTGGTCTTGAGGGCGCGCCAGGCGGTCATGAATACCAGGGCCACGGTGCCCGCCGCGACGTCGTCGAGGCCGGGGGGGACGGGGATCAGGTTGGTCGAAGGTAGCACCGCCAGCTCCGAAGCCACCCCCTGGGTATGCTCCCCCACGATGCGGTAGTTCCGGCAGAGCACCTCCTCGCCCCGTCGGCAGGCGGGGCAGGTCCCGTCGGAAAGACCGGGATTGATGAGGACCCTCTCGCCCGGCGCTGGGCCGCGGGTGCCCTCTCCCAGCGACTCCACCTCCCCCATCCCGTCCCCGCAGAGAACGTGGGGGGTCTGCACCGGGACCCCCTCGATGCCGTGCAGGGTGAAGAGGTCCAGGTGATTCAGGGAGGCCACCCGCATCCGGAGCCGGACCTCCCCCGGTCCCGGCACCGGTTCGGGGACCTCCAGGATGCGGGCCTCGTCGAGCCCCCCATGCTGACGGAACCCGAAGGCCCTCATGTCCCCCCTCGTTCCAGGCGCCAGGAAGGGCCCCGGGGGGAATCCTCCACCCGGATCCCCAGGTCCGCGAGTTCCTCTCGGATACGGTCCGCCTCCCCGAAGTCTCCCCGTTCCCGGGCGCGCTGTCGCACCTTGAGGAGATCCTCGACGAGGGCCTTGAGGAGGTCTCCCGGTGCCGCGGGAGGCGCATACGTCCCGACGGAAAAGTACCCCAGCACGTCCCGGGCGAACCGGTAGGGAGCGAGCTCGACGTCGAGGTCCGCCCGGCGACGTGGTTCCACCGAGGCCCAGCGGGCGCCCACCTCCCGGGACCACCCGTAGAGCGCCGCGGTCGCCTCCCGGATGTTGAAATCGGCCCGGAGCGCCTCCACCATCCGATCCACGGTCCGCCGGGACCCGGCCTTAACCTCCTCCGGCAGGGTGGGTCCTCCATCCTCCCGCGCCTCCCTCCAGAGTTCCTCGCCGCGGCGGTAGGGGCGCTCCAGGGTCCGGTAGGCGCGTTCCGCCTCCTCGAAGGAGGCCGTCCCGGCGAATTCGAGGGGGCTCCGGTAGAGTCCGCTCAGGAGGAAGAAGCGCAGGACATCCGGAGCCACCTGGGAGAGGGCCGAGGAGAGGTCCAGCACGTTCCCCAGGGATTTGGACATCTTCTCTCCCTGCATGGTGAGGACCCCGGCATGCATCCAGATGGAGGCGAGGGGGGACTCCCCCGTGGCCGACTCGGCCTGGGCGATCTCGGCCTCGTGGTGGGGGAACTTGAGCTCGGTCCCCCCTCCATGGATGTCGTAGCGGGGACCCAGCACGTTCACGGTGATGGCCGTGTCCTCGATGTGCCAGCCCGGACGACCCGGTCCCCAGGGGCTCTCCCAGCGGGGCTCCCCCTCCTTGGCGGACTTCCAGAGGGCGAAGTCCTCGGGGGAACGCTTGCGGGGGTCCACCTCCACCCGGGCGCCGGGTTGGAGGTCCTCCTTCCGCTGCTTCGAGAGGGCTCCGAACCGCGGGAACCGGGACACGTCGAAGTATACGTCCCCCCCCGCTGCGTAGGCCATCTCTCGGTCCACGAGCTCCTGGATCTGCTCCAGGATCTCCGGAAGGTAATCGGTGCACCGGGCGTAGAGGTTCACGGAGCGGACCCCCAGGCGGTCCATGTCCCGGAGGTACTGGGCGAAGTTCCGTTCGGCCACCACGGAGAAGTCCACCCGTTCCTCGGCGGCGACCCGGAGGATCTTGTCGTCGATATCCGTCACGTTCTGGACGTAGAAGACGTGGTAGCCCTCCTGGGCAAGGAACCGGGCCACGGTATCGAAGAACACGAAGGTCCGGGCGTGGCCGATGTGCGATGGCTTGTACGGGGTGAGCCCGCAGACGAACATGCCCACCCGGGGCGGGACCAGGGGCTCCAGCGGGACCACCTTCTCCCGGAGCGTGTCGTAGATCCGGACCGGCCCGGGGGGCGTCCGGGGGAGTGGGGTCGAAAACTTGGGCGTCCGCCGGCTCACGGGGCACCTCCTCTCCGGGGCACCTAGAGCGTCCCCAGAGCCTCCCGGACGTCCTCCACCAGGTCGTCGCCGTCCTCGATGCCCACGGAGAGGCGCACCAGGCCGTCCCCGAGCCCGCGCCGGCGCCGTTCCTCCGGAGGGATCGATTGGTGGGTCATGAGCGCGGGCACCTCGGCGAGGGATTCCACTCCCCCGAGGCTTTCCCCGATGTAGAAGTACTGGAGCGCCCCCAGGAACTTCCGGGCGGCGGGAAGGCCCCCCCGGAGTTCCACGGAGACCATCCCCCCGAACCCGTGCATCTGCCGGCGGGCCAACGCATGCTGGGGATGGCTGGAAAGCCCGGGGTAGTGCACGGAGGCCACCTGGGGGTGCCCTTCCAGGAGCTCCGCGATCCGCTGGGCATTGGCCGCGTGGGCCCGCATCCGAACCCCCAGGGTATGGATCCCCCGGAGGACCAGGAAGCAGTCCCAGGGTCCGGGAACGGCCCCCGCTGCGTTCTGCAGCCAATGGAGCCGTTCCACGGTCTTGGGGTCCGCCGCCACCAGGGCCCCGCCGACCACGTCGGAATGTCCACCCAGGTACTTCGTCGTGGAGTGCAGGACGATCTGGGCCCCCAGCTCCAGGGGGCGCTGGAAATAGGGGGACGCAAACGTGTTGTCCACCACGAGGGGGACCCCCCGCTCCCGGGCCAGCTCCGCCACCGCCCGGATGTCCACGAGGTCCAGGAGGGGGTTCGAGGGGGTCTCCACGTAGACGAGCCCGGCGGGCCCCCGACCCAATGCCTGGCGGACGGCCCCCAGGTCGCGCATGTCGAGGTACTCCGGTCGGAGCATGCCCTGCGTGCGGGCGTGCTCCAGGATGCGGTACGTCCCGCCGTAGAGGTCCTCGCCCGCGAGGACGCGGGTGCCGGCCGGCAGGGTCCACAGGAGCGTCGTGAGGGCCCCCATCCCGGACCCGAACGCCACGGCCCCCTTTCCCCCCTCGAGCTCCGCGAGCGCCCGCTCCAGCATGGATCGCGTGGGGTTCGCGGTCCGCGAATAGTCGTACCCCTTGGTCTCGCCCGGAGCGGTCTGGGCGTACGTGCTGGTCTGGTACACCGGTACGTTCACCGCCCCGGTGAGGGGATCGGGTCCCTGGCCTCCGTGGATGGCTCGTGTGTCAAATCGCATGCTCTCCCCCGTGGGAGGACAGGAAGCTCACGAGATCGTTCCGGGTCAGTATGCCCCGAAGCTCCCCCGAGGCCTCGTCGCGCACCAGGAGGGCACGTTCGCTCTTCAACCGGCGGATCACCTCGCCGAGGGGCTCGTGGAGAGGGACCTCCGGGAAGGGGGGACCCAGGAGGGAGGAAACGGTCCGGTCGTAGAGGCTCTCGTCGCTCAGGACGGAGCGCAGGAGATCCTCCTCGAACACGCTCCCCACGTTGGTCCCCCCGCTCAAGACCGGGAGCTGGGAGACGTCGTTCTCCCGGATCCGCGCGAGGGCCTCCCGGACCGTGGTGGTGGGGTCCACCGCGATGAGCGCCGCCGGGAACGACTTGGAGGCCAGGAGGTCCGCGGCCCGGGCCCCTTCGTCGAGGAATCCGTTCTCCCGCATCCACTCGTCGGAGTAGAACTTGGAGAGGTAGCGGTCGCCGGAGTCCGGGAGAAGGACCACGATCCGGGCCCCCGGCTTTAAGGAAGCGTTCCGCGCCCACTGAAGGGCCCCCGCCACCGCCGATCCCGACGAGCCACCCACGAAGAGGCCCTCCTCGCGGGCCAGCCGGCGGGCCATGGAGAAGCTCGTCCGGTCGTCCACCTCCACGAACTCGTCGATGACCCGAAAATCCACGGTCCTGGGGACCAGGTCCTCGCCGATCCCCTCCACCTTGTACGGCGTGGCCCGGATCACCTGCCCGGTCCGGGCGTAGTGCGCCAGGACCGATCCCTTGGGGTCCACGGCGATGATCCGGACCCCGGGGCGGTGCTCCTTGAAGAAGCGCCCGATCCCGCTCACCGTCCCTCCGGTCCCGATGGAGGCCACCACCGCCTCGATGGAGTCGCCCACGGCGTCCAGGATCTCGGGACCCGTGGTCCGGTAGTGGGCCTCGGGATTCATGGGATTCTCGTACTGGTTCGGGTAGTACGCCCCCGGGATCTCCCGGGCCAGGCGCCGGGCCGTGGAGTAGTAGCTCATGGGATGCTCCGGCGGGAGCTGGCTGGGGGTCACCACGACCCGGGCGCCGTAGGCCCGCAGGAGGCGGATCTTCTCCGAGCTCATCTTGTCCGGAAGCACGAAGACGACCTTGTACCCCTTCACCGCGGCGGCCATGGCAAGGCCCACACCGGTGTTCCCGGAGGTCGCCTCCACGATGGTCCCCCCCGGCTTCAGGGACCCCTCCTCCTCGGCCCTCTGGATCATGAAGGGCGCGATCCGGTCCTTGACCGAGCCACCGGGGTTCAGGAACTCGAGCTTGGCGAGGAGCGTGTACGGCAGGCCCCGGCCGATCTTCCGCAAGGGAAGGAGCGGAGTGGCTCCGATGGCATCGAGGAGGCTATTGAGGACCGGTGGCTTCCCCATGCGCGCACCGGTGGGCACGGAGCGAGCCCTATCATGGTTTCGCCTCCGAGGGACCGGAGAGTCCCTCGATGGAGTGCCTCGGTGGAGCTCCTCCGCTCCCGCGAAACCGCTTATCTCCTTCCGGGAGTTGGGAACCCGCCATGGGCGGGCCCGCATGTGGAGATCCCCGATCCCGCCCGGCCCTGGAAGCCTTCTGGGGGGACTGCCGGTTCGATGTCGACACCCTCCGACGCCTTCGGTTCCAGAGCCGGCGGTTCGACCCGATCCTCCGCTTCCTCCAGCGGAGGCAACTGCGTCCCCCCCTGCGCGTCCTGGACGTGGGGGCCGGGACCGGGTCGCTCTCGGTGGCTCTGAAGGCTCACTACCCGGGGACCTATCACCTGGCGGACTACGCGCCTCCCTCCTCCGCTCTCGCCGAGGCGTGGGAGCGCCAGGGGCTGGGACCGTACTTTTCCATCGACCTCACGGGACCCGATCCTCTCCGGGACCTCCCCACCGGCTACGACCTCGTCCTCTTCGTGGAGGTGCTGGAGCACCTCCTGGCGAACCCCATCCGGGTGCTCCGAGCCCTCCGCTCCCGCCTCGCTCCCGGAGGAGGGCTCCTCCTCACCACCCCGAACCAGGGACGCCTCCGGAACCGATGGAACCTCCTGAGGAACCGGAGCATCCGGGAGCCGGAAGCCTTTCCGTTGGACGACCGACCCTTGTATGGGCACGTGATGGAGTACGTCTGGGAGGACCTGGCGTCGTTCCTCCCGGCAGCGGGATTCGGGGAAATGGACCACGAGGTCGTCCAGCACCTGCCCTCCATGGACCCTTCCCGGCTCCAGAGGTGGGGTTCGCGGTTCCTGGGCTCCCCCGTGGGCCGATGGTCGGGACTGGGGGACGACCTCCTCATTTGGGCCGTGGCGACGGCGGGGGCGGGCCCCTCGCCTCCGGAAGGCCCACGCGTCCCGTGACCTCCTTCGGGGGGGCAGCTCTCTCGGTCCCCAGCACCCGGGCGGCGGGCAACACGGACCCGTCCTGGAGTCGAGCCACTTCAGCCCCGGTACCGATGTTCGCTCGCGTGCCTTGCTCGCGCGGTCCGGGCCGCCCGGAGGATGTCTCCCCTGCTGCGGAGCAGGCAAGGGAGCCCACCGCCCTCGTCTTCCACGGCGAGGATCTCGCCCCCTCCTCCCTCTTCCCCCCTCGCTGAGGATGGTCCTGCGATCCGCCCCGCGTCTCCATCTTGGTCCTTCCTCCTTCGTCCCCATGGATGCCATCGCAGGGCCTGGTTCCCGGCGCCGGGGGGAAGGATGGATTCTGCGCACGTGCTCTCCCGCGTGCCCCGCGGCTCTGTGCCGCTTGGCCCGGACGGATCATCGGAGGGACTCCTCCCGGATTGCAGCTGATCCGGGGGCGCAAGGCTGAAACCCCCTTCATGTATGGGTTCGCCGAACGGACGTGCTGGGATCTCTGGAACGAGAAGTGCTCGCCTCCCTCCGGGTGTTGAAGACCGCGCATGCCCGTCAGGTCCGCGAGGATCTCGAGGCCCGGGGGATCCCCCTCGCCTACACCACGGTCTCCACCATCCTGGGACGGCTGCACGCCAAGGGGATGGTGAAGAGGCGTCGGCAGACCTGCCGGGGAGGGGAACGGTACGTCTACCGGTACGTGGACTTCGAGCGGACCTACCTCCACAGCCTCCTTCGCGGCGTGGTGAGCCTGTTCGGGTCCCCGGGCGTGGTCCACCTTTCGGAGGAGCTGCGGAACCTCCGCACCACCGAGGAAAAGGAGCTCCGCCGCCGTTTGAAGCTGTGATGGTCCGGGCCAGGGGGGGTGCTGGGAACGATGTCCGGGGGCAACCTCGACCTCTTCCTGATCCTGCCCCTTGCCTCGTGGGCCGTCCTGGGTTTCCTCACCGGTTGGGCCGCTTGGCGGAGCGCCCGGCCCCGCTGGCTCCTCCGGCTCTCCGCCCTCTTCCTGGGCCTCTGGGGCCTGCTCATGACCACCCTCGTGGTCTGGGTCCTCTTCGGAGGGGGGGAGCGCGCCGCATGGGCCCTCCTCGCGGCCCCCCAGGAGTTCCTGGAACCTTCGGCGCTGCACCTGTGGCTCCTGGGGATGGTGGGGACCTTCCTCGTCTTTGCCGTGGCCTTCACGCTGAACCAGCTCGTGGCCCGTGGCTTCCTCTACCTCCTGGAGCCCGAGACCCTCCCATGGCCTCCCCGGCTCCCGGTGGTGGACGGGGTCTGGCTCTTCCGCTTCCCCTCGGATGCCCTGGATGCCTTCTCCTTCACCCTGCTGGACATGGAGAGGAGCGGGCGGATCCCCCGCCCCCGGCGCCGGGACGTGGTGCTGGTCTCCGATGCCGTGCTCCGCACCTTCTCCCCGGAGGAGGTGGAGGCGGTGATCGCCCACGAACTGGGCCACGTGCTCGCCCTGGATGGACGATATCTCACCTACGTCCGGACCCTTTCGTCGCTCATCCGGGCGGACCCCTTCCTGGCCTGGTTCGCCCGTACCCTCACGCGCCGCGAGGAGATGGCCGCCGACGACGAGGCGGTCCGCGTCACCGGGAACCCCCTGGCCCTGGCCCGGGCCCTCTTCAAGAGCTCCACCATGCTGGGGAAGGAGGGGGAGGAGGGGCCGGCCTCGAGGACCTCCCTCCTCAGGCCCGTCCCGTCCTACGGGCTCCTGGGAGCCCGGGCGGGGGGACCCGCGGACGTCCAGCAGCGCATCCAGCGGCTCCTGGGCCGCGTGGACGAGAACCCTCCGGCGGGATCCCCGTGAACCGCTCCCGCGGCGCGCTGGCCCTACTCCTCGTCGTGGGGGTCGTCGTGGCGGGTTTCGGGAACGTCGCCCGGGCCGCCCCTCCGCCGCCCCTCCCGGGTCCCACCGGGGGGGAAGCGCTCCAGCTCGCCGCCTCCCCCATCGCCCCGGGCGCCCAGGGTTCCCTCAGCGTGGGACTCGCCAACCCGCTCTCGGGGAACTGGACCGGGGTGGTCGTCACACTGAACGTGTACGGCGAGGGTTCCCCGGGGTCGCTTCGGAACGTCTCCGCCGGCGCCTCCTGGGCTCCCCAATTCACCCTGGGGGGGACCTCCTCCACGTGGGCGAACCTTTCCGTGGCGTCGCTTCCCTCCGGAGGATCGCGAGGGTTTGCGGTCGGCGTCACGGTCCCCGCATCCGCTCCGGTGGCCACCTACTTCGTTCGGACCCAGCTCTCCTTCCAGATGGGGGGGGACTCCTTCCTCCTGCGCTCCCGGGGCTTCTTCTCCGCCGCCCTCTGGCAGGAGGCCACGGAGGCCTCCAACGGGACCCCCACGCTGAACCTCACCCGGCTCAACGTCTCCGGGGTGACCCCGGACGGGTCCATCCCCGTGGCTCCGTCTCCGCAGAACCCCTGGATCTGGGGGCTCCTTGCCGGGGCGGCCGGGCTCGGGGTCGCCGGCTTCTACGTGGCCCGTCGGGAGATGCGGGGGCCCACGTCCGGCACGCGGCCCCGGTCCCGCTGGAAATAGGCGGCCACGGCCTGGGGCAGCAACGACATGAGGGATCGGGACTGCCGCAGGACCTCCCCGGCCGCGATCGACGGGAAGTCGATGTCCCCGAAGGCCACCAGGGAACGGACCATGTCCGTCCCCTGCAGGATCTGGAGCACCCGCTCGAGCTCCTCGTCCCCCAGGCGCAGGAAGACGCGGCGGAGGTAGTGGGCCCGCCGGAACTCCTCCCCCAGGTCGGAGCGCCAGGCGGCATCGTAGGCCGCGAGCCGGTCCCCCCCCAGGTCGTCCTGGGCGAGGGCCTCGTGGAGGACCTCGGCCGCCCTCTGGGCGCAGCGCATCCCGGTGAAGATCCCGCCCCCCGATACGGGCTTCACCTGCGCGGCCGCATCGCCCACCAGGAGGACGCGGGTCCCCGAGGTCCGGGGGACATCCCCCACGGGGATCCCCGCCACGAGGATCTCCACGGGATCCGGCAGGGGGTGGCCCCAGCGCCGGGCCATCTGGCCGCGAAGGGCGTCGAAGTACTCCCGCGCCGACCGTCCCCGGATGGCCTGGACGGCGAGGCCCACGCGGGCCATCCCCCCTCCGTCGGGGATCCACCAGCCGAAGAGACCGGGGGCCACGTGGCGGCCCAGGTAGATCTCCACCTCGTCCGGATCGCCATCGGGAAAGGGCATCTCCACCTCGTACGCCGGCAGGATCTCGATGGGCCGCCGGAGCCGGAAGGCCCGCGCCACCGCGCTGGTGACGCCGTCGGCACCCACCACGCAGCGGGCTTCGACCCGACGCACCTCCCCCTCCGGGAGCGTCTGGAACCGGAGGGCAAGGGGGAGGGTGGCCGACACGGGGCCCTCGAGGCCGAGGAACTTCCAGCCCGTCCGGACCTCGGCCCCCGCGCGGGAGGCCCTCTCGGCCAGGAGGAAGTCCAGCCGGGACCGGGAGATCACGTACGCCCGGGTGTCGGGCGCCTTCACCTGCAACGGACGCAGCGCAGGGCTCCAGACGGTGGCCCCCCGGACCTCGTGGAGGACCATCTCTCGGGTGCCGGCCAGCTCGAGGACCCTCTGGGAGACGAGGCCGGCGCACTGGACCGGGAACCCCACCCGGGGGTGCTCCTCGGTGAGGAGCACCCGGTGCCCCCGCCGGGCGAGTTCGTGGGCCGCCGTGCTGCCCGCCGGGCCCGCACCCACCACCACCACATCGTACCGTTCCGGGGGAGGGGTCATGGAGGGGAGACCTCGCCGCCGCTGGACGGGCCCGCCCGCCAGGGGGCGTCCACCTGGTCCGTCCGCTGGCGGGGCAGCACCACCGAGTCCTCGATCTCCGTGGTGATCCCGCCGGCGTGTGCCAGGATCCCGTTCCAGGCGATCATGGCCCCGTTGTCCACGCAGAGGCTCGGCGGCGGCGAGTACACCCGGATCCCCCGGGGCGCCGCCATGGCTTCCACCATGGCCCGGAGCCGCGCGTTGCAGGCGACGCCGCCTCCCAGCACCAGTTCCCGGGAGCCCAGGTGGGCGAGTCCCCGCTCCGCGATCTCGCAGAGCATGGCGTAGGCGGTGAGCTCCACGCTGAGGGCGAGGTCCTCCTTCCGGATCCCCCGGGCCACCGCCGCCCGCGCGGCGGTGAAGAGCCCGGAGAAGCTCACGTCCATGCCATGGACCGAGTACGGGAGGGCCTCCACATCGCGGCCCTCCCGGGCCCACTTCTCCAGGATCGGGCCGCCCGGGAACGTGGCCCCCAGGGAGAGGGCGAGCTTGTCCAGGAAGTTCCCGATCCCCAGGTCCAGGGTCTCCCCCAGCACCCGGTAGCGGCCGTTGGAGAACGCCACCACCTGGGTGTTCCCCCCCGAGGCATAGAGGAGCACCGGGTCCCGGAACCCGCTCAGCACCCGGGCGATCTCGAGGTGCGCCACGCAGTGGTTCACCGGCACGAGAGGCTTCTCCCACGCCTGGGCCAGGGTCCGCGCCACGGTGGCCCCGGAGCGCAGGCAGGGACCCAGTCCGGGTCCCTGGGAGAACGCGATGGCCTCGATCTCCGTCACGTCCACACCGGAGGAGACGAGCGCCCGCTCCACGAGCTCGGGGAACACCTCGGCATGGTGGTTCGCGGCCTCGCGGGGATGGATCCCGCCGTGGGCCGGCCGGTACATGTCGGTGGCGAGGGACCGGACCCGGGCGGACCCATCCACCACGCCCACCGATGCCGTGTGGGCCGTGGACTCGATCCCCAGGACCACCATGGGGGAGGGGACGCGGGGCTCGGGGTATAAGATTGACGCGGGAGGCGATCACGGCGGAGGGGCGGGGGAGGGCTCCTCGGGGTCCGGCCAGGAGTCCCTCCAGCAGATCCGTTCCACGGCCGCGATGATCGGCCCGGGGACCATCACGGACTTGAGGAGATATCGGACGTCCTCGCGGGTGAGCTCCCCCAGGAGCGCCAGGACGCCGAAGTAGAGGAGGAATCCGGCCACGACCACGGGGAGGAGGACGGCCACGTGGCTCACCGGGAGTGAGATGTGGAAGAGGCCGAGGAAGCTCGTGGAGAACAGGGAGAAGGCGATGGCGGCGGCGAGGAGCATGGCGGCGTACGGACGGACCGGGAGGCGGACCCGGACGTACCGGTGGAGGTAGTAGCCGTTCACCAGGAAGCCCGCGACGGCGGAGAGGAAGACCCCCAAGGCGGCTCCCGCCACGCCGCGGACCCCCGTGAGACGGGCTCCGATGCCGGCGGTCGGGATGAACAGGGCCATGACCACCACCATCACCGCGAGCTGCACGGCGGAGAGGTAGAGCTCCCGCTTCTGCTGGCCCACGGCGTCGAGGCTGGTCCCCATGATCCGGAAGAGGGCGAGGGGAAGGGCGGTGGCGGCGAGGAGGGCCAGGGCGAGGTCGCTCCCCGCGTTCACCACGGCCGCGGTGTAGACGATGCGCAGGAGATCCACCCGGAAGACCACCACCGTGAGCACGGCGGGGGCGAGGAGCATCGTGGTGAGGCGCAGCGCCCGGCGCGTCCGTCCCCGGATCTCCCGGTCCAATCCCCGGACGTGCAGGGAAGCGATGTCGGGGAACAGGGGGAGCGTGACGGCGGAGGGGAGGAACATGAGGAGGATGAGGAACGCGTAGGCGCTGTTGAAGATCTGAAGGTCCTGGAACCCCAGGGCCCCGGAGAGCCCCTCCACGAAGAAGGGGGGGACCGCGGCGATGAGGTAGGTGAGGAACATCGCGCCCATGAGGGGGTAGGCGAAGCGCATCATGGAGGCGAGGGCCTCCCGGATGCGGTCCAGCCGGACCCGCAGGAGGAGCGGGATCGCGAGGAGGAGGCTCGCGGCCGCGGCGGTGACGTAGGCGAACGACATGTCGGTCACCAGGCGGGCCCCCTGGGCCGCGGGAAGCCCCCCGGGTTCCCCCGCGATGCTGAACTGGAGGGCCACGACGATGAGCAGGGCCGTCCGGAGGGCGGTCTCCACCAGGAGGGGGAGCTGGCCGTATGCGGCCCGTCCCCGGGAGCGGTGGAAGACGCTGAAGAGGACCCCGGGAGCCTCCAGCGCGGGGAGGAACGCGAAGAGGGTGACCGCCATGAGGTTCCCGGTGAACCAGGAGGGCATGGTGAGGAGCCCGAACGCGACGAACCCCACGCCCAGCGCCAGCATGCTCGCGAGGCGGAATGCGATGTAGGTCCCCGAGAGGCGCGCCTCATCCCCGCCCCGGGCCATGTAGTAGACGTAGGCGCTCTGGACCCGCAGGTCGCCCAGCGCGCTGATGGAGTTGGTGATGATCAGGAAGAACGAGACGATCCCGATGAAGTGGAGGCCCGCGCAGCTCGCCCCCACGCCGTTGTCGCAGGCCCCCGGGGCCACCCGGAGGTAGAGCACCTTGGTGGAGACCCACCCCAGGGCCTGGATCCCGATGGAGACCAGGACCACCACCGCCGTGGTCAGGGCGAAGTTTCGGGTGATGGGGGCGGCCCGGGAGGGTTCCTCCATCACGAGCCGGGTGCCCGTGGGGACCGGCGGGGAGCGATCGCTCAGGGAAGGACCACCTCGATGTTCCGGGGGACGGGGGCCCTACTTATTCTCTTGTTCCCGGAGATCGACGGGCCCAAGGGGTCAATCTTCCACGGTCTCCACGCGGAACCAGACCCGCTTCCCGCGCAGGGCGGCGTGGATGCGGTCCGCGAACCAGAGGGAGTCCTTCACCGTGGCGTGGCGGTCCCATTCGTAGACGAAGTCGTTCCGCCCCGTCTGGGGCCGGAACCCCAGCGCCTCCAAAACCTCGGCCACCTCCGAGAAGGAGGCCCCCTCGGAGTCCATCTGGACGTTCACGTAGGTTCGCATCGGCTCCCGGGCCCCGGAACCGGACCCTCTCTATTTACCAATATCCGTCTCGCCG
>JAJZYH010000034.1 GCA_021798195.1 Thermoplasmata archaeon
TGGAGCGCTGCGTCCGCGCCGCGGTCCGGGTGGGAGTGGACCGGGTGAAGCTCACGGGGGGCGAGCCCACGCTCCGCGGGGACATCGTGGAGATCGTCCGACGGCTGGCGCCCCTGGTCCGGGAAGTCTCCATGACCACGAACGGTCTCCGGCTCCGGAAGCTCGCACGCCCGCTCAAGGAGGCGGGGCTCGCCCGCCTGAACGTGAGCCTCCCGAGCTTAGTCCCGGAGACCTACCGGCGGCTCACCGGCTCCCCCCGGGTCGCCGACGTGGTGGCGGGCCTTCGGGAGGCCCGGGCGGCGGGGCTCGAGCCCCTCAAGATCAACGTGGTGGTCCTCAACGGGCTCACCTCCTCGCCCGAGGAGGTGACGGCGCTCACGGACTTCGCCCAGGACCTGGGAGCCACCGTCCAGCTCATCGAGTTCGAACCGGTGGGCGGCCGCGTGGACCCCCGCGTCTACCGCGCACTTCACGCCGAGCTGGCGGGACTCGCGGAGGAGGCCCGGACGCACGCCCTCAGGACGGAACGGAATCCCCTGCACAATCGTCCCCGATACACGTACACGAAGAACGGGAGGCCCCTCCAGGTGGAGGTGGTCCAGCCGGTCGCGAACCCCGAGTTCTGCATGGCCTGCCACCGGATCCGTCTCACCTCCTCGGGTCTCCTCAAAGGGTGCCTCATGACCAACCGGGGGCTCGTGGATCTCCGGCCCGCCCTGCGCGCGGAGGTCCCCCCGGAGGCCCTGGTCCCCTTCTTCGAGGCGGTCATCCGTTCCCGCCGCCCCTACTACACGTATGGGAAGGGGGGCCAGGTGGAGACCTGGGGGGACGAGAGCGTCCTCCTGCCCATGGCGAAGGGACCCGCAGCCGGCTGAGCCCCGCCCTTTAGCGTCGGCGCACGGGGAGGAGAACCGGCATCATCCTCTCGGCGCGGAGGTCATGCCTCCGGGACCAGTCCGTCAGGGCCTCGAAGACCGGGGCGAGCTCCCGGGCCTTCTGGGTGGCCACGTAGTCCACCCGGGGCGGGATCTGATGGTGCGGCGTCCGCACGAGGAGCCCGGCCCCCACGAGGTCGCGGAGGCGTTCCGAAAGGGTGTTGGGGGAGATTCCGAGCCGCCTCTGGAGGTCTCCGAAGCGCAGAGCCTCCCGGGTGGCGTTCATGGTGTGCAGGATCTCGAGGACGTGGGTCCTTCCCAGGAGGTGGAGGAGCTCGCTGAGTTCGCACCCGCGGGTCCTCCCGCGGGGTCGCGGGCCGCCGGGAGATCCCCCCGCCTCCATGAAATCCATCCTTCATAGGTATCAGTGGCGGACCAATAATACTTGCGATTCCGTAGTCAGAGTTCCGAACCCATGGAGCGGTTCCCCCCCGGGGGGGTGGATCGCGGAACCGGGGGGGAGGTAGGGCTCGCAGTTCCCGGGAGGTCGGGTCAAGCTTAACCGCCGGAGCGCAGTGGGACGGGTCGTGCGGCGCGGCGAGCTGCGGGTGGCCATCCTGGCCATCGAGGGGACCAATTGCGACCAGGAGCTCTTCGAGGCGTTCCGTTCCCTCGGATGCCAGCCCGAGATCGTGTTCCTGAAGCAGCTCGAGGGGGAGCGGAGCCCCCCTTCTCTTCGGAGACGGCTCTCCGACTTCCAGATCCTCATGCTGCCGGGAGGGTTCTCGGCGGGGGATTACGTCCGTGCCGGAGCCGTCCTCGCGGCACGGATCCAGAGCCGATTGGGCGACGAAATGGCCGACTTCATCCGTTCCGGGAAGCTCGTGGGCGGCATCTGCAACGGGTTCCAGGTCCTGGTGGAGATGGGCCTGCTCCCCGGAGGCGTGGAGGCCCGTCCCGGACCGCCCCAGGCGGCGCTCAACACCAACGATTCCGCCCACTTCGAGTGTCGGCCCACCTATTGCCGGTGGGATGGAGGGAACTTCCGGCCCTTCAAGGACCACCTTCCCGCCGGGACCGTCCTCTACATCCCCTCGGCGCACGGCGAGGGGAAGCTCATCCTGAGCGGGGCCCACGGGGCGGACCTCCGGGACCTTTTGGCCAACGGGCAGATCCTCTTCCGCTGGACGGATCCCGACGGGAACCCCGCGGGGTATCCGTGGAACCCCAACGGGTCCCCCGGGGACGTCGCGGGTCTCACCAGTCGGGAAGGGACGGTCTTCGGGCTCATGCCCCACCCGGAACGGTCGTTCCAGATCTACCATCATCCGGATTGGATGCGCCGGCCCGTTTCCAGCGACATGGGAGACGGACGCCGATTCTTCGAAGCGATGGTCCGGTATGCCGAAACGCATCTCTAGGGCCATTCCAGGGAGCGCCGCCGGGGCTCCATCGTCCCTCCCGATGGTCCTTCCACCGGAACGGGTCCGGGCCTGGCAGGAGACCTACGAGGCCACCCCCTACCGCGACCTCCCCTGGTTCTCCCGCCGCCCCAACCCATGGCTGGAGGAAAGCGTCCGGCAAGGCTGGCTCCGTCGGGGTTCCCGCGTGCTGGACGTGGGCTGCGGAGCCGGCACCAACGTACTGTGGCTGGCACGCCAGGGGTTCTCGGCGAGCGGGATCGACATTGCCCCGGGTGCCATCCGGGCGGCGGAGGCCCGCGCCCGGGCCGCCCGGCTCGCGGTGGACCTCCGCGTGGCGGATGCCCTTGCGCTCCCCTACCCCGAGGGCTGGTTCCATGCGGCAACGGACACCGGAAGCTTCCACACCCTCCCGCCCCACCAGAGACCATTGTTCGCGGCCGAGATGGCGCGCGTGGTGCGGCCCGGAGGGGTCTACCTCAGCTCCTGTGCCGCCCGGGAGGAGACCCGGGAAATGGGCCCTCCCTACCGCCTCTCCGTGGAGGAGGTCATGCACGTCTTCGAACCGCTCTTCCAGCTCCGGGCCGGTCGGTATCGTCCTTCACGTCGAGGCTCTCTCCGGGGCTACGATTTTGCCCTGGAGCGGCGCCGGACTCCCCAACCTCCACCGCGCCCGTGAGCTCCAGGACCCACAGGCGCTCCCCCGGGAGTTGCCGGGACGCCACGACCCTCACCCGGGAGAAACCGGGAACGACCCGGGGGGGTTCCGGAGCAGACAGGGAAGCAGAGGACGGGATCGAGGCCCACAGGAGATAGGCACGGCCTCGGGCGGAGAGGTGAGCGGGAAGCTCCGAAAGGAACCGGCGGGTCACCTCCCGTCCGTCCGTCCCCCCGTCGAGGGCGAGGTTCACCCACGGGTCCGGGTCCCGCTCCTCGGGTGGGGTGGGGAGGTACGGAGGGTTGAAGGCGACCACGTCAAAGCGTCGGAGCCCTTCCAGGAGGTCTGTTCGGACCCCATCCAGCGCAAGGCCCCGGGCGCGAGCCTCCTCCCGCACGCCCTGGAGCGCAAACGGGTTCCGGTCGGTGGCCACCACCCGGGCCCCGGCGCGGGCTGCGGCCAGCGAAGCGAGCCCCGACCCACAACCCACCTCCACGAACCGCCCCCCGGGCCAAACCTTCGTTGCCTGGGCCAGGAGGAGGGTATCTTCCCGGACAGGGTAAACGTGCGGGCGCGCTGCCAGATCCAGTAACCCGTCCAGATCCACGTTCCGGAGCCAGCCCGTGAGGCTTCTTACCGTCTCGGGCGTGGGTCACGGCGTGGCGCAGGGGACCCAAGCCTCCAGTGAGGGGAAGACCATCTCGCCAGCGTGGGGGAAGGCCCGGGAAGGGGGTTCCGAACTCTACCTGCCCCGGGATCGGCGGGCCGCGCAACGCGGACCCGCCGCTCGTTCCCCGGTGTTCTACAACCCCGCCATGGCGCTCTCCCGTGATCTCACCATTGCGGTGGTGGCCGCCTTTGCGGAGGAGAGAGGTCACCCTCTCCGGGCCTGGGATGCCCTGAGCGCCACAGGGGTCCGTGCCGTGAGGCTCCTTCGGGAGACCCGGGCCATGGGGGAGATCCTCTGTACCGAACTCCATCCCGAGGCCCTCCAACTCCTCCGGGCCAATGCCCGTGACTGGGGCGGGGATGCCATGGTTGTGGAGGCAAGGGATGCCCGCTCGCCCCCCCCTCAGGGCCCCTTCGACCTGGTGGACCTGGACCCCTACGGGACTCCGGCCCCCTTTCTGGAGGCCGCGCTCCGCTCCCTGAGTCCGGGAGGGCTCCTGGCGGTGACCGCCACGGACATGGCGGTCCTCGCGGGACCGGAGAGGTCCGCCTGCGAACGGCGCTACGGAGCCCGTCCCCTCCGCACCTACCTGTGCCGGGAGGCGGGCCTCCGGATCCTCCTGGGGGCGGTCCGGCGGGAAGCCCTCCGCTGGGGCCTACGGGCAGATCCCATCCTCTCGTACGCCCATGATTACTATGTCCGGGCCTTCCTCCGGATCCTTCCCGCTCGGGGCGAGGACCCGCTCCCCCTCCGGAGCATTCCTTTCGAGGGGTACGAGGGCCCTCCCCTGCCCTCCTCCGCCCGCGGAGGACCCCTCTGGACGGGTCCCCTCTGCGACGAGAGGTTCCTCGAGGGGGTGAAGCCGGCGGGGACCTCCGCGGATCTCCAGGGGGCGACCCGGCTCCTGGAGATCCTCCGGGAGGAAAGCGGCGTCCACGCCCTGTTCCATTATGAAATGGGTGAGGAAGCGAAGCGCCTGCACCTGTCCGAACCTCCCTCCCGGGGAGCGGTTCTGGAAGCCCTCCGGGCGTCTGGATGGAAATCGGCCCGGACCCACGTGACCCCATCCGGATGGCGCACGGAAGCTCCGCCGCCGGAGGTGGCGCGGATCCTCAAGGGATTGGACCGGCGATAGCCCCGGCGGCTCAATCCCAGAAGGCGCGGGTCTGGGCGTACGCCCGCTCGGCCCGGATGACCTCCCCGAGGAATTGCTCCTCGGGCCGGGACGGATTCAGGAGGATCTGGCGGGCCTTCTCGGGGCCGATCCCCCGGGCCGCCAGGGCCTGGAGGGCCCGGAACCCGCTGGTGAGCAGGAGGTCGGCGGAGAGGTACGCGGCCTCCACCAGGCGGCGCTGTTCGGCGGTGAGTCTTTGGCGGTACTTCCCTTTCCTCTTGGCCTGGACGTACCGAGTGAAGAGGCGCACGTCCGCCTCCCTTCGCGGCGAGAAGACCGCCGAGAGGGCACTGTGGCAGATGAGGCAGGGGGATCCCCCACCCTCCCGAAACGACCGGGGGGTCACGGACCGCTGGAACCCGCAGCGGATGCAGACCAGGAGGAGCGTTTCCTGGTCCAGCCGTTCCCGGACAGCCCGCAGGAGCGTGGGGGGCGGCTGGTCCGCCACACGCTGCCAGTTCAGGCGGTCCAGAACGTCCCGTCCCAGAGTGGGGGCGCTCATGGAGGGGAATGCCAGACCAAGGCGGCCTTCCGCGAGGTCCCGGAAGATCCGGGCGGTGCCCTCCGGATCGAACTGCTCGTGGAGGGTCTTCTCCAGCGCCTCGAGCCCCAGGGGGGTCTCCCGGTTCGCTTCCAGGAGAGGTTCCAGGGTCCGGAGACGCCGGGCATCGGCGGAGAGGGGGAGCAACCCGAACTTCCTCGCCACCGTGGCGAAGGTCCACTGGTACTCCATCCCGCTGGGGACCCACCGGCGCAGGAGCGGCCCCACCTCGTCCGGGGAGATGCGGAAGAGATCCTCCAGGACCCCCTGGGGGGGCACCTCCGGTAGGCTCAGGACGATCCAGGTGGGCTCGATGAGCTGTACATCGACGCGGCCCCCTAAACGTTCCGTGGCGCGGCCGGCGAGGAGCGTGGCGAGGGTGGTGTTGATCCTCGTCCCGAAACAGCTGCCGATCACGGCGAGCCGATGATGGATCTCCACCGTGATGGTCCGGTCCGTGGGGACCGCCTCCAGCGACCGCAAACGGGCGAACCGCTCCCGGAGCCGCGCGCGGGCCGGCCCGGAGAGCGGGAGATCTTCCTCACTGCCTTCCCGGCGTCGGCGTCCGATCTCCTGGGCCACCTCCACGGGCACGGGGATGTCCTCCCCCACCCAGCGGGGCTCCGCCCCGATCTCCTGGACCGCCTCCACCAGGAGCTCCGACTCCCGGAACTCCACCACCCTCCAGGTGGTGCCGTGGAGGAGGAAGAGGAAATCCGGACGTGCGAGGATCTGGGTCACCACGAAGCGCTCATCGAGGGTCCCCAGGATCCGGCGGGTCCCCAGGTCCCGCAGGGAGTAGGTCTTCTCTTCCGGGATGAGGGACAAGGTGGCGTAGAATCTCTGGAGGGTTCCCCGGGATGGGGCAAGGCGTCCTCCGCGTTCCCGGACGCTTCCCAACCGCTCCAGGAAGGAGACGAGATCGGCCGTCTCCGCGTCGGAGAGGTCCCGGGTAGGGACTGCGCGCCGAAGGAGCCGCAGGCTCTCGGCAGACGGGACCTCCCCGTCCGCCCGCAAGAGCGCCACCAACTGCTGGGCCAGGGCCAGGCGGTTCCGGTGCCGCACCCGGATCTCCTCCACCTTCCCGTCGAGGGCCCTCCGGGAGAGCACGGCGGCCTCCTCCAGATCCTCCTCGTCCAGGGCGATGATGGTCCCCGCGGAAATGGCATCCTGGCGGTGCCCGGAGCGACCCACCCTCTGCAGGAGGCGGGAGACCTGGTGGGGGCTCCCGAACTGCACCACATGGTCCGCCACCCCCACGTCGATCCCCAGCTCCAGAGAGCTCGTGGCCACCAGGGCCCGGAGGGACCCTTCCCGGAAGGCGTTCTCCGCCTCCTCCCGTACCTCCCGGGAGAGGGAACCGTGGTGGACCGCGATGGGGAGCTCCGGGTCCAGCCTGCGCAACCGGGCGGCGAGAGCCTCGGCGGTGGGTCGGGTGTTCACGAAGACGAGGGTGGATCGGTGCTCCCGGATGGCCCGGTGGACCGAAAGGAGCGCTTCGAAGAGCTCTTGGTCCACCTTGAGGGAGGCGCGGAGGTCGGCGGAGACCGTGATCGCGCCTTCCCCACCCATCCGGACCTCGAGCTCTATGGAGCGCGGGGAGGGGACGTGGAGCACGGTCGCCTCCCGGTGGGGGGACAGGTACTGGGCCATCTCCCGGGGATTCCCCACGGTGGCCGAGAGGCCGATGCGCCGGACCGGCCTTCCCGCCACCGTGTCGAGGCGTTCCAGGGTGACCATGAGCTGTGCCCCCCGATCGGAGGAAGCGAGCTCGTGAACCTCGTCGACCACAACGGTCTGGACCGACACCATGCCCCGCCGGAGCAACTTTCCCGTGATCAGGAGCTGAAGGGTCTCCGGGGTGGTGATGAGGACGTCGGGAGGGTCTTTCGCCTGACGGGTCCGGACGCTCCCGGGGGTGTCCCCATGCCGGACCCCCGCCCGGAGGCCCAGAGCCTTCACCAAGGACGCGATCCGTCCTTCCAGGTCCCGGTTCAGGGCCCGAAGAGGGGTCACGTAGATGAGGCTCACCGGAGGGGAAGGCCGGTCCAGCCGCTCCCCCAAGAGGGGGAAGAGGGCCGCTTCGGTCTTCCCGGTCCCCGTGGGAGCCACCAGAAGGGCATCTCCCCCCCGCGCGAGCACCGGCCAAGCCATTTCCTGGATGGGGGTGGCGGACGTCCATCCCCTGGCCCGGACCCATTCCTGGACGGAAGGGTGGAGATGCTGGAAGGCGGAGGGTCCCGAGGGGGTTGGCATCATGGCTCCGGACGCTATAGGGCCGGGGAAAGCCTCTTGAGAGTTATCAGGGTCCGTGAAGGTCATGGAAGAGGCTCCCCGTGGACTCCCCGCCTGGAGCCGCTCGCTCCTTCAAGAGGTGGGGCGTCACGGCTCCAGCGTCGTCGCCCTGTCGGGAGGAGTGGACTCCGCGCTGGTGGCGTGGGCCGCCCGGGAAGCGCTCCCCGATCGGAGCGTTGCCGTCACCATCACGAGTCCTGCGCTGGCGCGGGGGGAGAGGGACCGGGCCCGCGCCGTGGCGGAATTCCTGGGCCTCCCGCACCGGGAGGTCCCCGTGGATCCCCTGAAGGACCCTCGATACGCCGCCAACCCCCGGGACCGGTGCTACTTCTGCCGGGCCCAGGAGGGGGACGCCCTGGGGGAGATCGCCCGGAGCCTGGGGTACGCCGTGGTCATGGACGGCGTGCACCGGGACGACCTCGGGGAGGACCGCCCCGGCCTCCGCGCTCTGGCGGAGCGCGGGGTGGTTCACCCCTTGCTGGAGGTAGGCGCGGGGAAGCAAGAGATCCGTGCCCTGGCGCGTGCCGTGGGTCTTCCCAACCATGACGCCCCCTCCAACAGTTGCCTTGCCTCCCGCGTGGCGCACGGAGAACCCATTTCGGTGGGGATATTGGAGCGCGTGGAACGGGCCGAGTCGTTCCTGGCAGACCTGGGATTCCGCCAGGTGCGCGTCCGGACCCGTTCCGGGGAGGCACGGGTGGAGGTGGAGCCTTCCCAGGTGTCCCGGCTCCGCTCTCCGGACACCTCCCAGAAGGTCCGGCGCCACCTTCAGTCTCTGGGGTTCACCTCTGTGGAGTTGGATCCCTACGGCTACCGTCCCAGCGGCGCCCGGATCCCCTCCGGGAAGCTCCTGCCCGTGGTCCAGGAACCATGAGCGCTCATCCGGTCGCGCGGAGGGCTCCCTCCCACCGCGTTCCCAAGGTATCCAGTCCGCCGCCCGCCCCTTCCGGTCAGTTCCAACTGGTCACGGACATGGTGCCCCGGGGGGACCAGCCCGGGGCCATCCGGCAACTGGTGGACGGACTCCGGGGCGGAGAGAAGTTCCAGACCCTTCTCGGCGTCACGGGGTCGGGGAAGACGTTCACCATGGCCCACGTGGTGGCCACGGTCCAGCGCCCCACCCTGGTCATTTCCCCCAACAAGACCCTGGCCGCCCAGCTGGTGAGCGAGTTCCGGGAGTTCTTCCCCCACAATGCGGTGGAATACTTCGTGAGCTACTATGATTACTACCAGCCGGAGGCGTACGTCCCCGCCATCGACCTCTACATCGAGAAGGACGCGAGCATCAACGAGGAGATCGAGACGCTTCGGCACCGGGCCACCCAGGCGCTGCTCACCCGGCGTGACGTCCTCGTGGTGGCCTCGGTGAGCTGCATCTACGGGTTGGGCTCGCCCGCGGAGTACCGCTCCCACACGGTGGAGTTCCATCGCGGCGAGGTCTACCCCCGGCGGGAACTCCTGGCGAAGCTCGTGAATCTCCGCTACCAGCGGAACGACATGGAGCTCAAGCGCGGGAGGTTCCGGGTGAGCGGGTCCACCATTGACCTGGTGGGCGCGGGGGAGAGCGCCCACCGCCTCGTGTTCGATGGCGATACCTTGAGCGAGATCCGCTGCTTCGTCCCCCTGACGGGGGAGGAGGGGCAGGCGGTGGACCGGCTCACGGTGTTCCCCGCCTCGCATTTCATGACCCCGTGGGACGAGCTGGAGGGAGCCCTCCAGGCCATCGACAAGGAGAAGGAGGCCCGGGTGGCGGAGCTCTCCCGGGAGGGGAAGGCCCTCGAGGCCCAGCGGCTCAAGGGCCGGACCGAGTACGACCTCGAGATGATCCGGGAGACGGGATACTGCACCGGCATCGAGAACTATTCCCGGTACTTCTCGGGCCGGGCCCCTGGGGAGCCTCCCTACACCCTCATGGATTTCTTCCCCCCCGACGCCCTGGTGATGCTCGACGAATCCCACGTCACAGTCCCCCAGATCCGGGGGATGTTCGAGGGAGACCGCAGCCGGAAGCAGAACCTGGTGGACTTCGGCTGGCGCCTCCCCTCCTGCCTGGACAACCGGCCCCTCAAGTGGTCCGAGTTCCTGGCCCACATCCCCCAGGCCATCTTCGTATCCGCCACGCCGGGTCCGTTCGAGCTCAAGGTGAGCGGTACTCACGTGGCCGAGCAGATCATCCGGCCCACGGGCCTCGTGGATCCCGAGATCGAGGTCCGTCCCCTCACGGGGCACATCGCCGACCTGGTGAAGGAGCTCCGGCAACGGGTGGAGCGGGGACAACGGTGCCTCGTCACCACCCTCACCAAGGCCACATCGGAGGAGCTCGCCAACTACCTCGCCAACCTGGACTTCAAGGTCCGCTACCTCCATTCGGAGGTGGAGACCCTGAAGCGGGTGGAGATCCTCCGGGACCTGCGCCTGGGGAAGTTCGACGTGCTCGTGGGCATCAACCTCCTCCGGGAGGGCCTGGACCTGCCGGAGGTGAGCCTCGTGGCCATCCTCGACGCCGACAAGGAGGGTTACCTCCGCTCCGCCACGTCCATCATCCAGACGGCGGGCCGCGCCTCCCGACACGTGGAAGGGAAGGTGATCCTCTACGCGGACCGCGTGACCGGTTCCATGGCCACCGCGCTCCGGGAGAGCCGGCGCCGGCGGGAACGGCAGGTGGAGTACAACCGGAAGCACGGGATCGTCCCGGAGACGGTCGTGAAGGAGGTCCGCAGCCTCCTCACGGGGGAGGAGGAGGCCACTTCGGGGGAGCTCTCCGTGGCGGGCCTGGGCCGGAAGTGGAAGGAGCGCGTCCCGCTGCTCCTGGCGAACCTGGAGGAGGAGATGCGTCTCGCCGCGGAGCGGCTCGAGTTCGAGGAGGCCGCACGGATCCGGGATCGGATCCGGGAACTCAAGATGAAGCTGGCTCCCCCGAAGTAGGCGGCAGTGAGGTCCTCTCTGGGGACGCGCGGTCGGGCACCGCCGGGTATTTGCACCCGCCATTGGATGTAAGGACCATGGTGCATCCGGGGATCCGGGTGGGGGAGATCCCCTTGCTGGTGGAGCGGGGGGAGGTGGTCCTCCCCGAGTTCCAGAGGGGTTTCGTCTGGCGCCCCGCGCAGGTGCTCAAGTTCCTGGACTCCCTCTACCGGGAGTTCCCCACGGGGCAGATCCTCCTGTGGCTGCCCCCCCAGGACGTGTGGGAGCGCATCCGAGGGCACGCAGGGCGTGCCCTGGAGAAGGAGAGCGGCAAGCCCTCTGAGTCCGTGGACCTCTCCGGGCTTTCCTCCCCTCCCCAGTTCGTCCTCGACGGGCAGCAACGGCTCACGAGCCTCTACCACGTCCTCAAGGACGAGCCGGGCTTCCATGCTCGCTTCCATGTGGAGACCGAGGAGTTCCAGATGGACTCCCCGGGCCTTCGCAAGGATCCCCGGTGGGTCAACGTGGCCACAGTCCTGGGATCCGACCATGGCCTTTCGCAGGCCCTGGTCCAGCTCCAGAAGTCACTGGGGATCGGCATCGACGATCCCTCGTACGCCCAGTTCCACGCCTCCCTGGAGCGTCTCGCCATGGTCCGGCAAAGGGTCCTCGGGGTGGAACTGGTCCGCCTGGCGGACGTGGAGTCCGTCACCGAGCTCTTCATCCGCACGAATTCCGGGACCCCCCTCAAGCGGGCGGAGCTCGCCCTTGCCCGGCTGGCGTGGCGCTGGCCCGGTGCCCTGGTCCGACGGTTCGAGGATGCGGTGGAGGAGCTCCGGGACTCGGGATTCGACCTTTCCGCACCCTTCCTCATGCGCTGCTTCGTAGCGGTGTCCACGGGCCAGTCGGGATTCCAACATCTGGACGCCCTCTGGTCCCTGAACGACGTCCAGCTCTCCCGGAACTGGGAGCGGACCCACCAGGGGCTGCGGGCTGCGGTGGCCTTCGTGCGCGAGGTGGCGCACATCTACCGGTCGGAGGATCTTCCCTCCCACAATGCGCTCCTTCCTCTGGTGGCCCTGTTCGCCGGGGATGTCCGCCTCAACGAGGCGGACACGTACCGACTGCTCTACTGGTTCCTGGTGGCCTCCACGTACGGCCGGTACGGGGCGAGCATCGAGACGCGCCTCAACGAGGACCTGCGGGCGGTTGCTGGGACCGGGGGAGTGGCGGCGCTCATCGAGGCTCTGGAGGCGGGGGGACGGGAACCCCCAAGGGTCTCCCCGGAAGATCTGGAGGGACGGGGACACGGCTCCTCGATCTATTTCCTTTGGCAGTCCCTCTCCCAGCTTCAGGCCCCCCGGGATTGGTTCCCTGCGCAAAGGGGAGCAGCTCGACGCCCCCTATCCGCGACCCGGAAACCGTATCCCATCTTCTCCCGGGCTCGCCTCGCGAAGGAGGGGATGGAGGAGGGGCTCTCGGAAGAGGTGGCGAACTTGGTTCTCCTCCCCAGGTTACCCGAAGAGACCCCGGAGGGTCTCGCACCAGATCAGGTCTTTTCGCCCCTCTCTCCGGAGTTCCTCGCGGAGGCCTGGATTCCCCGCGACCGGACCCTGTGGTTCGCGGGGAAGGCCCCCGAGTTCCTCGCGGTCCGCAGAGCCTTGATGGCGGGAGCGTTCACATCGGCTCTCAGGGACCTCCGGGCGGGGGCGCACCCCACCTTCGGACCCTGACCG
>JAJZYH010000011.1 GCA_021798195.1 Thermoplasmata archaeon
CCCGGTCCGTCACGCGGGGACGGACGGACTTTCCTCCCCCTTGAGACCTTCGCGACCTCCCTCTCCGATGCGCCATGCAGAGGGCAAGACGCGACTAGATATAACGTTTCAACTCAAAGAGCAGTAAAGGTTCGCCATCGGCGTGAGCCGGGAGACCGACACCAAGGGTGCCAGCAAGATCCTCCGCCTGAGCGGGGACGAGGCGTGGAACATCCCCGAGCGAGCGGTGGTGCGGGGGATCGCCCGCAAACCTCCCCTCGTCCTCCGCCTCATGGGGGTGGACGATAAGGCGACCGGACATGGCCAACAGTATGCCACGCTCATCGACAACCGCGAGAAGGGGACGGGGGAATGGGTCGGCGAAGAGAGGAAGAAGGAGACCCTGGACCTCTTCATCCAGAGCCGGAACCTGGAGCAACGGTCCGCGACCGAAGGGGTGGCCCTCGACATATGGGATCCTTACATCGAATCGATCCGGGAGCACGTCCCTGGGACGATGGAGAAGCTGGTCTTCGACCGGTTCCACATCATGAAGCACGCCAACGGGGGCGTCGACATGGTGCGCCAGAGTGAAAACCGAGCATTGTGGAAGGAGGGATACCCGACCCTACTCGGAGTTCTCACGAGGTCGGCCTAACGGTTTGCGGCCGCCATAGCACGCTCCGAAATAGATATTAACATGCTTCGAATGACCATTCAGCATGGTCCATGGTAACAAGCGTTGGGGAGTCCGCCATGTAGCGATCGTCGTGTTGGCTCTGGCAATCTTGGGTTGGATCGGCCCTCCGGCCACCGCATCCCCAGGGACGAATCTCATTTGTTGCGGGGGGGGGGCGGAGGCGGCTGTCCTTACGGGACCGTCCTCATCTACGACGTCGCCGCGAACGTAACGTACGATTCGGCGAAGCTCACCTGGACCACCAGCCCGTCCGGGGCATCGTCTTACGTCGAGTGGGGGCCATCGAGCGACCCGCAGGAATTCAGTGACTCCCCCTCAGGGAATTCCTTTTCCGTCAATTACCTGGATCCCTCCACCACGTATGACTTCTTGATTTACGCCAGTGCAAATTGCTACGACCCTGGGAGTTACTCCGGGGAATTTCAAACGCCGGGGATTCCTTGGCAACAGGGTTGGCTGGATATCTATGGTCTTGTCAGAGACAGCAATGGAGCCATACCCCCGGCCGATTCGGTGCAAATCACGTATCAGTGCCCCGGGGGCAGTTTTTCCGGGTTGGTAGGCTCCGGTGGGACATGGGCACTGAACGTCCCCTCCGACTGGAGTTCGAAGGATTGTGGACAACAGCCCTTCATCATCACCGCGCAGGATTTGAGTTGGGGGATGCACTGGAATCTGTCGCTCCATCTATATGCTCCCCAAGACGTGAATTTCACATTACCAACCGCCGTAACTGCTTGGGTCCCCATAGTGTACGATTATGTTGGCACAAGCTACGCACGGATTGTGGCTCAACAGGGTTCGAGCTACACCGTTCAGTACACGGACGAGATAGGGGGTAACGGGGTGACATCCACCGCCTCCTACACTTTTGGAAACAACGAGTCGACATCCTACGGGGAAGGTCTCGAGGTTTTGATGCAGCATTGGATCACCGGCCAGGTCAACTTTAGTGCATACAGCCGGACGTCAGATATCGAAGGCATCCAGATTGGGGGTTACACTGAGCATTCCAACATAACTTACCCAACCTCTGCGGGCCCCTACTCTCCAACGAATCTTCCACCGGATAGTGCCAAGTGTTATTGCAACGTCAGCCCTGGCATCACTATCTCCAACACCTCTGCGGTTTTTGGATCCGTTTCGGGTATCGCTGGGCTTCAGTTCTCGGTGTCAGTGGGGGTCTCTTACGGTATAGACGCCAGCGTTTCCTTCACAGTGGACCTCGAGATGACCGTAACGAAGGCCGAATCCGCGACCACCACCGTCGTTATCGACAACACGGATACAGTCACTCACCAATTCCTTATCTGTCTCCAAGGGGATGACAGGTTCGGTGAAGGTGTCTCGTACTACGTCTGGATGCTATCATAGGAGCGCGCTGAATCAGGTTTGACTCATGGCAATGTTACCCAGCCGGGGTAGGTTCCGAAGCCTCTTCAGGGGTCCCCCGCTGTGGATTGTGATACTCACCATTGCCATCGCACTCATCGTACTCTTCGCAAGCTGGATGTTTGTGAGGCTCCAGGCCGCCCCCTCCCCCTCTTCCGCCCCGTTACCCCCGCCCGTTTCCTATTTCCCCGCATTGGATTCCTCCACCGCATTGAATCTGTCGAATCAGACTGTCCTGTCTCAACCCGGGGGCCCCTGGACATTAACCACCCTGACGGGCCTTGCCAGCGATGCTCCCGCCTTTCCAATGGGCAATGCGGCGGCCCAGTGCCAGACCCCAGGTCCCATGTTGGGGGACATGGGGGGGGCGCTCGTCTCCTCCCAGTCCGCCCTCGCCAGCGGGTATGCCCCACTCTGGGAGATGCTCTACATGAACTCGTCGAACAGCAGCCTCACCGTGATCGTGGCCAACGATTCCGCCCATGTGGAGGGACCGTACCCGTACGGGAGCCCCTGCAATTACGACACGGGAAATACAATAGGATGGACTGGACCTAACCGGAACCTACTGTTGGATACCAGCCAGCTGGCTCCCATGGCGTGGGACCAGGTTGGCAAGGAGACCTATGCCAATTACAGCGGCCCCCTGCTGGTGGTGTACGCATATGGAGATTTGCCTCTTCTTGGGTCTGTTCCGTACTACGGAACAAACTACGGACCGGATTGGATCGTGGACTTCACCCCGTGTTGGGTCTCACCGTTGAAATTCTCCACGTTCACATACATGGACTTTCACTGGGCGATCGACACGTCCAATGGATCCCTGGCCCATTGGCCCGGATCGGCCGAAGGTACGTGCTTTCTCAACTCCTATCACTTTCAATTCCGACCTCTGAGCTCGGCTCCCGTGGCCGGTCAGAACTGGTCGATCCCTCTGCTTTCCCTCAACGATATCACCTCAGACTTGACGACCTGGATGGTGCGGCCCAACCTGATCAACGCGAGCACGGACCGAACCGAACCCCCGGCTCCGGTCTCATGCCGCCTCATCCCCTGGGAGAACCTCACGTGCCAAACCTCCGGGAACGGATGGTATCTTGCTCTCACGAATCCCCGGGGCCAGTGGATGGACGTGTATGCAGAGGAGAATGGGACCGGGAATTGGGTGTACCCGAATGTCGCCATCGATCAGGGAGACATCTTCCTCTTGGAAAGCAGTTCGGAGGGCTATCTGGAGGGGGCTCAATTCAGTGTGACCAGCAATTCGAATGTGGTCACAGTGAGCGGCAACATTACATTGTGAAATCCGATTACTGCGCTTGTTCCGCATTGAAGGAACGACCGTATCCAAACATTCCGAGTCCTTCACTTCCCCTTTCCCCGGGGCTCCACGCCCGAGTAAGGCTTGGACTGGGTACCCCCCCTCGCGAGGCTCCTCCTCCGTACCGTACAGCATCACGGGTCGCCTTCCTCTATCCACCCCCGCGTCCCGCGAGCCACCGTGGTCCCTCCCCAGCTTCTACGCCCTCCCTGAGAAGATCCCCTTCGCCCCCGGCCGGCGCATTCCATCCCCCAGCTTCCCACGATCCCGCAACCCCCCTGACACCGTGGTCATCCTTCCAAGCACAATCTACGCCTCTTCCGGGTCGCCGGATTCCGTGCGATCTGGATCGCAGGCTCCACAGATATCTCCGTGAGCGACCGAGACATAGACCGGGTGTTCCACGCCTCGCTGCCGGAGAGCCTCACAGCACCATAGTCCTGTACCATCGCTCCCCGCGAATTCCGTCTCCTCCTCCTTCTTGGAGTGGCCGGGCCCCCCGAATCCGGCGCTTTCCCGCGTTCCCGGGCCATCGCCCCGAGCAACTATAGGCCAGCTTTGGGTTCTTTGGATCCGGAGGTGACTCGAAAGGGTGGTACGGGCCACGACGGGGGCTACAATTCATCCGGACGACCTCCTGGGCCCATGCGCGAAGGGCGTGGGATCGAGGGAGAACTTTCTGCGCACGACGGGCCGCGCGCTGGGGGGGCGATCGCAGCGGCATGGGTGCGGTTCATCCCAACGGCGAAGTGGAAGACCCCGCCCCTTCCCCCGCGGCCGGGCCTTCTCACACGAAGTAGAGGAAGAGGAAGAGGAGGTTCCCCACGAGGATGCCCAGGATCGCTCCTCCCAGGAATGCCGACACCAGGGGGACCTGGGGGGTGACTCCCACGCGTTGGACCCCTTGGGCGAGGAGTTCCCGAGCCTGGCGGGCCCGGATGCGGTCGTCCTCTTCCGTGGTCTCGGCGTCCTCCATGGACACCTGAGGGGGGTCCCGTACCCAGACGTAGCGCCGGGGGAGTTCTTCCGTGGGGAGGTCGTACATGAGGAACATCCGGGGGAAGCGGCGGTCCCCCCTGCGGAGGTTGTGGAGGGCGATCCCCAGGGGAACCGCCAGGGCGAGGAGCGCTCCGTCCACCAGCACGGTGAACGCGAAGGGAAAATCTCCCAGGAAACCCGTGGACAGGGTGCTGGGGAGGGAGTAGAGGAGCGGCGGGATGCCCACCGGAAGGACCACCCCCACGGCCATGAGCGCCTTGGAGTCCGCTCCGCCGTACAGCAGGCCCGCCTCGAACAGGAGGCGGGCCAGGATAACGGATCCCAGGAGGGCGAAGAAAGGTGCCCCGGGGGCGGGTGTGAGGGTGAACGCCGCCCAGACCGTCACCCCCACCACCACGGCGTACAGGATCACCTCCACCACCAGAGGCAGCGTGGGTGAGTGGGGGAACGCCCGGTCCCACGGAACAAAGTGCTGCAACGTGAAGGCGATGAGGAGCACGCTCAACCCCGCGAGGGGCCAAGAGACGGACCCATCCACCAGCACGAAAAGGGCTCCCCCCGCCACCACCATCCCGATCCAGACGGCATCCCGGACCTCCCGCGTCCTCCAGTCGCCCACCGCGGCCACCAGGAGCCCTGCGAAGAGCACGGCGAGCCGGATGGGGACCACCGCGGCGTCGGTCAGGCCCAGGATCGCCACTGCGAAGCTCCCCACCATGGTCAGTCTGAACAAGCTTTTTAAACCGTTGGCGAGTGGGCGCCCCGCCTCCCTGAAGGGGGACCATCCATGGTGGAATTCAAGCTGGTCATCTCCGACGGACCCAAGTCGTATGCCCGATCTGCCCCGGAGCCTCAGGCGGCGGGTTTCCTGGGCCGGCGTCTGGGGGAGACCTTGGGCGGAGAGCTCCTGGGCCTCCCCGGGTACACCCTGAAGATCCAGGGGGCCACCGACAAGAGCGGCTTCCCCCTCCGCCCCGACCTTCCCGGTAGCCGCCAGACCCGCCTCCTGGTGGGGGAGGGGTTCGGGTTCCACCCGGCCCGTCGGGGCACCCGGGACCGCCGGACATTCCGGGGAAACACCATCAGCGAGGACACCGTTCAGATCAATCTCGCGGTCTCCGGACGGGGACCCACCCCGCTGGAGGAGCTGTTCGGCGCGAAATGAAGGTCCCGCGGCAACCGGAAGTGAACATCGGCCTCGTGGGCCACGTGGATCACGGGAAGACGACCCTCACCCAGGCCCTCACCGGGGAGTGGACCGATCGGCACTCTGAGGAGATCAAGCGGGGGATATCCATCAAATTGGGATACGCCGACGCGGCGTTCTACCGGTGCCCCCGGTGCCCGGAGCCCCAGGCCTACGGGAACACCCCCACCTGCAAGGTCTGCGGGGGAGAGGCGGAATTCCTCCGGGCGGTCTCCTTCGTGGATGCGCCGGGGCACGAGACCCTCATGGCCACCATGCTCTCGGGGGCCGCCATCATGGACGGGGCGCTCCTCCTCGTGGCGGCCAACGAGAAGTGCCCGCAGCCCCAGACCCGGGAACATCTCACCGCCCTGGAGATCATCGGCGTGAAGAACGTGGTGGTGGTCCAGAACAAGATCGACCTCCTGGACCGGGAACGGGCCCGGGAGAACTACCAGGAGATCCGGGAGTTCCTCAAGGGCTCCTCGGTGGCCGATGCGCCCATCGTCCCCGTGTCGGCGAACCACGGGATCAACATCGACGCCCTCATCATGTCCATCGAGAAGAACATCCCCACCCCGTCCCGGACCGAAGGGAAGCCGCCCCTCATGTACGTGGCCCGGTCCTTCGACATCAACCGGCCGGGGACCCCCCCGGCCCAGCTCGCGGGGGGGGTCCTGGGCGGCTCCCTCCTGCAGGGAACGCTCTCCGTGGGCGCGGACCTCGAGATCCGCCCCGGGCTCCCGTCGGCCGACGGGACCGGCCAGTCCGATCACGTGGTCACCAAGGTGACCTCGCTCATCTCGGGAGGCCAGCCGCTGGAGATGCTTCACCCCGGGGGCCTTGCGGCCATCGGAACCACCCTGGACCCCGCCATGACCAAGGCCGACGCGCTCACGGGCCGCCTCGTGGGGGCACCGGGGAGCCTCCCCCCCGTGACCCAGCGCATCCGCCTCAAGGCGAACCTCCTGGAGCGCGTGGTGGGGAGCCAGAAGGAGCTCCGGGTGGAGCAGATCCACACCAGCGAGGTGCTCACGCTGACCTTGGGGACCACCATCGCCCCCGGGAAGGTCACCAGCGCCCGCCGGGACGAGGTGGAGATCAACCTGACGCGCCCGGTGACCGCTTTCCCCGGGGCCCGGGTGGCCATCTCCCGCCGGCTCAATGGGTGGCGCCTCATCGGGTTCGGCATCGTCAAGTAACCGGGCGGCGTCGGGGGATCGCTCCGGAAGGAAGGGAAGACTGCCATGCGCGACGACCTCATGGAGATCCTGTGCTGCCCCATGTGCAAGGGGGACCTCACCCTCTCGGTCACCCGGAGGGTGAAGGACGAGATCGTGGCGGGGACCCTCACCTGCACGAAGTGTGCCACCGTGTACCCCATCGAGGACGCCATCCCCAACCTCCTGCCACCGGACGAACGCGATTGAAGGTCTCCCGGATCTTCCCCGGGGGGCCGGCCCAGTTCTCGTAGGGGAGGATGCCGGCTGGTCCTCCCGTCAGGGCAGGAAGGAGAAATAGTAGTAGAAGAGGACGAGAAAGAGCCCGGCGGACACCAGGACCGAAGGGTAGAGCCAGGCGGCGGTGCCCCGGGTGGCACTGTGGACGGAGCTCCCCACCGAAACGATGGGGATCGCCAGGGCGAGCCAGTACCCCTGGAGGATCACCTGGGCCAAAGCCCACGCGGCCCGGTTTCCGGAGGGGTAGTGGTCCTCCAGGTAGAGAAGGGTGACCAGGGAGAAGACCAGGAACGCCAGGGAGACCCCCGTGGCGTCGATGAACCCCCGCAGGGCACGCCGCGACTTGGTGCGGGACAGCAGGAGGACGAACATGCCGATGAACAGGACGAGGCCCACCACCAGGAGGGCGAAATTGGCGGTATCCAGGTCGATGACGTAGCTCGACCCGGATCCGGCGAGAGCAGGCAATCGAGGCTCACCCCAGGGGAGATCAGGGGCTCCGGCCCGGATGCCCCGGCGCGTCCGACCCCGGCGCATGGGGGTCCGGCGGGACCCAAGTCCCCCCGATGACCCAGGGGGGCTCGCGGCCCAGGGGCTCCATCCCGCTCACGGTCTGCGCCTCCACCACCTTCTCGTTGACCCGAACCCCGAGCCCCGGACCGGTGGGGACCTGGAAGTACCCGTTCTCGAGAGTGTACCCCGATGTGAGGTCCCGCTTCCAGGTGGGCCATCCGGACTCGAAGCTCTCCTGGATGAGGAAGTTGGGCATCACTGCGTCCATGTGGAGCGTCGCCGCCGTCTGGATGGGTCCGAAGGCATTGTGGTAGGCGACCCCCACTCCGAAGGCCTCCGCGATCCCCGCGATCTTCCGCCCCGAGGTGAACCCGCCGGAGTTGGTGATATCCGGCTGGATGTAATCCACGCACCCCCGGGAGATGGCCTCGGCGAAATGCGCGGGATTGAGCAGGCGTTCCCCCAGCGCCACGGGGGTGGGGACCTGGGCCCGGTATTCGGGGAGCCGGTACATGAGGTCCGGGCGCACGGGCTCCTCGTTGAAGAGGGGGCCGAAAGGGGCCAGGGCACGCCCGGCCTCGATGGCCTCCGGGACCCGGAAGCGTCCATGGTGCTCGATGAGGAGGTCCACTCCCGGGGGTACGGCGTCCCGGACCGCCTTCACCCGTTCGCAGGCGAGCCGGAGCCCGTCGCGGGTGAGCCCCTCGAACTGGTCCCCGAAGGGATCGAACTTGAGCCCCGTGAACCCCAGCGCCGCGGTGGCCCGGGCCTTGGCGGCCCACTGGGAGGGCTCCACGCAATCCGAATACCAGCCGTTGCAGTAGGCCCGGATCCTCGTCCGGACGGGTCCTCCCAGGAGCGCGTGGATCGGGGCTCCCAGCTCCTTCCCCAGGAGATCCCAGCATGCGATGTCCACGGCGGAGAGGGCACTGGTGGCCTCCATGGAGACCGATTGGTAGAAGGAATACCGCTGGAAATCGGAGAAGCACTGCTGGATCTGGTGGCTATCCCGGCCCACATAGAAGCGGGCCACCTCCCGCACGCTCTCCCGCACCGGGAGGGTCATGAGGGTCGTGGGGGCTTCCCCCCAGCCCACGGCACCGTCCTGGGTCGTCACCTTGACGAGGATGATGGTGGAGCTCCAGGGAGACCCGTGCGACCCTCCCTTTCCACCCGCGCTCTGGACATCCCCTAGCTCCACCGGTTCCACGCTCTGGATCCTCATGGGAGACCCGATGCGCCGCCGAGATATTGAGCTTGGGGAAGCCGGTCCGGGGCGCTCACGGGGAAAGCAGGAGGGCGCGTCCCGGCCCTCCATCCCCTCCCCGGATGAGGAGTGGGAGGAAGCGGAGTTCGTAGTTTCCCTGGGGGACTTTCCCCAGAAGGAGCCCTTCCAGGATGAGGACCCCGGCGCCCAGGAGCGTGTGATGCACCGGATAATCGGATCCCCCCATCCCTTCCACGGAGAGGGAATCGATCCCCACGAGCCGGAGCTTCCGCCGGACGGCTTCGGCCGCCCCCGCCGGACTCAAGGCCACGTAGTCGGAAAAGAACTCCGGAGGATCCTTCCAACGCTGGGAGTTCGTGGTCCGGAACAGGACCCGGACATCCCCGGGGGCGAGGGTCCGGAACGCCTCCGGGCCGATCTCGGGATCCCCCGAGGGGACCTCCACCACGCGGCAGGGCCCGTTGAAGGCATCGAGGGAAAGCTGGTCGGTGGTGGCCCCTCCGGGAACGAAATGGATGGGGGGGTCCACATGGGTCCCGCTGTGGGAGCTCAAGGAGAGGGAGGAGACGTTGTACGGGCTCCCTTCGGTGATGGACTTCGTGCGTTGGACCCGGACGGGCGGGTCTCCGGGAAAGCCGGCCATGCGATCCTGGATGGGGAATGAGATGTCGATGGTGCGCATGATCGCCTCGACCCACGCAGACGGGGACAGGTTATGAGGACGCTGCATGGACCGTCGTCCGACGGCGAGGTTTAAGAGTGGTCCCGAGTCTGGAAGATGGGTATGGAGATCGGCAGCACGTCGGGGGCCCTCGTGGTGGCCTTCCTCATCACGGTGTTGGAGCTCACCGAGGTGGTGGCCGTGGTCTATGCTCTGGGAGCGGGTTCCCGGACCATGACCCCGGGGACCCTGGGAGCCATCGCCGGCGTTGCCGTGGTGGGAGGGATCGCACTGGGTGTCAGCGTGGCCCTTTCCGCGATCCCTCCCCTCGACACCCTCGTGGTGGGAGCCTTGCTCCTCTTCGGGTTCGGCGCCTTCCTGTTCCGCTCCACGGTGAAGACGTACTTCCGGGAGGCCAAGAAGCGCCTGGGCCGGGGGGACGGGGGCCCCGCCGCCCATCAGGGGGAGGGGCTCGCCCCCCATGCGCTCTTCGTGGGGGCCTTCTCCGTGGGGGCCATCGAGACGGTGGAGGCGGCCATCGTCCTCGTGGCCATCTCGGCGGCGGGCTTCGGCTGGGAAGCCCTCACCGGGTTCATCCTGGGCGGGGTCCTCCTCGTGGCCATCGGCTGGAGCCTCCACACGCGGATCCGGCAGATCAAGGTCCCGCCGCTCAAGTGGGTGGCCACGAGCCTCTTGTTCACGTTCGGGGTCTTTTGGACCGGGGAGGCCCTGGGGGCCGTGGGGCTCTTCCATTATCCGCGATTGGGCCCCCTGCCCGCGGACATCTGGATCCTTCCCATCTTCCTGGTGTGCCTTGGCCTTGTGGGCCTCGGGGTCCGGTTCGTGGTGGCCCGACGGGTCCGTGCCCTGGATGCCCCTGGCCATCGAGGGACGGCCTGAGGGCTGGGACATGGGAGTGGGACCCACGGCGGAGAAGCGCTCTCCTCGGCAGAGGGCGCGGGAATCCTCTCCCCCGGCCGACAGGCGCCGGCGACCTCGGCGCGCTCGCTCCCGGACCTGGCGACGGATCCGGGGGGTGGTCACGGCGGGTTGGTTCGAACCCATCCTTGCCCTCCTCGCCGTGGTCATCATCCTGGGTTCCCTGCTGCTCTACACGGGGACCTGGCCACCCCTCGTGGTGGTGGAATCCTGGAGCATGGAGCACGGGCCCAACGACCCACTGGGGATCATCAACACGGGAGACATCGTCCTGGTGAAGCACGTGGATGCCCCCGCGGGCGTGACCACGTACGTCCAGGGGCTGGTGAACGGGTTCCAGACGTACGGGGAGTACGGGGACGTGATATTGTACTATCCCGATGGCCAGACCGACCTGACGCCCATCATCCACCGGGCCATGATCTGGCTCCAGTACAACGCATCGGAGGGCGCCTTCAACGCCCCCACGCTGCTCCCCCTCACCTGCGGCCCGAACCAGCAGTACGTGGACCTCACGGGATTGGGCGGGACCCGTTGCCTCAACCCGGGAGACCCCAACGCACCCCTCACCGGGACCCTGGTGCTCTACCACGTGGGCTACAACGGAGTGACCGTCAACATCGACCTGAACGCCCTCATCCAGACGTCTCCCTGGTCCGGTTACATCACCCTGGGGGACAACAACTCCGGGCTCTACGATCAGCTGCAATGCCCCCCCAAGTGCCTGGTGCAACCCGGGTGGATCCTGGGCGTGGCCCGGGGCCTCCTCCCCTGGTTCGGGGACATCAAGCTGTGGATCGACGACCAGCTGGGCCACGACAACAACGAGTACACGCGGATGGTCCCCACCCTGAGCTGGGTCTACCTCGGGATCTCCCTCGCCCTCATCGTGACCTTGCCCCAGGTGGTCCCCTGGTCCTACCGGAAGTGGAGGGACCGCAGGAGGCATCGGGGGCCCGATCCAGAAGAGGCGACGGACGGGGACGCCTCGCCGGAGGACCCGGAGACGGACGGCTCCGGTCCCCCCGTGGAGGAGACGAATCCACACGACGACAATTGACGGAAGATCCCCGCCAATTCTCAAATACGCAGTGGTACGCATAGGCCCCTTCCGATGGGAGCTGGGAGGATGCGGCGGAACGGGGGCCGTGGCCGGGGCGTGTCCGACATCGTGGCCACCATTCTCGTGGTGGCCATCGTGGTGGTCCTGGCGGCGGTCCTCTACATTCTCATCTCCGGATACTTGAGCGCCCTCCCGGCCCAACCCAAGTCCGTGACGTTCGCCAACGAGAAATCCACCACTACCCAGGTGGGTACCACTGTCAATTACTACGTTTGGTGGTCCCTGAGCCTCAGCGGAGGCATGAGCACCTCCGACCTCGGCTTCAAGATCACCACGGGACAGGGGGCCCAGTTGACCTTGGGAGCTCCCGCCCCCGGGACCTGCAATGGGACCTTCACGCCGGCCTCGGGGAGTTCCCCGCCTCACGGAGCCTGCGCCGCCCCCGTCTCGGGAGCCTGGTACGGCGTCCTGGAGAACGGCGCGGGGGACGTGGTGAGCATCTGGACCGGGTCCGGATGGACCGGTCCGGGCGGAACGGGAAACAGCACGGTCTCCATCGTGTCGGGGGACACCCTTGTGGTGGTCTCGGGCGGCACACAGCCGTTGGCGGGAAGCGGCGACACCCTCTCGGTGTACGGCGCCGTGGCCAGCGTGAGTGGGACGACGGTCCTGTGAGGGAGGTTTCCCACGGATATCGGGGGCCCCGAAATTCCTCCAGGGGACGGGGCTGGGGCGACCGGGCTTCTCGCAACGCTCAAGGGGTCCTTCGATCCCACACGGGAAGCACCTGTGGGCCTGCGGATCTAGACACCCCGACTCGGCCAACAATTAAGTTCGGGCCCGTGCTGGCTCCGGAGCCATTCCGGGAGGGTCCACATTGTACGTCATCGGGGGAGGGGCTTCCACATCGCTCGCCGAGCGCATCTCAAGGGAACTGGGGAATGCCCCCTTCGCCATCCCGTTCCGGAAGAGGTTCCCGGACGGGGAGCTCTACATGCGGGTGGGGGGGAAGCTGGAGGGAGAGGATGTGGCCCTCGTCCAGTCCACCCGCACGGACCAGGATGTCCTGGAGCTCTTCCTCCTGCAGGATGCCATCCGGGAAGCCGGAGCCCGGACCCTCTGGACCGTGATCCCGTACTTCGGCTATTCGCGGCAGGACCGGGTCTTCTTCCCCGGTGAACCCGTCTCCGCCCGCGCGCTGGCGCGCCACGTGGAGATCGATGCCGACGCCGTGGTGACGGTGGACCTGCATTCGGAACTCACCAAGGGGGCCTTCCGCAAGCCGTTCTTCGAGGCCAGCGGGATCCCCGCCATCGCCCGGTTGCTTCGGGAGCGGCCCGTGGACCTTTTGGTCTCCCCGGACAAGGGGGGCGTGGACCGGGTGCGCCGGATGGCGGAGCGCCTGCACAAGCCCTGGAGCGCCCTCTTCAAGAAGCGGATCGACAGCGAGCACGTGGAGCTCACCGTCCCCGAGGACTTCCCGTCGGTCCACGGGAAGCACGTCGTCCTCGTGGACGACGTGATCACGACCGGAGGGACCATCGTGGAGAGCGCCCGGGTGCTGCGCCAACAGGGGGCCAGCGTGGTCATGGCTGCCTGTACGCACGGCCTGTTCCTCCGGGACGCCTTCGAGCGCCTGAAGGCGGTCACGGACGAGATCTTCTCCACCGACACGCTGGAGAACGCGGCGGAGAAGGCCTCGGTGGCCCCCGACATCGCGGAGATCCTCAAGCGGGCCCTCCCCGCGGCGTAGAACTCTGCGGGAGCCCCCGAGGTAGGCCATGGACCCAGAGGCACCCAGGGTGGTCCCCGCACGGGAGTACAAGGGCGACCTCCTGGAACGGCTCGTGGCGCTCCGGAACGCTCTGAAGGCCCGGGAGGAAGCGCTGCCTCCCGCCTGGCCCGAAGATGCCTTCCGGGAGATCCGGGAGGGGAACTATCTTGCCTGGGTGCTGCTGCGGGGAGGGATCGGGGCGGGGATGGTCGTCCTTGCCCTCCGCAATGGGCGAGCCTACGGCCACATCCACCTGGAGGATCCCGCCGCCACGGAAGCGGAACGGGACGCCCTTCTGGAGGCGGTACGAAGGGGAGTCCCCCCGCCGGTGCGGCGGTGCGACATCACCGTCTCCACTCCCGATCCCGAGACGGAAGCCCGCTGGATGGATGCCCTGGCCGCCCGGACGGACTGGAAGGCCATCCGGCGGCAGCGGATGGTTCGTCCGCTGGAGCTGGAGGACCCCCCTGGCTCGACCCCTCTCCCCCCGGGTTTCCGGTTCGCCAAGGTCACCCTGGTCCCCCAGGGCGACCTGGCGCGGCTCGATTGGGAGGCCTTCCGGGACGGCCCCGACGCGGCCATGGTGGCCGAGAGCGTGGAGGAGAACCGGCGCCTTCTGGAGGGCCTCCTGCGGGGGGATCTGGGGGCACCCATCCCCGATGCGAGCCCTGCGGTTCTCACCCTCGAATCCGGAGCCCACGGTCCGGGTGGGTCCCTCGCAGGGTTCGCCCTCACCCTGGAACAGACCCCCCGACGGGCCCTCCTCGCCGACATCGCCATCCATCCCCGGTTCCGCCGCCAGCACCTGGGAGAGGCCCTCCTCCGACGCACGCTGAGGGGGCTCCTCGCCCTGGGGTTCCGGGAAGTCTCCCTCTGGGTGACCGAGGCCAACGGGCCGGCCCGGACGCTCTACGAGAAGCTGGGGTTCCGACGGGACCTCTCCACGGCCATCCTCCGATGGGAACGGGGAGAGCCCGGAACGTCCCCCCGTACCCCTTAAGTCCGCGGGGTCCCGTCCCCGTTCCCCATGTCGGGGTCCCCCCGGGAGCTCATCATCGTCGGGAGCGGCATCGCCGGCCTCTATGTGGCCATCCGGGCCCGGGAGGAGGGCTTGCGTCCCCTGGTCCTCACCAAGTCCACGCTCACCGACTCCAACACCCGCTACGCCCAGGGCGGGATCGCGGCCGCCGTGGCCGAGGGGGATTCCCCCCACCTCCACTGGCGGGACACGGTCCGGGCCGGCGACGGGCTCGTGGACCGGGCGGCGGCCCGTGTCCTGACGGAAGAAGCGCCCCAGCGGATCGCGGACCTGGTGCGCTGGGGCGTCCCATTCGACACCGTGGACGGCCGGATCACCCTGGGCCGGGAAGGGGCCCACAGCCGTTCCCGGATCCTGCACGCGGGGGGAGATGCCACGGGACTTCGCATCGAGGAGACGCTCCAGCGTCGGGTCCAGGAAGGTGGGATCGACGTGCAGGAGCAGACGGTCCTCCGGGCCCTCCGGGTCCAAGGGGGGATCCTGCGGGGGCTCCGGGTGGCCTCCCCCCACGGGACGGAGGATCTCACCGCCGAGAAGGTGGTGCTGGCCACCGGTGGCGCGGGTCACCTCTACTACGAATCCTCCAACCCGTCGGTGGCCACGGGGGAGGGGGTCGCCATCGGGTTTTGCGCAGGGGCCGTGGTGCGCGACATGGAATTCATACAGTTCCACCCCACCGCCTTCTACCGGGAGGGGGCCCCCCGGTTCCTCATCACGGAAGCCCTCCGGGGAGAGGGAGCCCTCCTGAAGAACTCCCGGGGGGAGCGGTTCATGCCCCGCTACCACCCGCTCGCGGAGCTCGCTCCCCGCGACGTGGTCTCCCGGGCCATCGTGGCCGAGCTCCGGCGCACCGGGGATCGGACCGTCTTCCTCGACGCGTCCTCGATCCCCCCGGACCGCCTCCGGGTCCGGTTCCCCACCATCGCCCACTTTCTGGAGGCGCAGGGGCTCGACCTCTCCCGGGACCTCATCCCGGTGACGCCCGTGGCGCACTACATGATCGGCGGCCTCGCCACGAACCTCCATGGGGAAACGACCCTGCGGGGGCTCTATGCCTGCGGCGAGGTGGCCAGCACCGGGGTCCACGGGGCGAACCGCCTCGCCAGCAATTCCCTCCTGGAGGGACTCGTGTTCGGGGAACGCATCGTGGGTACCCTCCGGGACGGACGGGCCTGGGAAGGGGTTCCCCCTTCCCCCCGGGAGATGGGGATCCCTCGGGACCTCCCCCCGGATTCCGGGGAAGACGGGGTGGAACCCCTCCGGTCCCCCGAGGACCTGAGGAGGCTCCTGTGGACGAACGTGGGGATCCTCCGGGACCGGACCGGGCTCGAGGTGGCCGTCCGGCGCCTGGAACGCCGCGCCATGGAAGGAGGGGCTCTTCCTCCGGGCACCGAGGACGGAAGGGATCCCCTTGCCGACTCGGCCCTCACCGCCCTCCTCATCGCCGGGGGAGCCCTCACCCGGGAGGAGAGCCGGGGGTCCCACTTCCGCTCCGACTATCCCCGGCGCCGGGCCGCGTGGAAGGTCCATCTGGACCTGCGCTCCGTGGCCCGGGGGGGCCCTCCCGAGAAGGCTTAAGCTTCCCACCCCGTGGGACCGCCATGGACCTCGAGCTGCGCCCCGAGGAGAGGGATCTCCGGGCCGCGGTGGCGAGTTTCGCGCGGAAGGAGATCGCCCCGGTCGCCGACTCCATGGATCGGGAGGACCGTTGGCCCGCGGAGGTCTTCCGCCGGATGGGCGAGCAAGGTTTGCTGGGACCCACCGTCCCGTCGGAGCTCGAGGGGGGCGGTTGGGACTATGTGGCGCAGGCGCTCATCCTGGAGGAGGTGGCCCGGGTGAGCCCCGCCCTCGCCCTCTCCGTGGGAGCCCATTCCAACCTGTGCCTGGACAACCTCTTCCGGAACGGGAGCGAGGAGCAGAGGCAAAAGTATGCTCCCGACCTCGCCTCCGGACGGAAGACGGGGGCCCTCGCGCTCACCGAACCGGGCGCGGGATCCGATGCCCTCTCCCTGCGCACCCGGGCGGAGCGCAAGGGAGCGCACTACGTCCTCACCGGCTCCAAGCAGTTCATCACCAACGGCCCCATCGCCGACACGCTCCTCGTCTATGCCAAGACGGCGCCGGAGAAGGGGGCCCGGGGCATCAGCGCGTTCATCGTGGAGAAGGGGTTCCCCGGCTTCTCCGTGAGCCGGCAGCTGGACAAGATGGGCATGCGCGGATCCCCCACCGGGGAACTCTCCTTCGATGCCGTGGAGGTACCCCAGGAGAACCTCCTGGGCCATGAGAACCGGGGGCTCGAGATCCTCATGAGCGGGCTCAACGTGGAACGCGCCGTCCTGGCCGCCATCCCGGTGGGCATCATGGAGGAGTGCCTCGACCTCTCGGTCCGGTACAGCCGGGAGAGGGAGCAGTTCCAGCAGAAGATCGGCCGGTTCCAGATGATCCAGGAGAAGATCGCCAACATGTACATGCAGCTCGAGGCCTCCCGATGGCTCCTCTACCACGCGCTGGCCTCGGTGGCGCAGGACCGCCGCGCGGGACGCCCCGCCGCCGCGGCCCTCACGTACGCCAGCGAGGCGTCCACCCGGGTGGCTCTCGACGCCATCCAGATCCACGGCGGGTACGGGTACATGCGGGACCTTCCCCTGGAGAGGCTCATGCGCGACGCGAAGCTCCTGGAGATCGGGGCGGGGACCAGCGAGATCCGACGCCTGGTGGTCGCCCGCGAGCTCCTGGGGCCCGAGTTCCATTGAGGGGGCCCTCTCCCCGGGGAGCGGAACCCGTGCCTTCCCGGAAATATGGGAGTCCTCCGGAAGGCCCTTCGCGCACCCCTCCGGAGTTCCGGTATCCCGGGGACATCCGACGGGTCCGCTTCCGGGAGCGGAAGAACCGGTTCCTCGTCGAGGTGGAAGGTCCCCCGGGAACTGTGTTCCCGGCCCACCTGAGGAATCCCGGACGCATGCGGGAACTCCTGCGGGAGGGAGACACGTGGGGGCACGTGGTGAGCGCCTCTCCGGGATCCCCTCGGTCCACCCGATGGACGCTGGTGGACGTCGAGTCCCCCGCCGACCCTTCCATTCTCGTTTCGGTGGATGCGGTGATCACGAACCACCTCGTCCACCAGTGGCTGGGGGAGGGGTGGCTCTTCCCCGAGGTCTCCGCGTGGGGGCCCTGGCGGCGGGAGGTGCCCTGGATGGACTGCCGGTTCGACGAAGGATCGGTGGGTGGCATTCCCGGAGCGCCTCCCCGCGCGCTCCTCGAGGTCAAGAGCTCCAACCTCCGTGGAGGCCCGGCGGCCCTCTTCCCGGACGCCCCCACGCGGAGGGGGGCCCATCACGTGGACCGGCTCACGGAATTCGCCTCCTCCGGAGGTCGTGCCGCCCTCCTCTTCGTGGCCCAGAGGTGCGACGTGAGGGAGATCCGGCCCTACGGTGCCATGGACCCCCGGTTCTCCCGGGCGGTGGAGCGGGCTGCGGCGGCGGGGGTGCACATCCTGGGTTGTCGGGTCCGGGTGCGTCCGGGAGGGATCCGGTTCGCGGGTCGCCTGCCGGTCCGCGCCCCCCGCTGGACCCCCCTGGGACCTCCGGAGGAAGAACGCCATGCCCCACCAAGGAGACGAAATAGGGGAGGGACGTTCCGGGGGCGCCAGGGATTCCCTTCATGACCGTGATCCCCCGAACGCATCCGCGCTACCGGAGCCTCCGGGTCCGGGCCGATCTCGCCGAGAAGATGCGGGAGGGCCTTGTGGCTCCAGAAGGGCTCATGGCCCACGGCCGCGGGGAGGCGTTCGATTATCTTCTGGGGGAGCGGACCTCGCCGGAGGCCCGGGCGGCCATCCGGGCCGCGGCGGCACGGATCCTCCTGGCGCGCCGCCCCGTCTTTTCCGTGAACGGGAACGTGGCGGCGTTGGCCGCGCGGGACGTCGCCCGACTGGTGGCTCGCTACCCCCGCCTCCGCGTGGAGGTGAACCTCTTCCACCGCACCCCCCAGCGGGCCCGGGATGTGGCCCAGGTGCTCCAAAGGGCGGGATTGCGGGAGATCCTCGGGATCCGACCCACCGCACGCCTGCGCGGGCTCCCCTCCGACCGGGGATGGGTCGACGCCCGCGGTATCCTCCGCGCGGATCTCGTGGTGGTTCCCCTGGAGGACGGGGACCGGGCAGAGGCGCTCCGTGCCGCCGGGAAGTGCGTGATCTCCATCGATCTCAACCCGCTCTCGCGCACCTCGCGCACCGCGGACCTCCCCATCGTGGACGAGTTGACGCGGGCCCTGCGCCTCCTCGCGCGGGACCTCAAGGAGCTCTCCGGGGAACCGAAGGAGAGGCTCCGGGCCCTCGCGAGCGCGGTCCAGGGAGAGGATCTCAGGTCCCGGAGCCTCGAACGGATCCGGAAGCGCCTCCGGACCCTCGCCCGGGAGGAGCCGCGAGCACGGCCCGGGCCGGCGGGATGAGCTGGACCGCGATCGCCTCCAGGAACCGGCGATCGGAGGCATCGTAGGCCGCCACCGCCTTCCCGTCGATGTCGATCTCCCCCAGGACCTCCCCTCCCTCCCGGATGGGAACCACGATCTCGCTGCGGGTATCGAGGAAGCAAGCGAGGTAGTCCGAGGAACTCCTCACGTCATCCACCGTCACCGTCCGCCGCTCCCTCGCCGCCATCCCGCAGATCCCCCGGTCCAGTGGGATCCGGGTGTGCTCCGTGGCCTGCTCTCCGTCCCAGGCCGCCAGGAAGAGCTCCCGTCCCTCGAGAAGGTAGATCCCCACCCAGCTGTAATGGGAAAATCCTCGCCGGAGCCAGGAGCAGATCCTCTCCAGGGCGGGGGCCCCCGGGGGCCCCTGGGAGATGATCCGGGCCGCCTCGCGCAGGGCTTCCCGGTACCGTGGCTCGGGGATGTTCTCGGGAGACATCGCCATGGACCTTCCGTCACGCTCCGCGCGAAGGGGCGCCGAGGGGGAGAGTTTCCACCGGAGGGGAAGTCCCCCCACCGGTCTTTGAACTCCCGCGGTGGAGACCACCACGAGCTTTCCAGACTCGCGCCGTACCGGACTGAGCCACCTCGGCACGCCCGGGCGAGGCAGTGTGGGGCCTCATATGAACATGACGGGCCTCGGAAGGGCCCGGTCGAGGGGGGAGGCACCCTCAGGGTTGATGCGGGGACCAGCCGCACCAGAGGCACTCGGCCTCCCGGTGGTCCGAGGCGTCCATCCGGACGCCGCAGGAGGGGCACTGGGTGGGCGCCGGACCCACGAGGGAAAGACAATCGTGGCAGAACCCTCCCCGCCGATCCTGGGGGAGGACCACCAGTTCCTTTCCGCAACAAGCACAGTGCTGAAACCGTTCTTCCGGCGAGGAAAACGCGCGGGTATCCGCCACAGAAAGCATGCGGAGCGACCGAGGAGGGCCCACGTTCATAAACGTTCCCACGCGGGACGGACGACACCGGGCATCCGGGCGCTCCGCCGAGGTTCCGAGAGGGCCCGGAGCTACGTTTCGCGCCATTGGGCCTTCTTCCAGGCCACCAGGAACAGGATGGCCGCGGCGAGGAGGAGGACCGCGACGTCGAGGAAGGCCTGGGAGAGCGAGAGGGAGGCCCCCGGTGCCCCGATGGACCCCTGGATGAGGTTCGCCGCCCACGTGGTGGGGATGGCGTAGGCGAGAGGGCGTATCCACGCTGGCAGGAAGGCGATGGGGTAGTACACGGGGGGGATCACCGAGAGCGCGATGGAGACCAGGGGGGAGATCACGAAGGTCTCCCGCACGTCCTGCAGGTAGGTGGCCAGGGTGAATCCCAGGGCGCTCGCGAAGATCCACAGGAGGACCAATCCCACGAAGACCCCGAGTCCGCCCAGGAGGAGGTAGGAGTGGAAGGAGAGGGAGAGGAGGACGAAGACCGCCATGCCCGGGATGGAATAGACGAACTCGCTGAGGGCCATGCCGGTGACGTAGACCCCCGCGCTCACCGGGGAGGCCACCACCATCTCCTGGAGCTTCAGGTCCTGCTTGTAGTGCGTGAGATCCGCCTGGAGCGACGTGCCGATGGAGAGGACCGTGAGGATCATCCCGCCGGCCACCGCGTACGGAAGGAGGCTATGGGGGGCGATGATGTAGAAGAAGAACAGGAAGGAGAACGGGCTCGTGAGGGTGTTGATGAGGTAGAGGGGCTGGCGCCTCAGGGGAAGGAAGCCGTTCATGGAGATGAGGGCCCAGAGGCTCCGCATCCTATGTCGCGGCATCTTCCCCCACCTCCTCCGCCTCGATCTCCTTCCCCACGATCTGGACGAAGATGTCCTCGAGGCTCACCGGACCCAGGGAGATCCGGGCCCCCTTCTCCAGGGCCTTCCGGGAGAGCTCCCGGGCGGGCGCCTCGGAGGTGAAGAGGAGCCAGCGGGACCCGATCTGCGAGACCGGGCCGTAGGGAGCGAGGTCCTCCCGGCGGAACCCGCTCTCCACGGTGACCCGGTAGGGATACTGGACCCGCGAGGCGATCTCCGCCGGGGTCCCCTGGGCCAGGAGATGGCCTCCCTCCAGGACCGCGAGCCGGTCCGAGAGGTTCTCCGCCTCCTCCAGATAGTGGGTGGTGAGGAAGACGGTCCGGCGTTCCCGGGAGGCCTTCCGGATCGCCTCCCACACGCTCCGCCGGGCGAGCGGATCGAGACCCGTGGTGGGCTCGTCGAGGAAGAGGACCTCGGCGTCGGAGGCCATCACCATGGCCACCATGGACCGGCGCCGGAGCCCTCCGGAAAGGCGGTTCACCTGCGTATCTCCCCACTTCGAGATCTCCAGTTGGGCCAGGGCATCCTTGGCGCGGGCCCGCGCCTCCCGCACGGGGGCTCCCCGGAGGCGCAGATAATAGCTCACGAGCTCGAGGGGGGTCATCCAGTAGAGCGGCCGGGATTCCTGGGGGATCACGGCGATGCGTTCCCGCACCTCGTCGGCCTGGGTGACCACGTCCAACCCCAGGACCTCCAAGGACCCCGAGGTGGGCAGGAGGGAGGTGGAGGAGATGCGGACGAACGTGGTCTTCCCGGCCCCGTTCCTCCCGATGAGTCCCAGGACACAGCCGGAGGGGACGGTGAGGTCCACGCCCACGAGGGCATCGTGGAACCCGCCCCTCCAGTGGTACCTCCGCCCAAGACCCCGGGCGTGGAGCGCCTCCGCCATCGGGGCGTGGGGGAAGCCCGAGGCCACTTAACGGAATGGGTGGGGGAGAGTCGCCCGCCCCCTAGCTCAGGACTTCCGTGAGGCGCTCCTCGTCCATGGCCTGCCGGAGTTCCTGGGCGATGCGGCGTCCCGTGGAAAGCTCCGGGGCCAGCATGTCGGAGTACGGGGATCCCCGGATGAAGAGGTTCGTCCCCGCGACGATCCGCGTGGAGATCTCGAAGACCTTGAACTCGAGCTCCTCGGTCATGATCCCCTCCACGCAGAAGGGGCCCACCATCCCGCCGAAGAGCTCGATGGACTTCTCGATGATGCGCTCCCCGATCTCGAAGACCTGGGGGAGGAGCGACTCCCGGAGCACCACGGCCACGTTCCCGGTGACCACGAACGTGGGGCGGATCCCCGAACGGAGGAGCTTCTCCTGGCTCCCCAGCTTGTAGAGTTCGTCGATGTTCGCCTCATCCCGGCGGTCCATGCCCAGGAGCTCCAGGGAGCCGTGACCCACCCGGTACCCGGATTCCTTGAGCGGGGAGTAGAAGAAGTGGATGTAATAGCGCGTCCCGATGACGTACTGCTGGATGACGTGCGGGCCCTTGATCTCCACCGATTCGAGGTCCTTGCGGTCCTTGGCGAGGATGAAACCGCGCCCCCCCTTGGCCCCGTAGTACTTCACGATGACCGGTCCATCCACCTCGTCGATGGAGCGGTACTTCCGGGGCATGGCCACTCCGGCCCCTTCGAGCCAGATGCGCTCCTTCTCCCGGTCCGACTCCCATTCCATGACCCGCCGGTTCCCGAAGACGGGGATCCGGAGCTGGTTGAACACCGCGGGCCCCACGTACTCCACGAACGAGCCGGTGGGGACGATCACGGAGGCCGATTCCCGGAGCCGCTTCTCGTGGCGCGCGATCTGGGAGAACTTGGGGAGGACGAGGAACTCATCCGGCTTCGCGAGCGGGAAGGCGTCGTAGAATCGGGGAGGGTGCCCCTCGGCGACCCCCAGCGTCCGGAACTTCTCCACGCGGGCCCCGTGGAAGATCTGCAGGCTCGAGTGGGAACAGATGGTGGTGATGGTGGGGGTCTTCCCCTGGAGGCCACCAAGGGATTCTTCGGTGGAAAGTTCGATTCCCATACGGTGGAGAAACCGATGCCCCATATGGGACTTTCGGATGCCGGCGGACCCGTCCGGTCCCGCTCCCCGTGGACCCACGGGGGGAGGAGGACCGGCCGGGTTCATACGACGGCTTGATACATCCCCTCCCAAGTCTCGGATGGTATGGCCGACGCGCCCAAGGAAGCTCCCGATCCCGCGGCCTGGCTCTCGGACCTCATGAAGGAGGGCCAGGTGCCCATCCGGGAGACCGAGCCGCGACCCACCCGGGTGGTGAAGCAGGGGTTCAACTGGGTCCTGGAAAGCCCCCGGCGGCGCAAGGCCTTCGCCTACTCCATCCGGGTCCTGCTCATCGTGGGGATGCTGGGCCTCGCCACCGCCGCCATCTACCCGGAGCTCACCAATGCGGGGAACCCTCCGGTCCAGGACCCCCTCACCCAGCAGGCGACATGGACGATCCCTTCCGGGAACGTCTCGGGGGTGGTGGGACTTGTCACGGGCGACGACATGATCGAGGGGAACTTCACCCTCCTGGGGCCCCCTAACGGAACGCTCGTCTTCTACATCGTGAACGCCCCGGGGAACGAGAGCTGGACCCACCTCGTGGAGCATCCCCTCTATGAGTCGGCCCCGCTCACCCACATGTGGTTCAACTTCACGGCCCCCCTCACGGGGAACTACGGGTTCCTGCTCTACAACCCGAACCCCGGCGTCACGGAAGAGGCGATCCTCACCACAGTGTACTTCTCGAGTCTCCCCCCGGCATAGGAAGGGGGAGAGGGAGAGGCCGGGGGGCTAGAAGGCCCCCGGACCTTCCAGATCGAGGTGCCAGCTGACCTCCCGCGAGGTGAGGGCCAGGAGCTCCCGGCGCAGGGCCGGGGGAAGCCGTGGGTCGTGCCGCCGAAGAGCCACCCGGTCGGGGTCATCGGATGGAGGGGAGGGGGGCCGGACCCCATGGACGGGGAACCGGGCGAGGGCTTCGGGAAGGGGCACGGTCCAGCGGGCTTCCCTCCGGAGGTGGATCTGCGAGCCGTTCGCTCCCGGGAGCCGACGGATGTCCAGTCGCTTCGCCTCCGCCTGGATCTCCCGGGTCACCTCTTCCAGTTCGGAAGGGAGCGGGGAGGGGCGCGCCCGGAGCTCTCGATACCGGCGGACGAGTTCGGCCACCCGCTCCCGGTCTTGGGAAGGCACCTCCCGGAACTCCGGGCAGAGGCGACGGAACTCGCACCACTTGCAGTAGGGCCCCGGCGTGGGATCCTGGTCGTCGGACCGGATGCCATCGGCCACCTCCCCCAGGCGCATGGCGAGGTCGGCGACGCGGTCCCGGTCCCGGGCGGGGGAGCGCAGAGGCGTCAGAGAGCGCAGGTGGTAGAGGGTGAGCCTTTCCACGGGGAGATCGTAGTTCCCTTCCACCAACATCTGGTAGAGGGTGAGCTGGTCGGACTCGGCGGCATCCCGGAGGGAGAGTTCCCGGGTGGTCTTGTAGTCCAGCACCTCGAGGCCCCCCTCCGGGCGCCGGTCGATCCGATCGATGATCCCATGGACCGGAAGGCCCTCCACGGTGGTCGCGAGTTCCTTTTCCACGGCGAGGGGCATGGGAAGCTCCGCCGAGAACACCCGGTGGAACCGGATGAGGAGGTCCCGACCCAGGTCGAAGTAGCGCTTCTCCTCCTCGGGACTGGAATACCCCTCACGGACCCAGTGCCTCTCGTACAGGGCGAGGAGCTCCTCCACGGAGAGGATCCGGGGAGCCTCCCCGGGAAAATCGAGGAGCGTCGTCTGCCGCCCCAACCGGCGACCGTCCCCCCCCGAGGGCGTGGCCACCAACGGCGCCACGAACTCTTCCAGGGCGGAATGGATGGAGCGGCCGAAGCTGAAGTAGCTCCGGGGGGCTTCGGGCAGACGGTCCAGGTAGAGGAACTTCCATCGCTGGGGGCATTCGGAGTATGTCCGGAAGCCCGAGTACGAAAGGACTGGAACCTTCCCCATCCCTGCCGTGCATCCCGCACGTGCGTTTAACTGTGCCCCGTTCCGCCGTCGCCGGCCTCGGCTTTGGCCGGAGAACGCCTCCGGAACGGGGCTCAATGGAGGGACGGGGTCGGGGGGGACGTCGGGGCGGCGAGGTGCGCCGACGGGTTCGCCAGGTTCCGGGGCAGTCCCAGGAGCTTGAGGAGCTCCTTGTAGTGGTTCCGGATGGTCACAGGCGTCACGTTGGCCACCGCGGCGATGCGGTCCTGGCTCCGGGGCTCTCCCAGGAGGTTCGACGCGATGTAGATGATGGTGGCCAGGATCCCGTTGGGAAGGACCCCGCTCGTGGAGTAGATCTTCTCCACCTGGGCCAGCATGTCCAGGACCTTCTGGCGGACCTCCTTGGAGAGGTTGAGGTCCTGGGTGAAGCGGACGAGGTAATCCCGGGGCTCCACCGGCCGCAGCCCGAGGCGCAGCTCCCGGGCGAGGACCGTGTAGGCGCGCCCCACCTCGATCTTCGTGGCCTTGGACTGGGAGACGATCTCCTTCATGGTCCGGGGGACCCGGCACTGGCGGCACGCGGCATAGATGCTCGCCGCCACCAGCGCCACGATCTTCTTCCCCCGGGTGGCCTTGCTCTCCAGCGCCTTCCGGTAGATGTAGGTGGCCGAGAGGCGCACTTCGCGCGAAAGTCCCAAGGACCCGGCGAGGCGGTTGAGCTCGTCGAGGGCCACCGAGAGGTTCCTCTGGTGCGTCCGGCCCGACCGGAGCCGGTGGTTCAATTTCCGGAGATGGTAGTACTTGAGCGACGTCGTGCGCGACAGGGCGTTGCCCTGGAAGTCCCGCGTGGGCATCCCGATGTCGCTGAAGAGTCCCTTGTCCGGCATGAGGGGATTCATCGCGGGGCCGTAGCCCCGGGCCTCCCGGCCCGTGTCCTCCTTGGGGCCCCGGGGAGCCCGGTCGCTCATGAGGGAGCTCATGTCGTCGGAGACGAGGCCACAGTCGTTGCAGACCATCTCCCCGCGCACCTCATCGCGGGTGAGGTGCACGCTCCCGCAGCTCCGACACCCTCGGGCCGGCGCCACGACGTCCGCCAGGCCACCGGAGGTGTTGCCCGATACGGATACGTGTGCATCCACATCGGGAGAACTAGCGTCGGCCTTCACGTTCGGGTGCTTCGCGCCACGCCATTTTGCCTTTAAAAGCATTTGGGTTCGGCAACGACCCGTCGGGGACCCAGATCCCATCCCGCCCGACCCGGTTCGGAGCCTGCGGGGGGAAACCCTCCCGCCTCCCGCGGCGGACGAGGCGACCCCGGGGTGGATCAGAGGGGGGCCTGGAAATCCTCGAGGGTGAGCGTGTAGGGGGACTCCGCGGTGATCTTCCCCTGTTCACGGAGCAGCTCCCGGGTGAGGAGCCAGTAGACCGTGGCCAGGGACACCCGTCCCTTGTTGTTGGCCGGGATCACCAGATCGACGTTGCGCGTCTCGTTGTTCACATCGCAGAGGCCCACCACGGGGATGCCGATGTTCACCGCTTCGGAGAGGGCCTGCTGGTCCGTGGCGGGATCGGCCACCAGGAGGACCTTGGGCTCGAAGTACTCCTGGAGGTTGGGGTTCGTCAGGCACCCCGGGACGAAGCGCTCGGAGAAGCTCACCGCCCCCACGGTCTTCGCGAACACGCGGGCGGGCCGTTGCCCGTACTGGCGCTGGGAGACCGCGAGGATCTTCTCCGGAGGGAAGCGGGAGAGGAACTTCGCGGCCAGCCGGATCCGCCGGTCGGTCTCCTTGATGTCCAGGACGTAGAGGCCGTCGTAGCGCACCTTGAAGATGAATTTCCGCATGCTGGCGGACTTCTGCTGGGTGCCGATGTGCACCCCGCTCGTCAGGTAGGTGTCCTCGGGGACCAGGAGCTCGGAGTCGGGGATCTTCTGCTCCGGGACCTCCTGGATGTCGTTGGCCGCCATGAAAGGGATCAGGTCTCCGCCTCGGCGACGCGTACTAGTTCATTAAGCTTGGCTATCCGTTCGCCCCCCAGGACGCCGCATTTGAGCCCCCGGCTCCCGAAGGCGATGGCGAGGTGGGGCAGCCAGGCGTCGGGGACCTCCCCGGACCGGTGGGATGTGACGGTCTTCCACCCGGCGGCCCTCGTGCGCGAGACGGTCGCCAGGGTGTCGGTGAGAGTGCCCACCTGGTTCACCTTGATGAGCACCGCATTGGTGGCCCGTCGCGGGATGCCCTCCTCCACGCGCCGCGGGTTCGTGGTGTAGAGGTCGTCGCCCACGACGAGGGCATCCCCCGGGGAGAGCTGGGCGGTGAGGGCCGCGAAATGGTCCATGTCGTCCTGGTCAAAGGGGTCCTCCACGTACGCGAGACCGTACCGGTCCACGAGGTGGAGGACGAACCCCAGCTGGCCCTGGGGGTCCAGGGTCTGGTCCTTGTAGCGGTACCGTCCGTCCTGGTAGAACTCGCTGGCGGCGAGATCGAGCCCGGGGCGGACCGAGACCCCCTGGGACCTGCGTTCGTCCCGGACCTCGGCGCAGGACTCCCCGAGGATCTCCAGGGCCTCCACGTTGCCCAGGGGAGCGACCCAACCCCCTTCATCCCCCCGGCCCAGGGCCGCCTTGGGGAACCGGGTCCGGAGGCGGCGCCCCACCGCCCGGTGGACGGCCACCACGGCCTCCACCTCGGCGCGCGCCGTGGGCGCCTCCACGTAGGCGATGTACTCCTGGATGTCGGGCCCGCCGACGGCATGGACGCCTCCGTTCATCACGTTCCCCACCAGGGCGGGGGGCCGCGAGGGGTGGCCCGCGGACTGGGGGATCGCCTTCCACAGCGGGACGCCCCGGCTGGCGGCGAGCGCCCTCGAAAGGGCCACGGAGAGCGCCGTACAGGTGTTCCCCCCGAAATAGGAGAGGTCCGGGGTGCCATCCAACTCCTTCAGGTGGCCGTCGAAGGCCGCCTGGTCGTCCACGGGGGATCCCAGGAGCCGGGGTCGGCCCCGCTCCAGGAAATGGGCGATGGCGGCATCCACGCCCCCTTCCGGGAAGGCCCGCACCTCGTGGCGGCCCGTGGACGCCCCGCTGGGGCTTGCCGCGCGGCCCATCGTCCCGTTCTCGATGCGGATCTCCGCCTCCACGGTGGGATTCCCCCGGCTGTCGTAGATCTTCCGGAGATGGATGTCCCGGATGCCGGAAGCCCCGGTCATGGGGACTCCCCCGTTTCCGCCTCCACGAACTCCGTGAGGACCCCGCCGAAGTGGGAGGGGTGGGCAAAGGCGACCCATCTTCCCCTCGCGCCCCGCCGGGGATTCTCGTCGATGAGGCGGACCTTCTCGAGGCGCAGCTCGTCGAGCCGCGCCCGGAGGTCCGGGACCGCGAAGGCCACGTGATGGAGCCCCTCCCCCCGCTTCTCCAGGAAGCGGGCCACGGTGGACTCGGGTGCCGTGGGTTCCAGGAGCTCCAGGTGGGAATCCCCCACGGGGAGGAAACAGACCCGGACGCGCTGGGGGGAGACCTCTTCGGGGGGGGAGGCGCGGACCCCGATGGTCCGTTCCCAGCGCGGAATGGCCTCGGCAAGGTCACGGACGGCGATCCCCACATGGTCCAAACGTGCGTCCATGGACACCCCTCGGATGGGGGGCGGGAGGCCGGCGGGGGTTAAAACTGCCGCGAGGGCTTGTGCTCCCCGAAGACCTCGCGCCAAACCTGAGCGATCTCGCCGAGGGTGCACCGCGCGCTCAGGGCGTCGATGACGTGCGGCATGACGTTCTTCCCCTGCTCGGTGGCGTGGCGAAGCCCTTCGAGCGCCTCGCGGGTGGCAACGGCGTCGCGGTGGGCCCGGTACGCCCGGACCTTCCGGATCGCCCGGGCCTCGAGGGCCGGGGACACGCGGAGGATCTCGGTGCCCTTATTCCTGCGCCCACGGGACGGGAAGAGGGCGAACCCCTCCTCGGTCTCCACGTGCGAATTGACGCCCACCACCAGTTCCTGCTTCATCTCCCGGGCGCGGGCGGTCCGGTACGCCTCGCGGGCGATCTCCTGCTGGTAGTACCCCTGGGCCACGGCCTCGATGGCGCCGCCTCTCCTCTCGATCTCCTCCAGGTAGCGCCGGGCCTCCTCCTCGATGGAATCCGTGAGGTCCTCGATGGCCCAGGAGCCCGCCACGGGGTCGATGGTGGAGGGCACCCCGCTCTCCTCGGCCAGGATCTGCTGGGTCCGCAGGGCGAGCCTCGCCGAGGGTTCCGTGGGAAGCCCCAACGCCTCGTCAAGGGCGTTGGTGTGGAGGGACTGGGTCCCCCCCAGGACCGCCGCCAGGGCCTCGAGGGTGGTCCGGATCACGTTGAGTTCCGGCTGCTGGGCCGTGAGGGAGGAACCGGCGGTCTGGGTGTGGAACCGGAGCTGCTGCGACCGGGGGGATCGAGTCCCGAGGACCTCCCGCGTCAGACTGGCCCACAGGCGTCGCGCGGCCCGGAACTTGGCGATCTCCTCGAGGAAGTTCCGGTCGGAAGAGAAGAAGAAGGAGAGGCGGGGGAGGAACTCGTCGAGGGCCATCCCCCGGGTCTGGGCGGCGCGGGCATACGCGAGGCCGTCGGCGAGAGTGAACGCGACCTCCTGCGCCGCCGTGGCCCCGGCCTCGCGCATGTGGTAGCCCGACACGGAGATGGTGTTCCACAGGGGCATCTCCCGGGTGGCGAACTCCATCACATCGACGGTGAGGCGCAGGGACGCCTCGGGAGGATAGATGTAGGTCCCCCGGGCCGCGTACTCCTTGAGGATGTCGTTCTGCACGGTCCCGCCGAGTTTGGAGCGGGGGATCCCGTGGCGCTCCGCGACCACCACGGTGAGCCCCAGGAGGATCGACGCCGTGGCGTTGATGGTCATCGAGACCGTGGCCTGATCCAGGGGAATCCCCCGGAAGAGGGTCTCCATGTCGGCGACGGTGGCGATGGAGACGCCGCATCGTCCCACCTCCCCGTGGGCCATGGGGTGGTCCGGATCGTATCCGATCTGCGTGGGAAGGTCAAAGGCTACGGACAGACCGGTCTGCCCGTGGGCGAGGAGGGACCGGAACCGCGCGTTGGTCTCCTCCGCAGTCCCGAAGCCGGAGTACTGGCGCATGGTCCAGAGGCGGCCGCGGTACTGGGTGGGGTGGATGCCCCGGGTGAACGGGAACTGGCCCGGGAACCCCAGGCTCCTCAGGTAGCGCTCCGGATCCTCCACACCGGCGCTGCCCGGGACGGGTGGTCCGGCAGGGTCGGGTCCCGAGGCCGGGGCGGCAAGACCCACCACCTGGGATCCTTGGGGAGAGGGGCCTTCCGCCGATGGGGCCCGCGGGGCACGAGGCATGCCGGGGAAAGAAGGAGAGAACGACTATAAGGTCCCCGGGGGGCGAGGGGGATGGGGGACGATTCCCCGGGGGAGCCTCCCCCTGGCACCCCTACTCCCTCGACAGGGTGCGTCGCTTCCCGGCGCGGTAGAACCTCTGGGCGACGACGGGGAGCAGGGGGTAGAGGAACGCGGGAGGGGCGATGCCCTTCTCCACGTGCCAGGTGTAGGTGTCCTGGAGGGAAAGTGCCTCCAGGAGGGCCCGGACCATCGTCCCCCTTTGTACGACCGGGGACCGGAGGATCCGGTAGAGTTCCTGCACACGGACGATGGCCCGGGCTTCGCGTGTGGCCTCGGGAACTCCCCTTTCCGTGACCCAATCCGCCACCACCCGGTACCCCTCGAGGGCGCGTTCCGTGAACTGGACAAGGGGCGAGGGGGAGTCCGGCCGCTGCCCGTCCCCGAGGACCGAGGCGTTCCCGCCGTGGATGCGGTATCCGGTGAGGGGCCGCGGGTCGATCCGGAGGCGCCAGGGGCCCGTGGCCGCCGCGAAGAAATGGAACGCCTCGGTGGAGAGGGGGATCTTCGCGAGCGTGTCCAGGTAGGGTTCCACGACCTCCCGACGGATGGCGATGCAGCTGTTGTTGAAGTCGGGGGCGAGGTTGGGCAGCTTCCGTAGCACCCTCCAGATGGCTTTGGAATCGACGACGACGGCTCCCCTGCGGGCCCGCGCCTCCCGCGAGCTCCGCCGGAAGGGATGGTCCCGGAGGGGGTTCCCCGCCTCATCCACGGGGCGGAAGCTGTTATGGAAGTATCCCAGCCGGCCATCCGAGGAGAAGGCCTCCTCGACGGCTCTCAGTTTACCGGGCTCGAAGAGATCATCGTCGTCCAGGAACGCGATGACATCCCCCTCGCTCTCCCGGATCGCCGTTGCCTGGGTCTGCCCCAGGTTCGGGTGAGGGGCCGACCGGGCGGACACGGAGGCGTAGGGGATGGGGGGGAAGGCCCGGGGATCGATCTGCGGGTCGGTGTAGGCAAGCACCTCGCATTCCCCGGATGGAGGTTCCTGCCGGGCCAGGGATCCGATGGCGTGGGGAAGGTATCGGGTCCGACGGAACGCGGTGAGGACGACCGTGAGCCGCATGGGATCCTTAGCCCATCGGGGAGGCATGCGCCTCGTCTTCGTCGCCGGAGCCAACGGAAGGATCCTTGCTCTCGGAGGGAGAACCCCCCAAACCGAGGCGCCACGTGGTCGACGCCTCCCCGGAGCGAGGTGGGTTCCGCGGTTCGAGGGGATCACGTGCATGGCCCGTGCGCCGGCCCACCGCACGGGGGATCCCCCCGGGCGCGTCCGCACGGGGGGGGTCGTCCCCGCAAGGCGCGGCATCGAGAGGGGGCGTCGAGGGAGGACCGCGCAAGAGCCCAACGGGAACCGCGGGGATCCGGGGAAGACCAGCGCTCGCCATCCCCCGGGTTCCCCCCGCAGGGATCGCCCGGAGGCGGGGCAGGCCCCACCCGCTGGCTCGAGTCATACGGAGGGGGAGCCCGTTCCCGGGGCCCTGGGGGTCCCGCGCAACGACCAGATCTGGGACAGGTTCATCTCCACGAAGGCCACGGGCTCCGGGATCCTGAGTTCCGCCAGGGCGGCCGGAAAGACCTCCCCGCAGACCGCGATGTCTTCGCCGGCCCAGCGGACCCGCGCCGCGCGGCCACGGATGGTCCCGGGGGAATCCACGGGTTCCCGGGAGGTCTGGATCCCCACCAGCCGGGTGAGATACTCCAGGATCCCCGCCGCACGGGCGAACCCGGTCTCCTTCCCCGCCTCGAGGAGGACGCCGTGGACGTCCGTCCGGGTCCCCGTCTCCGACGAGGGGTCCCGGACCACCACGGGTCCCACCTCGAAGATGCGCTGAGGGTATCCCTGGCCGGTGGTCCGCCCCAGGAAGTCGAGCGCCGTGGCGCGGAGGACGGGGCGCAGGTGCGAGAACTCACGGGAGACGGGGTTGGAGAGCCGGAGAGCCTCCGCCGGGGGGGAGAACCGTTCCGCCGCCTCCCGGGACATGAGGAGGGGGGTGTAGATCTCCTGGAAGCCCAGCCCCAGGGCGGCCTGGGTCCATCGGCGCAGGAACCGGCGGAACGGCAAGGTCCGACCGGGGGAGGGCGCCACGGGGAGCACGGGCGAGAGGGAGGCGAACCCGTGCGCCACGGCCAGATCCTCCACCACGTCCAGGGAGGAGAGGATGTCGGGGCGCCAGGGAGGGACCCGCACGAGGCATTCCGTTCCCTCCCGGTCCACTCCCAGTCGCGCCGCGAGGAGCCCCTTCTCCATCTCCGGGCCCGTGAGACGGATCCCCAGGACCTGCGCCACGGACCCGCTGGAGACGGGCAGGGTCCGGGGTTCCACCGCCTCGCGCCCGGGATCCGCGTTCCCCGATCGGTGGATGGGCACGGGGTGGATCTTCCATCCCCGGGCGGCGAACGGGAGGAGCATCATGCCCACCATCTCCCGGGTCCGGGAGAGACGGGTGCCGGTAGCCTCGATGAGGATCTCGCGGTCCCCCGGACGCAGTTCTCCCGGACCGGCCGCGTTGAGCACGGGGGGCAGCGAGAGGATGGTCCCCCGGGAGTCGCGCAGGGTGAGGGCGAGTCCCTCGGACCGCCCCAGGCTCCCGTAGGTCTCCGCCATGCTGTGGGTGGCATAGAATTCCCGGCCTCCCATCTCCTCGGACCCTCCCAGGGGCACGAACCGGATCTGGTCCAGCGGTTCCAGGACGTACCGGAACGGAGGCTGGATCCGTTCCAGGGGGTAGAGCCCCAGGCTCGCGGCCACGCGGTCCCGGCCCAGCGTCGCGTGGAGGATCTCCTGGAACCGGACGAGTTCCTCGAGGTCCCCCGCATCGAGGGCTTGCCCCGGGGGCGCGGAGGCCGTGGCCATGACGAGTTCGGGGCGCAGGGGAGAGACGGTGGGGTTCGCATGGGCCTCCACCCCGGGGCGCGGGGCGGGTTCCGGAGCGTAGGGAAGACCGCCCGCCAGGTTCAGGATCCCCTGGAGTTCCCAGGCGAGGCCCCCCTCATCGAGGAGGTCCAGACGGTCCGGCGTCACCTCGAGATCCAGGAGCCCGTCCTTCCTTCCATGGAACTCCACCTTGGATCGGAAGAGGGCTTCCCGGAGGTCCTCCTCGGAGAGCTCCCGCCCCAGGAGGCGGAAGACGCGGTCGGCGGAGAGGCTGGACTGCGGCATGGTTCCGATGGTCCCCCTCGCCTCCCTAGATCCTCGCATGGGCGAGGAGGTCCAGGTTCGTGGTGTAAAGCTCCCGGATGTCGCTCACGCCCAGGGAGATCATGGCGAGGCGCGTGATCCCGATGCCCCAGGCCGCCACGGGGACCTTGATCCCCAGCGGGCGCAACACCTCGGGCCGGAACATCCCCCCGGGGAGGACCTCGATCCAGCCCAGCGTGGGGTGCCGGACGTAGCCCTCCACGCTGGGCTCCGTGAAGGGGAAGTAGCTGGGGCGGAAGCGGATCTCCCGGATCCCCAGGGCGTGGGCCATCTGCGTGAGGAGGCCCAGGAGGTGGCGCAGCGTGACCCCCCGTTTCCCGAAGACCCCCTCGCACTGGTCGAACTGGAAGTGGTGCGACGCGTCGACGGCATCGCGCCGGAAGACCGTGTCGATGCAGTACATCCGGAAGGGGGGTTTGGGATGGGTCTCCAGGTAACGGACCGACGTCGAGGTGGTGTGGCTCCGCAGGATGACGCGCTTCGCCACCTCGTCGCGGTAGGGGGCCTGCCAGCCCCGGGAGAGGGGAACCTTCTGCCGCGGAAGGGGGCGCCCCTCGTGCACCGCCCGGACCGCCTGGAGGAGGCGCCGGGGCGGCAGGGACCCCTCCACCCCCTCGAGGGAGAGGAGGTCGTGGATGGAGCGGGCCGGATGTTCCTGGGGCATGAAGAGGACGTCGGAGTTGTAGAACTCGGTCTCCACGAGGGGAGTCCGGTACTCCTCGAAGCCGAGGCCCAGGAGGATCTCTTCGAACTCCCGCAGCCAGGAGAGGTAAAGATGGGTGCGGGTCCCCACGACGCGGGGGACCTCCGCCCGGACGTCGTACGGCCGGAAGGAGACCTTCTCCCAGTTCCCCCCGGAGAGGAGGGCCGCGGTGAGGGGCCCCACGAGGGGAGCCTCGTCCGCGGCCACGGAGACCTGCGATCCCTCCGGGGAAAGCTTCCAGGACCGGAGGGAGCGGTGCTCCTCCACCACGAGGCCCCGCTTGCGCAGGAGACGGAGCGTGGCGTCCTCCGGAGGAGAGCGCCCCGCGGCCAGCGCATCCAGTTCCTCCTCCTCGGGAAGGCGCTCCGGGACGGGTGGCACCGCCTCGAGGAGCGGGCCCACTCGGATCCGGCCCCCGCGCCTGAGCTGCCCCACGGCCACCGAGACCTCCTCCGGCGTGAGGATCCCGCTCGCCGTGATGGACTCGAGCGTCCGTGGCCCCTCCTTCAGGAATTCCAGGAGGCGCCGTTCGGGCAGGCCCCGCTGGTGGACCTCCCGCCCCCGGGGGGACAGGCGGTGGAACGTCTCGTGCCGTTCATCCAGGATGGCGAGCCTCTTGGCCCGGAGGCGCTCCAGAGCCCCCCGGACGACGTCGGAGGGGAGCCCCGATTCCCGGGCCAGGACCTCCTCGGGGATGGGGGAGGGGGTCCCGGAACGCAGAAGTGTCCGGACGAGCTTCCGCTCCGGCTCCGACAGGCTGAGGCCCAGATCCGGAGGCGAGGGGTCCGTCACGGCCGGAAGCTATCTCTCATCGGCCTTAACACTATTCGCGCATCCGCAACGGACTCTGCTCGTGCGGGCGAACCTACCCGAAGCGTGCCTTGCAGTTGGGGCATTCCCGTTCGTTCCCCTGGAGGGTCTGCCCGCAACGCCAACAGAAGGGTACGTACGTGGCACCCTGGGTTGCCGCTGCGGTCCCCGGTGGTGGGGGCGGCGGGGCTCCCAGGAGAGGGGGTGGGGGTCCGGTCACGGCCTGCCTCCTCCTTCCCGAGAACGCGAGGGGGAGGAGGAAGGCCAGGATGAACAGGCCGAAGAGGATCTCGAGGTCGGTGATCTGGAACAGGGGAGCGGGGGGTTGGGGTGGTATGGACGGGGTCTGAGGGCCGGCGGCCACGCTCCCCACACCCGACTGGTTCCCCTGGGAGACCAGGGCGCTGATGTTCACGTAGCGACCCCCGGTGTTGGCGGGGAAGGGGAAGGACGCCCGCCAGGGCGTCCCGTTGGCGGGAAGGACCCCCTGGAGGCGGAGCACCGGGGAATCGTTCAGGGCGGAGAGCACCACCAGCTGGACCGAACCGCCGGAGAGCGGGGAGCCCGCCGGGACGGTCACGGAGACGTTGGTGAGCTTGCCCGGGGAATAGGGAGCTCCGGGACCGATGGTCACGGAGACGGGATCGGAGAGGGGGTCGTAGTGGATGTGGAGGAGAGCGAGCGCCAAGCTGGTGGCATTGGGGGATCCCCATCCGGCGATGGGGTTCCAACCCGGGGAACTCGAAGTCACGCAGTTCGATCCTTGCGTGGCATGGACGAACGCGGAGGCCGTGGGTCCTCCCACGATCTCCCCCTGGGCCGCGATCTGATAGAGGGTGGGCGCGAGGAGGCCGAGGGGGTGCCCCACCTCGGCCGCCAGGTCGGCCACGACCCCGGCCCAGAAGGGGGACGCAAAGCTCGTGCCGTAGGCCACGTAGGTCTGTTGCTTGTACACCAACAGGTCGTCCACGGCGCTCGCGGCCACGTCGGGGACGCCTCGCCCGGCGTGGAGCGCCATCTCTCCAGCGGCGCTCCCCACCCGTTGCCAGGATGGGATCGGGTCGGTGGAGAGGGAGCTAAAGCCCCCGCCACTCAGGTTCCACACCGTCGCCGGGCCGCTCAAAAGGTTCGTACCCCCCACGGCCAGGGCGTAGGGGCTCGCGGCGGGGAAATCCACATCGGGAGGCCCCTGGCAGGGATTGGTGAAGTTCACATCGTAGGCATCCCCTCCATCGTCCCCCGCCGCCGCCAGGACGGTCACCCCGCGGGCGGTGAGGTTCGCGAGATCCGCGTTCACCTGGGTCTCGAAGGCCGGCTGGGACCCCTGGGGCTCTCCCCAGGAAAGGGAGAGGACCGTGAGGTTCGTGAGGTTCATGGCGGCCGCGAGGCTCTGTTCAATGCTCGCCGAGGTGGGTCCGTTGCTGGACGCCGGTCCATAGATGGCGTAGATCGTGGCTCCCGGGGCCGCCGAGAGGGCCCACTCGATGTCCAGGGTGAGCTCCAGGCTCCCGTTGCTGGGGTCGTTCCACGCCTGGGGGCCCGGCGCGGGCGCACCCCCGGTGGGGACGGGGATGATGTGAGGGCGGGGGAACGTGGCCGGATAGGAGGAATTGAGGAACTGATCGATGTCGGAGAAATCGAACCCGTTCCCCCAGACGAGGACTCCGATGGCCTCTTGGGTGGGGAAGACCGGTGTGAGGCCCGCGGAGCCGTTCAAGACCCCGTTCACGTCGTACAGGCTCCGGAGCACGCCCGGCGAGATGGGGCCCGCCATGCCACCGCCACCACCCAGGGGGTGCATGGCCGCGGGCGCCGGGGCCACCGGCTGCAGGCCTCCCAACGGGACCGTGATGTGGGCCGCCAAAGAGGCGTGGACATCGGGAGGGGGGGCCCCGAGGCGCGGGGAGCTACCCAGGGAGACGCCTCCGACGCCCAGGACCGCAAGGATCGCCACCAATGCCACGAAGGCACCGCGGATCCTCCGGGCCCGATGCCCTCCACTTCCCGCCCGGGAAAATGAGGAGAAGACCATGGGACCTCTTCATCGGGCCTTTGCCCCGCAGCTGGGGCACAGCTTGGCCCGTGCAGGGACGGGGCGATGGCACTTGGGGCAGATAGCCGGCCTCGACGTTCCCTTCGCCCCGCGCACGGGAGCCGCGGGAGTCGCCTTCCGCCGGGTCCGGGGACGCTGGACGGGATCGGGCGGGGTTGTCGGTCTTTGCTCGGCCGCCGAAGGAGGTGCCACCTCGGGCTCCGATGTCCCGGAAGCGGGTGGTTCCAGTGGTCGGGGAAGGGATTGCAGTGGATCGCCGGCCGCCTCCTCCGTCAGGCCGGAAGGCTCCGGGGAAGCGGCGGTATCCTCCGGAGGCGCACCCCCCTCGGGAGCCTCCGGCGACGGCGAGGGTTCGGGAGTCGTGGGCTCGATCCCGGCACGGTCCTCCGCTGGTCCTTCCGGGGTCGAGGTCTCCCGGCCGGCAGGCGGGCCCTCCACGTTCTCCTCACGCTCCTCTCCCGGAGCCGCGGTCCCCGTAGGCTGGGAAGGGGCTTCCCTCTCCGTCTCCGGCGATGCCGTTTCCTCCGGAGGGGAGGATGTCATCTCCGGAGGGGCCCTCGCGTTCTCCGGGGGGACGCTCTCGGAAGATGGATCCGCGGTGGCCTCCGGAAGGGGGGTATTCTCGGGGGGCGGCAAGGCAGCCTGCTCGGGTTCCCGGGCAGGTTCCCCCGTCGGGGAGGGAGATGTCACCGGATCCGATACCCCCGGCCCTGTGGCTGGGCCGACCCAGGGCTGGATTCCCCCCGCCTCCGGGGGAGGAGGGGGCGGGGACGAGGATGGGGGCAAGGGCGGTCCGGTAATGGCCGGAGCCAGGCCCGAGCCGGTCCCAGGAGGGGGGGAGATGGGAGGTGGGATCCGTCTCTGGGGTCGAGTTCGGCGGAAACTCCCAGGGGTCCGGGGGGACCGGCCCAGGTAATAGCCCAAGAGCGTGGCCACCACCACGACCGACAGGAAGAACACGATGTTGATGGGGTAATCCAGGAGGGGGGCAAGGGCCCCCCAACTGGAAGCGAGCGGAGAGACTGAGAGCACCGAAAGGGTGCTCCCCACGGCAAACCGCGTGAAGACCTGCGTTTCCACGAGGATCTGGGAGTAGAGATAGTCCAGCGGGACCTGAAAGGTCCCGGAGGCCATGCCATTGCTACCGGTGGTGACCGTGGCCGATCCGATCACGGACTGGGTTCCCACGAACTGGGGGTGGGAATAGAACGTCAGGTTCACGGGTACACCCGGGATGGGTCCGCTGGCATTGGTCACCTGGACGGTGAACGAAAGCGTGGCCCCGGGAGCCACGACCGCCGACGAGAACGACACGTTGAGGGTGGCGTATCCGTTGATGAGGTCCCCGTAGAGCGTGAGGGCGTTGAGGGGTGTTCCCCACCCCGTGGCGGGGTCCCACCCCTTCGTCGCGTACCAAAGGCACGTGGCGGGCTCGCCCGGGGTCTCGCCTTGCGTCACGTCGTAGTAGGGAGGGGGGGTCAATCCCTGGTCCTGCTCGGCTCCCAGGGCGTAGAGGCGCGGGCCCAGGAGGCCGAAGTGCCTCCCCTGGAGGGCGGTCATCTCGTCCACCATACCCGCCCACATGGGAGAAGCGAAGCTGGTCCCCGCACCCTCCAGGAGCTGGCCATTGTAGTAGATCGTGTCGTTCCCGGCGGGACCCGAAACGTCGGGGATGCCCCGGTGGCCCCCTCCCAAGGTGGTGATGGCGGTGTCCGCGGAGCCCACAAGCTGCCACGACGGAGCCGTGTACGTGGAGGAGAATCCCCCTCCGCTGAACGGCCAGGCCGGTTGGCTCTGGAGCGTGGGGGCACCCAGGATGTTGGTGGACAGGACCGGCGCGGTCCCGCCCACGGCCGTCACGTAGGGGGAGGCCGCGGGATACATGGGCTGGGGCGTCGTTCCGCAGCTCCCGCCCGGGCCCGGTACGGCGCCCCCGTTGTCGCCGCTGGCGGCGAAGACGCTGATCCCCCGGGAGGCCGCCACCTGGTAGAGATAGTCCGAGGTGGCCTGGAAGCTCGGATCCCCTCCATCCGGGGTCCCGAAGGACTGGGAGATCACGGTCATGCCGCTCGCGTTGACCAGGTAGGACAGTCCGTCCTCGAGCTGGGCGTCGGAGGGGGAGTAGTTGCTCGATTTGGGGCCATCCGGCACGTAGGCCGCAACGATGTGCGCTCCCGGTGCCTGGGAGGCGGCCCACTCGATGTCCAGGGTGAGCTCCAAGGGGGCCTCGCTGGGGTCATTCACCGCGCTGGAGGAGGGGGGCGGGGCCCCATCGAGGGGAACGGGGGTGAGCGTGAAGGGAGGGAACTCCGAGGGGTAGTAGTTCTGGGCAAAGGTCTGGATGTCGGAAGGGGAGTAGCCGTCCCCCCACAGGAGGATCCCGATGGTGGTCCCGTTGGCGAAGTGCGCGCTCCCGCTGGCGTTGTAGAGCCGCGAGATGCCGTAGATGGCGTGCGGGACGTTCCACCCGATGAGCGAGCCATACGAGGTCACCACGGGCCGGACCTCCTGCACGGGAAGGGAGAAGGGGGAGACCCCGGTGCTGAGCCCTGTGACGGAAAGGACCCACGGAGCGATGGCCGCCGGCACCACCGGGGCGGAAGCGGGGGTCATGACCAGGCGGCCGTTCCAGGAACCCTCGATGAGCGTCGTGGAGAACAGCCGGTTCACCGTGGCTGCGCTCCCTTCCGCCAGCAGGAAGACGTGATCGGAGTAGCGGGACACCACAGTGAGGCCGGCCCCCTGGAGGTACTGCTGGAGGGCCTCGTAGGAGGACCGGGTGGGGGCCAACTCTTCCCGGAATTGGAGGGCGGTGAGCGGGACGCTCCTTCCGGTCGCCACGGCGAGGGCCGCAGAGTGGAGGGCGGCGGGGTCCGGTGGGCTCACCGCGATCCCGATGGTGACCATCTGGTCCGCAGGGACCGACCGGGGGTCCAAGAGGTGGGACGCGAGGGTGGCATTGAACCCCAGCAATTGGTGGTAGGTGTACGGGAGTCCCAGAGCGGAGGCGACGGTGGCGGCGACGGGGGAAGGTCCCACGGCAGCTTCCGGCGCCGTCCCGGGTGGGGTCGCGGCCACGGCGGCCGAGGGAAGCAGGAACAGGATCCCGAGCCCCAGGGCGGCCAAGAGGAGGGACTTCCGGGGTCGGAGCGGGGTCCGCACCCGGTGCCTCCGGTTCCCCATGCGTGCCTGCCTCCTCCCCAAGGGACCATCCCCTGTACGGGAAATCAACCTATGCTCCCCGGGAGAGGGGTCGACCCTTCCCGCGTCCTCACGGCCTCGAGGTCCATGGCCACCCCAGCGAGGGACCCCGGCCCCGTCCCCCTTCACCCGCTCACCGGGTTCGGATTGAGATTGGCGCGCGTGTAGCCGGCGGGCAACTGGAAGGGAGTGGTTCCTCCGAAGGGATCCGGACGGGGTTGAGGGGCCTCCCCTCTCTTCTTCCGCAGGTAGGCGTCAATGGCCTCGGCGCCCCGGGTTCCCGCGGCCATGGCGTAGACCACCGATTTCCCGCCTCCGGCAAAGACCCCTTCCACGCCCGTGGCCAGGTCCGGGCCCTTCCCCTCGGGCCACCCTCCCGGGGCGATCTTGAGGTCGAACTGGGACCCGTACCCGGTGAGATCCGCCCGTTGGCCCACCGCCACGATGACGGTGTCGCAAGGGATGGTCTCCTCGGAGCCGGGGATGGGCACAGGCCGACGGCGCCCGGAGGAATCGGGGGGCCCGAGTTCCATGGATTCCAGGACGATCCCCTCCACATGGCCGTTCCCGATGATGCGCACCGGGGCCTTCTGGAAGACGAAGTGGATCCCCTCCTCGCGTGCTCCCTTGACCTCCTCCTTGTCGGCGGGCATCTCCGCCTCGGTCCGGCGGTAGATGAGGGTCACGTCCCCCCCCGGGGACAACCGGACGGCGGAACGCACCGAATCCATGGCCACGTCGCCTCCCCCGATGACCACGATCCTCCGGCCCAGGGTCACGGGGTGACCCTTGTTGACGTCCTTGAGGAGCTTCAGGGCGGGGAACACCCCCGGGAGATCTTCTCCCGGGATGCCCAGGGTCCGGTGGAGCGAGGTCCCGATGCTGAGGAAGACGGCCTCGTAGCCCTCCTGGAGAAGCTTCTCGGGAGGGAAGACCACGCCCACCTTGGTGTGGGTCTGGAACTTGACGTCAAGGTTCCGGAACCGCTCCAGGTCCTTGCGGAGGTCCGCCTCGGTCATCCGGTACTTGGGGATGGTCATGGCGAGCCCCCCGAGGATGTCCTCCTGCTCGAAGACGGTCACCGAATATCCCCGGATCCCCAGTTCCCAGGCGGCCATGATCCCGGCGGGGCCCCCTCCAACGACGGCCACCCGCTGGTTGCGGGGGCGGCCGGGAACGTACGTGAGGTCCGCGTTCCCCAGCTCCAGCGAGGATCTCTTGAGTTCCCGGATGGCGATGGGTACTCCCTTCTTCTTCACCACGCAGGCATCCTCGCAGTAGTGGTAGCAGACCTTGCAGAGCACGTTGGCGAGGGGATCCTCCCGGAGAGTGACCCGGGCGGCCCCGTCGAAGTCGCGCTCGGCGAGGAGTCGGATGTACTCCCGACAGTCCTGGTTGATGGGGCACGCTTCCACGCACCAGGGGCGACGGCACTGGATGCACCTCTTTGCCTCGAGGACGGCGTCCTCCAGGCTGTAGGAGCGCACGATCTCCCCGAAATTGTGGACCCGCTCCTCGGGTTGCTGCTCCGGAACAGGAACACGCACGGGGTTGAGCCGGGGAGGGACGACCTTGCCGGGAGTGCGTGCCGGCGCAGAAGACGCAGCCATCGTGAAAATGCAGTCGGCGAGCCCACAAATACATTCCTGAGCGGTGCCATGACCTGACACGAGGGGACTTGCCCAGGGGAGAAGGGGGGGCTCCCTCTGGAGGGAGGGAAACCCGAAGGGCGCGGAGAGCCTTGTCCGAACGGAGCCCACGGCCCAAACCCCGCCCGGGCGTGGACCTCCGGGTAGAGGGGAGGCGAAGGATCCGGAACGTCAGGTGCTGGTCGTTCATTCCATGCAGGGCCCCCACAAGCGACTTCTACCCCCCCGGAGGTAGGTAGGGGAACCCGTGGGGAACGCGCGATGGTGCTGGAAGGCCTGGGAAGCTCCCTGCGGAGCGTCCTCTCGAAGATCGCCCGGTCCAATGTGGTGGACGAAGCGCTCGTCGCCGACGTGGTCCGGGACATCCAACGGGCCCTCCTCCAGGCGGACGTCAACGTTCAGCTGGCCCTGGATCTCACCAACCGGGTCAAGACCAGAGCGGCGCAGGAGAAGCCTCCGGCGGGGGCCAGCATGCGCGACTTCCTGGTCCGTGTGATCTACGAGGAGATCCGGAGGATCCTAGGAGAGGATCGCCCCTACGACGTCCGACCCAAGAGGATCATGCTGGTGGGGCTCTTCGGACAGGGGAAGACCACCTTCGCCGCCAAGCTGGCCCGCTACTACCAGAAAAAGGGGGTCCGGGCGGACCTCATTGCGGCCGACGTGCATCGGCCCGCCGCCATCGACCAGCTGGAGCAGCTCTCCCGGAAGGCAGGGGCCGGGTTCTATGCCCATCGCGAGGAGAGGCGGGCCGAGGTCATTGCCCAGGAAGCGTTGGCTCGGTTCTCCCCCACCGACACCCTCATCCTGGACACCGCGGGGCGCTCCAACCTCGACGAGGACCTGCTCCAGGAGATCCGGCGGTGCAAGGCCACCTTCGAACCCCAGGAGGTCTTCCTGGTGCTCGATGCGGCGATGGGCCAATCGGCGGGGCGGTCCGCGGAGGCGTTCCACAAGGCGGTGGGCCTCACCGGGGTCGTGCTCACCAAGCTGGACGGGTCCGCCAAGGGAGGGGGCGCCCTCAGCGCCGTGGCGAAGAGCGGAGCCCCGGTGCTCTTCGTCGGAACGGGGGAGCACATCGAGGACCTGGAACGCTTCGAGCCCACCCGCTTCGTCTCCCGGCTCCTGGGGATGGGGGACATCCAGAGCCTTCTGGAGAAGTTCGAATCCCTGGAGGACAAGGAGAAGGCGGAGGAGGCGGCGAAGAACCTCATGCAGGGCCGGTTCAGCCTCCGGGACTTCTACACGCAGATCGAATCCCTCAGCAAGATGGGCCCCTTCTCCAAGCTCCTGTCATTCATCCCCGGGCTCGCGCAGGCCAAGCTCGACGACGCGCAGGTCCAGGCCACCCAGGACCGCCTTCGGGGGTACAAGGTGATCATGGATTCCATGACCCGTTCGGAGATGGATGACCCGCATCTCATCAAGGGGGACCGCGTCCAGCGCATCGCCCGGGGGAGCGGACACAAGCCCCAGGAGGTCCGGGCCCTTCTCAAGTACTTCGAGCAGACGCGCAAGCAGGCCCACGGGCTCGTGTCCAACCGCCGGCTCCGTCGCCAGATGGAGAAGCAGCTGTCCGCCGCCGGCGGAAAACTGCCCGAATAGACCCGAGGACGGGAATGGCCCTCACCGTCGTGGGCGTTTTGTTCGCGCTGGGCTCCCTGGCCTTGTTCTTCATCGTCCCCGGACTCTTCCTGGTGAAGGGCCTCTTCCCCGAGTGGCGCGTCCGACCCCTGGAGCGGAACGGGGAGCGTCTGGTGGAGATGGTGGCGGCGGGGTTCGTCACGAGCCTCGCCCTCACCATCACCGTGGGGTTCATCCTGGGGAATGGCCCGGGAAGCTTCCAGGTAAGCTCCCAGGACCCCCTCCTCCAATCCCTCCTCCTCGCGCTCACCGTCCTGTTCTTCGTGGCGGGGTGGCTCCGGGGGGCCTGGTCCCGCGTTCCCCCCCATGCGGACCATGGGCCGGAGGGCTCGGATCAAGAAGCCCGAAGCCTGAACGACACGCTCCGGGCTCTGGAGGAGGTGAGCCGAAAGTCCCGGCGCCTCCGGCACGAGCTGAGGAAGCTTCCCCGCTCCGCGGCTCGGGAGCGTGAACAGATCCAGGAAGAGCTCGAAAGGCTGAAGGGGGACAAGGAGGCTCTGGTGAGCCGCCGGGAGGAGGAGTTCCGTGTCCAAGGGCCCTGAGGAGTACAAGATGGTCCTGGTGGTCCGTCGGGAACTGGGCTTGAGCCCGGGGAAGATCGCGGTGCAGGTCGCCCATGCCGCCGTGATGCTCACGGTGGACGGGCTCGGCCGGCACCGGAAGGACGTGGAAGCCTGGCTCCAGGAGGGGCAGAAGAAGGTGGCGGTCTGGGGCGAGAACCTCGAGGACCTGGAGCGCCTGCGTCGCAAGGCGGCTTCCTTGGGGCTCCCCACGACCTACGTGGAAGACGCGGGATACACGGAGATCCCGGCGGGGACGCGGACGGTCTTGGGCATCGGTCCGGGTCGGGTGGGCGACGTGGACCGCGTCACGGGGCAACTACCACTGGTCTGAGGCGGAAGGCGCTGCCATGACGGCGCTCCTCCCAAATCCTGTACTTATATACCGGGGCATGTCAGGGCAAGGCAGGGATCTCCTGCGGATGGTTCCGGCGTACCCTCTGCACACCCGGCGCAGAGGGCCCGGTGGGGAGGGGAACGTCGGATCCGGCCGCAAGCGGTCCTGGGGTGCGCAATGACCTGTGCAGCATGGGAGCCTGGGCGGGGAAAACGATGCCGGTTCGCCTTCGGAGAAATCGCATCGCCTCAACGCATAAATACCGGTACCGGGTGGCCTCCCGAGGATTTGTGGGCCTTGACCTCCCGTGACCTCGTCCAGATTCCTGGGGCGGTGTGGGGATGAAGCTCTGGGTCTACCTGGTCCGGCGGCTTCTCTTGATGATCCCCGTCCTCATCGGGGTCGTCACCATCACGTTCATCATCGCCCAGGGGGTCCCGGTGAGCGAGCGGCTCCTGGCCTGTACCCGTCCGCCCAAGAACGGGTTCCCGCCGGAGGGTTCTCCCGCGTACAATTCCCTCCTGGCCTCCTGTGGATTGAACCAACCGGTTCCCGTGCAGTACGGCAACTACCTGTACCACACATTCACGTTCCAATGGGGCTACACTTCGCCCAATAGCTATCTCATGTCGGACGGGGGACCGCAGATCCACTCCTGCGGGACCACCTGCTCTGTGGCCACCCTCATGCAGGCCTGGCTTCCCTATACCATCGAGCTGGCCCTCCTTTCCCTGCTCTTCGTGCTGGTGTTCGCGCTGCCGCTGGGGAACTACTCCGCGGTGTACAGGAACCGGGCGGTGGACCAGGGGTCGCGGGTGTTCTCCTTCTCCGGGTTCTCCCTCCCCGGGTTCATCCTCGCGAGCCTCCTCATCGTGGGGGTATATTTCGCCCTGGTCCCGTCCTTCACCTCGAGCAACTGTCTGGGCACCCCCTACTATGCCATCATCCGGAATTGGCCCAGCCCCGCTTGTTTCTCCATGTTTCCTAATCAGCTCCCTCCCTTCATGAATTCCATGGGAGCCACGAGCCCCACGGGGTTCCCTACGGTGGATGCGCTCATCTACGCCGTCGGCCACCCGGGTGGAGTGCCGGGCCAGCCCTACTTCTTCTGGTCCCTCGCCGCCGACAGTCTCCTCCGGCTGATCCTCCCGGCCCTGACCATCGCCTACGGGGCGGCGGCCGTGATCCTTCGGTACGTCCGGAACAGCATGCTCGAGGTCATGAACCTGGATTTCGTCCGGACCGCCCGGGCCAAGGGCCTTCCCGAACGGACGGTGGTCCGCCATCATGCGGGACGGAACTCCTTGAACGTCACCGTGACCGTGCTGGGCCTGAGCTTCGCCGGCTTCATGGCCGGGTTCCCCGTCATTGAGCTGGTCTTCAGCCTGTACGGGGTGGGACGGCTCTTTGCCTATGCGGTCTTCCCCCCGGTGGACTACCAGACGATCTTCGCCACCACGGTGCTCTTCACCATCATCATCGTCATCGCCAACGTCACGGTGGACGTGATCTATAGCTACCTCGACCCTCGGGTGAGGCTGGGATAGGAGGGACCATGAGGCATTTCGTCGTATATCTGGGACTCCTCCTCATCCTGGTCGGGGTGATCCTGGGCGCCCTCTACGCTACGGACCCCGCGTCGAACAACCTCCTGGCCCAGGGGCCCGTGGCCCCGGGCGGGAACACGGCGCTCCCGTTCACCCACACCGCCCCCGGGAACGCATCCTACTCCATCCAGGTCTCCTACCAATTCGGGGATTCCCATGGCCAGGTGTGGCTCCAAGCCTGTCCTTCGTATGCCCAGGGCCAGATCTGCTCCAGCGGCGCGGGGCCGGTGCTCCTCAACCTCACCGGACCCCAGGCCTCTGGATCGGTGTCGGGGCTGAAGTCGGGAACGTGGTATGTCCTCAACGCCAACGAACCCGTGGTCGCAACGGTGAGCTACACCCCCAGCCTCGTTACCAGCGCCCTGGAATACGGTGCCGTGGGAGCGGGGGTGGGCGGCCTCGTGGTGCTGGGACTGGGGCTTTATATGAAAGACCCCTTGAAGCGCCCGACCCCGCGTCTTGCCCAGTTGAAGAGGACCCTCTACTTCTTCATCCAGAGCCGGTTGGCGGTCATCGGCCTCGCCCTCCTCATCGCCTTCGTCCTGGTGGCCGTCCTTTCCCCGGTCCTTGCGCCGGTCTCGCCCCCCAATGAGACCTTCAACGGAACCTATGACGTCCTCCCGGTCCAGTGCTCCTACATCCCGACCCCCAATCCGTACGCGGCCGATGGCTGGTCCTGGAACACCCCTCCCGCGTGCCAGGGATACGAGCAATGCGTCTATAGCCCTCCCAATCCCGCTCCGCCCGGGAATTGTGTCGCGGTCAACTCTACGGAGTGGGGCGCCATCCCGCCCACCATCAGCCTGAGCCCCCTCACCCTGGGGCCCCTCCCCTTCGGCTCCATGACGGCCGCCACCAGTTCCCAGCAGGAGTATTACAACATCTGGCAGGGGGAGATCCGGGGGACCCCGTGGGATCTCGTTATCGCCGGCGGGGTCGTGGGGAGCGGTGCCCTCATCGGACTGGTCCTGGGCGCCCTCTCCGGCCTCAAGGGGGGTATCGGGGACGACATCATCATGCGCCTCACGGACATCTTCCTCTCCATCCCGGGCCTGTTCCTGGTGCTCATCATCCTGGCCGTGGTCTCCTCCACCATCTCCACCAGCATCCCCTTGCGGATTGCACTGGTCATCGGGGCGTTCGTGGTGACCTGGTGGCCCGGGTACACGCGTATCGTCCGGAGCCAGGTACTCGTGACCCGGGAGCAGAAGTTCGTCGAGGCAGCGAGAGCTTCCGGCGCCGGCACTGGAAGGATCCTCCGGCGGCACATCATCCCCAACAGCATCTATCCCGTCTTCGTGCAGATGTCGCTGGACGTGGGTGTGGTCCCCCTCCTTCTGGCATCCATCTTCTATCTGGGCTTCGGGCCTCTCATCTTCCCCAGCGAGGGGGGGCTCTTCCCGGAGTGGGGAGTGATGGCGGCCACCTCGGTGAACATCTCCAACTTCTACGAGAACTTCCTGGTGACCGGTCAGGCGATCCCCTGGTGGCAGATCGCGATCCCGGGCCTTGTGATCTTCTTCTTCGCCATCTCGGTGAACTTCTTTTCCGATGGCCTGCGTGACGCGCTCGACCCGAGGCTGAGGAGGTAGGAGTCCTGTCATCCACGGTCCAGCCCCCGGTGAGCCCCGCGGTCCGCGTCGCCACCACGGAGGGCGCCCCTTCTGCTCCCGCGTCCAGGGCGAACGCGAAGGACTCCCTGAACTCCGCCGACAACGACTACATCCTCCGGGTGCGGGATCTCAAGACCTATTTCTTCACGTACGACGGGGTGGTCCGTGCCCTGGATGGCGTCACCTTCTCCATCCGTCGGGGCGAGACGATGGGGCTCGTGGGGGAGACCGGATGCGGCAAGTCCGTGACGGCCTTCTCCATCACCCGCCTGGTGTCGGACCCTCCGGGGCGCATCATCTCCGGGGAGATCTGGTTCAAGGGGGCGAACCTCCTGTGGAACCTGGAACGGGAGGCGCGGATCAAGCCCATCAAGGGGACGGTCCGCGCCAAGGTCCGCCGCCGGCACCGGGTCATCAAGCAGGCGCAGGTCCGGCTCTCCGCCGTCCGGGGCTCCGAGATCTCCATGATCTTCCAGGAGCCCATGTCCGCGCTGAACCCCGTGTTCAGCATCACCCACCAGTTGGGGGAGTCGCTGGAGCTCCAGAAGCTGCCCGCCATCATCGACATCCTGTTCAAGGCACGGCCCAATCTCCGATCGTACCTCACCGGACTCGACCGGATCACGAAGGCCGCCACCTCCGGGGATCCGACGGCGCTCGAGGAGGCTTGCCGGGCCCTGGCGGAGGAGGCCAAGACCCCCGAGCTTGCCCCGGCCCTCCGGACCGCCGCGGCCAATGCTTCCGGAGCCTCCCGGGAAGCGTTGACGGAAGCCCTCGAGAAGGTCTACCAGACCGTGGCCCTCAAGGCCCGGATCGAGGCCATCCTGACTGCGGCGCGGGAACCGGGGCAGCCCCGGCTCCGCGCGGCGTGCCGGGCCTTCTCCCAGGTCCTGGGGGTCCCCTCCGTGGAGACGGAGGCGTACTACCTCTTCCGGAACGTCACACGGGATCCTGAGCGGAACCTGGGGGCCCTTTCCAAGACCCTGCGCCGCCTCACGCTGTCCGCCCCCCAGCGGAGCTATCTCCGGCACCGCCTCCGGCTGGCGGAACTCTTCGAGAAGCGGCGCCAGCTCTCCCTTCGCGAGATGAAGGAGGGTCGCAGCTATTCCCGCCTCGTCTCCGGCCTCCGCCTGCGGAGCTGGCGGGAGAGCCTCCAGTGGTTCTGGCTGAGCCTCCCCATCTATCGGCGGTATACCCAGGCCCCCTTACGCCAGGAGATTTTCTGGGAGACGGTCCGGATGCTGGAGGGTGTGGGGATCGC